>NZ_AZVV01000013.1:0-269009 GCF_000514395.1 Pseudomonas sp. URMO17WK12:I12
CCATAGGCAGGGCGATTTTTCGCAATCCATCACCAAACGAACATTCACGATCTGGAGGACTCTACGGTTTTTTCCCTCCGTCAGCTTTGGGTCGATTGTTGCCTATCGTGAAGGACCGCAATCGACCCCGATCTGACGTTGAAGCCCTCGTGAATGCCTTGAACCGTTTGTCAGGCGTACAAGTCATATCCTGCCGCGATGATCAGCGGTGAAACCAGCAACGTTGCCCAGAATCCCGACTTTGGAACAGCAATGACGCAAATGATCGAAATCATAAGCACATAGATGCCAACAATTTTAAGTAGCGCGAGATCGCCAACGGCTACGGCGTGAATCGCTGTCTGCCCTGCGAGCATAAAAAGCGGCCCCAACATGGTAAACCAGAGGGCAGTACGCCGATCTTCGTGCGCTTTGAATTGGTCAACGAAGCCAGAGTCTACAGCGGCGGCAAATGCTGTTTTGAACTTGATGATACCGAATGGAATATGGAGAACGCCCAAGGCGAACAGGGTCCATGCGACGATGTTTGACATGTCTTATATGCTCCGTAACGGTAAGGTTGGAAGGTGCGTAGCGTTTACACGGTCCCAGAGTGCGAGCGAGTGGTTTGCGTTTCTTGTCGCGATGGCGTGTCGTATAACATTCCTTGTCATCCCGTAAGTCCCTGTCTGGCTTAGAAGTGGTGACGGCAAGGACTGCTGCCTCCTAATGAAGCTATCTATTTGCCATCACCGTGTCCACCGTCCACTTTTGGCCGAAAGCACACGGTCAATGCAAAGACAACGATCCAGCCCTACCCCACCCCGCCATGCAGCAACACCCCGTACGATTGCAAAAACTCCACCGTGCCATGAAAGATCAGACCAACCCCCATGGCAGAGACGAAGAACCCGACAATGCGCGTGGCGGCATCGATGCCTTGCGGGCCAATCGTTTTGAGGATGACTTGAGCGTAAGCCAGTGACAAATAGGTGGTGAACATCGTGGCGCAGATGGCCAGCGCCACGACGGCGAAAGACAGCACCGCATGACTGGCGTCTTTGATGGTGCTGGTCAGGCCGATCACGGTGGCAATCGCACCGGGGCCAAACATGATGGGCATGGCCAGGGGGATGAAAGAGACGTCCTGGTCGGCGTCGTGACCAGTGGGAATCAGGCTGCTGTTGGGCGTGGGGGCGAACAGCTCGAAACCGATCCGCATCAGAATCACCCCACCGACCACCCGGATCATGCTCAGGGGAACGTCGAACAGTCGCAGGAGCAGGTTGCCGAAAATCAGGAAAAAGAACATCAGCAATAACGCAAAGAAACAGGCTCTGCGGGCTACCCGACGGAGCTCGGCAGTGTCCTTGCCTTGCAACATGCCAAGGAACACGGGAATCGCCTCTAGCGGGTTGATGATGGCCAGTAACGTGGTAAACATGCCGACAAACAGCGTTACATAGGTGTTCATGGCGCACCTTCGAGGAGAGACCGCGTTACATCACCTTAGCGGATGATGGGCGATGAGCCCGTTTAGAGCTCAATCTGGCGCTGCGGCACAGGTGGCGCTGGTCCAGGAAAGGTCAGTCGATGGCTCACAACAACCTCGGCTCTGGTCCTACACTTATCTCGGAATCCCTCACCTTGCCCGTCGTTCCGATGAAGCTTATAGTCCGCCCCGTCGCCCACAATGGCGATTCAGGTTTGGCGACCTGATCACAGAGAATGCGAGGGCTATCCGCTTTATTGCAGGGGTTCACGCACCCGCAAAGCCGCCTTTATGGCGGCTGTGCGCGGGAGACCTTCGGGTCTGCCGGTTTTCTCTGTGCCGGTTCGCCAACCTGCGCACAGCTGCCACCCAATCGTTTGGCGACGACTGAGTGACGGCATTGAGCCAATCAAACAGAGATCTTCAAATGAATAGATACATGCCCCTCACCGGAATCGACCTGATCCCGGCCTCCCTGCTCATCGACACCCAAGCCCCGCTCGACGTCCTGCAAGCCATGGCCGACTACCGCATCCGCACTGTCACTCAAGTGCTGGAAAACATCGCCTTCCGCGCCGAGCTCGGTTGCGACACGGTGGTGCTGTCGGACTTTTCCAAACTGCTGGCCATTCCG
The DNA here is from genome assembly GCF_000514395.1 of Pseudomonas sp. URMO17WK12:I12. Lineage (NCBI taxonomy): Bacteria > Pseudomonadati > Pseudomonadota > Gammaproteobacteria > Pseudomonadales > Pseudomonadaceae > Pseudomonas > Pseudomonas sp. URMO17WK12:I12. The sequence continues at coordinate 2,106 of NZ_AZVV01000013.1, forward strand.
TTGCGCGATGGCTGTGACTTGATGGACGTGATCGGTCGACGTTTGCGAGCCCAGGTGGCGGAGTAAATAAAGACGGGCGCCCTATCAGGCGCCCGCTTTGTTTTACCGCATAACCTCTGTCACCCAGCAGCTAAACTTTATGAGGAAGCTGAACGAGCGAAACCCTGCCCCGTCAGGAGGCTGACCATGAGCAAACAACCTCAACCACGAAGCCGCTCCAACCCTCAACCCAGATCCCGCCCGGTCGTGCCTAACCTGCCGAGCAAAACGGGCAACAAGTCCGGGGGAATGCGCGGCAACTACCCGCCAAAACAGTCCTGAGGACTTCAGGGGTATCCAGCGACTGCTCATCGAACTCACTCGCTGGATTGAAGTTCGCTGCTTGCCATAAACATATGGATAAACGTATATTCGAATAACCATATGTATCGAGCCGTGTCCATGCTGACCCCTGCCGCCGTATTCAAATGCCTGTCCGACGAAACCCGTGCGCGGGCCACGTTGCTCATCACCCGCGAGGGTGAGCTGTGCGTGTGCGAACTGGTCTGCGCCCTGAACGACAGTCAACCGAAAATCTCCCGCCATCTGGCGCAGCTTCGCGCATGTGGCCTGTTGCTCGATCGACGTCAGGGTCAGTGGGTCTACTACCGGCTCAATCCTGATTTGCCGGGTTGGGTGCGCACCATTCTTGAGACCACGCTAGCAGCCAACACCGCCTGGCTTGAGGAAAACAGCGCTCGACTCGACGCGATGGGCGACCGCCCTCTCAACACCACCGCCTGCTGCTGACCCCATCGCCTGCCGAGTCTTTTATGTTCATTGCATTCGCTATTTTTCTGGTCACCATCGTATTGGTCATCTGGCAGCCCAAGGGACTGGGTGTCGGCTGGAGCGCCACTTTCGGGGCGGTTCTGGCATTAATCACGGGCGTCGTGACGCTGAACGATATTCCACTGGTATGGGGCATTGTCTGGAACGCTACCGCCACGTTTGTGGCGGTCATCATCATTAGCCTGCTGCTCGACGAAGCCGGCTTTTTTCAGTGGGCCGCACTGCACGTGGCGCGCTGGGCCAAGGGTGATGGCCGACGCCTGTTCGCCTTCACGGTTTTGTTGGGGGCCGCTGTATCCGCGCTGTTTGCCAATGACGGTGCGGCACTGATTTTGACCCCGATCGTGATTTCGATCTTGCTTGCCCTGCGCTTCTCCCCTGCGTCGACTCTGGCGTTTGTCATGGCGGCAGGCTTTATTGCCGACACTGCCAGCTTGCCGTTGGTGGTGTCGAACCTCGTCAACATCGTTTCAGCCGACTACTTCGGTCTGGGCTTCAGCGAGTACGCCTCCGTCATGGTGCCGGTCAACTTCGTTGCCGTAGGCACTACGCTCACCGTGCTGTACTGGTTTTTCCGCCGTGACATACCCGAGCGCTACTCACTGGATGACCTGCAAGACCCGCGGCATGCCGTGCGGGATCCGCTGACCTTTCGCGTCGGCTGGATGGTTTTGGGTTTGTTGCTGATCGGGTTGTTTGCGCTGGAACCGCTGGGCATTCCAATCAGTGTCATTGCAGCAGCCTGCGCCGCGATGCTGTTCGCCGTTGCGGCGCGTGGGCATGTGATTTCAACCCGGCGTGTGCTGCGCGAAGCACCCTGGCAGGTCGTGACGTTTTCGCTGGGCATGTACCTGGTGGTGTATGGGCTGAAGAACGCTGGCCTCACCGGCTATCTGACGACGGCCCTGAATCACCTGGCCGAATATGGTGTCTGGGGTGCCGCGCTGGGGACGGGCTTGCTCACCGCATTGCTGTCGTCCGCCATGAACAACATGCCGACGGTGTTGGTGGGCGCGCTGTCGATCCAGGCCAGCGAGGCCACCGGCGTCGTACGTGAAGCGATGATCTACGCCAATGTCATCGGCTCTGACCTGGGGCCCAAAATCACCCCCATCGGTAGCCTCGCAACCTTGCTCTGGCTGCACGTCCTGGAGCGCAAGGGCATTCGTATTACGTGGGGATACTACTTCAAGGTGGGCGTCATTCTGACGCTGCCGATTCTGTTCATTACCTTGTCTGCCCTGGCCTTACGCCTGAGCGTTTAGCACCTGTGCGTCTTCAAAGAGGAATCACCATGCGCGTCCTGTTTATGTGTACCGCCAATAGTTGCCGCAGCATCCTGTCCGAAGCGATGTTCAATCATCTGGCGCCGGACGGTTTCGAGGCTGTCAGCGCCGGCAGCTTCCCCAAAGGACAAGTGCTGCCGCGCAGCCTGACCACGTTGCAAGAGGCCGGAATATCGATCGACGGGTTGAGCAGCAAAGGCAACGACGCCTTCGAGGCCAACCCGCCGGACATTGTGATCACCGTCTGCGACAAGGCTGCCGGAGAGACGTGCCCGGTGTACTTCGGTCCGGCGTTGAAAGCCCATTGGGGGTTGGAGGATCCCTCCGAGGTGAAGGGCGATGAGGCGGCCGTCTCCGCAGCCTTCCACTCGACCCTGGCGCGTATCGAAACGCGCTGCCGGGCCTTCCTCTCCCTGCCCTTCGCCGAGCTTGATCGCGATGCATTGAAGCGCGAACTCGACCGCATCAGCACCCTGTAACCGGAGCCCCCATGAGCCACCCTCTGCCTAATCTCGATGCGTCTTTGATTGAGCCCATCGCCAACGATCACGACGGCCAGCACAAGCCACGAATCCTGTTGCTGTACGGGTCGACCCGCGCACGGTCGTTCAGTCGGCTGCTGGTCGAAGAAGCCGCCCGTCTGCTCGAACACTTCGGTGCAGAGACGCGCATCTTCAATCCCTCGGGACTGCCACTGCCGGACGATGCGCCGAACGATCACCCGAAAGTCCAGGAGCTGCTTGAGCTGATGCAGTGGTCTGAAGGACAGGTCTGGTGTTCACCCGAGCGCCACGGTTCCATGTCGGCCGTGTTCAAGGCACAGATTGACTGGGTGCCGCTGGCGTTGGGCGCCGTGCGCCCGACCCAGGGAAAAACGCTGGCGGTGATGCAGGTCTGCGGTGGCTCCCAATCGTTTAACGTGGTCAACCAGTTGCGCGTGCTGGGGCGTTGGATGCGCATGTTCACGATCCCCAACCAGTCTTCCGTGCCGAAAGCCTTTCTGGAATTTGACGAAGGGAATCGCATGAAACCCTCCGCGCTGTACGACCGGGTCGTCGACGTCATGGAAGAGCTGGTGAAGTTCACGTTGCTGCTACGGGATCGCCCGGATCTGGTTGACCGTTATTCGGAGCGCAAGGAGACGGCGCAGGAGTTGAGTCAGCGGGTGAATCAGCGGTCGATTTGAAAGCCTGAATCGTTCATCAATCCCTTGGTTTTTATCAAGATGCTGGTGACAAACACTGCACGACTCAAACAAGACGCGTATTTTGGCGCCCTCTTAATGGGGCGCACCCTGAATGGCTTGCGCCCACATAGTCTTCGGGGTTGAGTTGTTTATTGCCACATATTCTATGTGTTGTTGAAGTGCTTGTTAGCGCATGGTCTATGGTTGTTCCAGTCAGCGCGCAGGTCGCTGAAACCCATTCACAATCTTGTCACTCGCTAAGCCTTTGCCTAGCGTGCGGCCTAACTCATTTATTCAAGTGGTGCCTTCGCCTCGCTTGTATAAAGTGTTAGCACTCTGGCGCCACGAACTTTTAACAGAACCCAATCTGGAGATTTGTATGCCTGGAGATTTCCCTGACAAAAATGGATGCACTCTAATAGTGGTCGATAAAAAAGACTTCAATCGCATTGTACTGAGTGCAACCGCCGCGACCTTTCATTGGCGCAGCGTCCCGGAGTATCGAGCCCCGGCCCAGGTCCACCTCGCCGACCTGGTTGAAAAGCTTCAATTGACAGCGGTTGATGGCTCAAGTCCAAGCCACGGCACAATGCATCTTGACGAAGAAGACGCCTCAACACCTGAATTGCATATGCATGTTGTAGGAGACATCGACGATCAAATTTTTAAAGAAAAAATACTTTCCTTGATTGAAAGCCTGGCCGCCCAGGGTCATTTAACTGAAGACGAACTGGCCTACATCAAGCGCGGCATAAAGGCACACAACGAATGGTAGCTAATGCTTATATAGCCGCACAATAAAACCCTTCTCACATCACGAACAATCCAATCAAAAGGAGGTGATTAGCGCACGACAAACAGACACTTTACGGCCACTCGATATATCAACGAATCCGCATGAAAAAAACTTTTCTATGGAGATAACGTCATGGCTGCAATAACGAAAGCATTGTTGGGTCAGGATTTGTCAGAAGAAATGAAAAATGAGTGTTCAGCGCATCTTGATACGCTGATGGCGCTGGGTCTGGCGAAATCCCAGTACTACGCGCAACTGATCAATACAGCGCTGTTGGGTGCAGGTCAGGGAACGGATAAAACATTCCCCATCTCAACCATTCAATCCTTCACCTATCAGACAAAAGCCTACACATCAGATAATGCCAAAAACATCACCAATGTCGTCAACGACTCCGTGAAAGGCTTCGTTGCGGGAGACAACGTATCCGCCGTGGGTACGATCGTCTCGGGCTTTGTCGACATGCTGTTTGGCTCATCGCAAGGTTCGGAAAGCGAGGTCAGAAGGTATTGCGCGATTCTTGAGGGCGCGTCGATGATTCGCCTTGATTTTGCGGGTTGGTCGCGCTCGGTCACCTCCACATCGTTGAAAAGTAAATGCGACCAGGTCAGTGCATTTGTGCTCTATCGATCGATCGTGAATATGAAAGAGGTGTCGCTGAATGATTTCATCGCCGTGTATCAAATCACGGCGAAGATAGAGAACCCGACGCTGGACACCGCTGGCATCGTGAAAAAATGCCAGGAGCTGTACCTGTTGTTCAACCCGGAAAAGCGCAACGACGGTTTGCTCAGAGCCGCCCACACACCTCTCGAAGGGGTGAATTTTCAACCAACGACAGGCCACCAATCGTTGGACGTCTTCAATAAGCACCTCACAACGCTGTAACACTCACCGCTGACGGCAGGCACGTCACAGGATTCAAAAGCGCCGCTTTGTTGTGGTTTTGGCTCCTGCCGTTTGAGTGCCTGCCTGACCCGCTACGGTTAGAAGGGGATAAAGCCGAACGAACCGAAGTCGGCATCGCAAATCAACTAACCACTGGTCGACGCCCTATTGATCTGCAGATTCAATATATATAGTTTTGAGTCTGCGGATCAATTGAGGCTTAGCACATGGCAGTCCCCCTTCAGGAACCAGCATTCACCAAGAGCCAGTGCGTCACGGGCTTGCGGGCAGCCGTGGGCATTCTCGAAAAATGGTCTGCGTCCAGCGAGCAGGCCTGTCGCATCCTGCGCATTTCCCGCAGCACCTACACCCGCGCCCGGCAGCAAGACCCCGAATGGGCGGTGGCGCTGGACGCTGACCAGATGCAGCGCATCAGCTTTGTCCTCAACATCCACGCAACCTTGCGCCTGGTTTTCGACAACCCGGAAAACGTCTACGGCTTTGTATCGATGGCCAACGACAACGAGTTTTTCAACGGGCGTACCCCGCTCGAGATCATGGCCCAGGGCGATATGATTTCGCTGTATGAAACCTTTCGGCGCATTGACGTACTGCGGGGCGCGCAATGGTGAAGGTGAGCGAACTGGCAGAATGTGCCGGCGAGCGGTTAAAAGCCTACCGACTGGTCAATTCGAAGTACCCACCCATCGCGCTGTTTGATGACGTGGCGGACGCGGACGAATTTGACGTGCTGTATCAGATACAGGCACTGACCAATCCCCGGCTGCACAATGAAGTCGGTCGTCTTGAGTTGATTGCCCGGGATCAGATCCCGTTCGGCATTCCTGGCTGCTCTTACGCGATTGCGCCGTTTACCCACGTTAACCCGGCGGGTTCGCGGTTCAGCGATGGCAGCTTTGGGGTGTTGTACCTGGCGGATACCATGGAAACGGCGCTGGCTGAAGTCCGGCATCACCAGAGTCTGTATTGGTCGAATGTCCGCAACCTGAACTATGAGCGCTTTGTGTTCCGCGGGCTGTCCTGTTCTTTTATCGACGCGGCGATGAAAGATGCGACGTCCATTGCGCTGACGGACCCGATCTACGCGCCCGACGATTACACCCATTCCCGTCAACTGGGCAGCTTGATCAAAAAAGCGCGATGCCCCGGTATTCGTTACCACTCGGTGCGTCTGCCAGGCAGTGACTGCTGGGCGCTGATGACGCCGCGACCGGTCGCATCGATTGTTCAGACGGCTCATTACGAGATGGTCTGGAATGGGCAAATCACCAGTGTCAGCAAGATCAGTGAAGCGTGAAGGCCTCTAAAACGGGGGCAGATGCATCCATTACCGGCATCGATAGTCACCATTGACCCAATGAAGTTCTCTTAAAAAACCCTCGGCGTAACATCCGCTCCATACCAACCCATAAACACCCCGGAGCACACCATCATGAAACGCCAAACTATCCTCGCTATCGCTTTCTCGGTCTTTGCAGTTAACGCTTTTGCCGCAACCTCTGCTCAACCTGTGGTCGCTGAAGGCGGCTCGGATCGCCTGATTGAAAGCCGAGTGGCTGAAGGGGGTTCGGATCGTTTGATCGAGAATCGTGTGGCTGCTGATGGTTCGGACCATCTGATGGAAAACCGCGTAGCCGCTGATGGTTCGGATCGTCTGATGGAAAACCGCGTAGCCGCTGATGGTTCGGATCGTCTGATGGAAAACCGCGTAGCCGCTGATGGCTCCGACCATCTGATGGAAAACCGCGTAGCCGCTGATGGTTCCGACCATCTGATGGAAAACCGCGTAGCCGCTGATGGTTCCGATCGCCTGATGCAGAACCGCGTTGCCGAAGGTGGTTCCGACCGTCTGATCGAAAGCCGCGCTGCATAAATGCAGGGCTTTACCGCAGTACTCAATGAAAAGCCCGGCCTTATCAGCCGGGCTTTTTCGTGAGCTATTTTTAGTGCACTCGCTACGCGGGCGTTGTACATGTATCGCTGATAACCATTAGGTCAACTCGGCACGCCGCATGAACCACACTGAAACGCTCGCCAAAATCCTGCTCGGCCCCTTGCTGCTCATGCAGGGCATTTACACCCGGAAGGTAACGCCCAGGCTGCCGGAAGCCGAGGGCGCACGCCAAGGCATGGCCGGCAGCGGCGTAGCCCTGCGGTTGTTGATTGTGGGCGACAGCGCCGCCGCTGGCGTTGGGGTGTCGACTCAAGACGAAGCACTCAGCGGCCAATTGGTCAGCCAGTTGGCCAATGATTACCACGTGTCCTGGACACTCTGGGCCAGGTCCGGGCTTGATTCGCAAGCGCTGCTGGGGTTGCTCGAAGACAGCGTTCCAGAGGCCTTCGATGTGGCGCTGGTGTCTATCGGCGTCAACGATGTCACCAGCACATTGGCGGCTGACGAGTGGGTCGCCCGACAACATCGATTGATTGGCTTGCTGCGCGAGAGGTACGCGGTAAAGCAGATCGTGCTGTCCCCGCTGCCACCCATGCACCTGTTTCCCGCGCTGCCGCAACCGCTGCGTTGGTACCTGGGACTTAGGGCTAGCGCTTTCAACACGTGCCTTGCCGAACTGGCTGAGCGTATTGATCACTGCACGCTGCTGGCGACCCGGTTGGCCCCCATAAATGGCTCGATGGCACGGGATGGCTTCCATCCGGGTCCTGCGATATACAGTCAGTGGGCGGACGATGCAGCGGCGGTCATCGGCCAACGTTTTCGCCAAAACACGCGCCTCGACATTGCACAACCCACAATAAAAATACAGGAGTAGAAAATGTCTGAACTGAACCTGCACCCCAACGCCGCGGCCTCCTTGCAGCAATGGCACGAGATGATCCGCACGGCGGACTTGAGCGCCCTGCCCGGTTTGCTCGACCCGCACGCCGTGTTCCGCTCGCCGATGGCGCACACGCCTTATCCGGGCGCGGCCGTGGTGTCGATGATTCTCAACACTGTCGTCAAAGTCTTCGAGGACTTCGCCTACCACCGCGAACTGGCGACAGCAGACGGCTTGAACGTGGTTCTGGAATTCAGCGCCAATGTCGGTGGGAAACAGTTGAAGGGCATCGACATGATCCGCTTCAACGAAGCCGGGAAAATCGTCGAGTTTGAGGTGATGGTCCGTCCGTTGAGCGGCTTGCAAGCCTTGGGCGAGCAAATGGGACAACGCCTTGGGGCTTATCTGGCGGCCAGTAAAGCCTGATTCCAAACGCCTGAAACTCACCTCCCGCGCGGTGATATCACCGCGCGCGATCATCCATTGCCGACATCGATAGTCACCATCAACTCAATGAAGTTCTCATAAAAAATCCGCGGCGTAACATCAGCTCCATACCAACCCATAAGCACCCCGGAGCACACCATCATGAAACGCCAAACCCTTCTCGCTATCGCTTTCTCGGTTTTCGCAGTGAACGCTTTTGCCGCGACTTCGGCTCAACCTGTAGTCGCTGAAGGCGGCTCGGATCGCCTGATTGAAAGCCGTGTGGCTGAAGGGGGTTCGGATCGTCTGATCGAAAGACGCGTCGCTGAAGGTGGCTCTGATCGTCTGATCGAAAAACGCGTCGCTGAAGGTGGCTCGGATCGTCTGAACGAAAAACGCGTCGCCGAAGGTGGCTCTGATCGTCTGATCGAAAAACGCGTCGCTGAAGGTGGCTCGGATCGTCTGATCGAAAACCGTGTAGCCGCTGATGGCTCCGACCGCCTGATGCAGAACCGCGTCGCCGAAGGTGGCTCCGACCGCCTGATCAAGTATCGCGCTGCATGAATGAATAGCCTTCCCGCAGCATTCGACAAAAAGCCCGGCCTGACCCGCCGGGCTTTTTCATGCACAAAATAAATCAGCCCCCACTTAAAGCCGCTGCCGCACCTGTGGTACATAAGACCTGATTGTGAATTCTGCGCTCAATGAGGTTTGCCCATGTTCCGTTCGCCACGCCTGCCACAACTGCTGACCTGCGCCCTGTTCGGTGTATTCGCGTGCGGCGCCCAGGCCGGTACGCCCTCCCCGGCACCCGCCAGCTTGTTGCCGTTGCTGGTGACGATAAACGAGCGCTTGAGCATTGCTGATCTGGTGGCGTTGACCAAGTGGGACAGTGGCAAACCGATTCAGGATACGGCCCGGGAAACGCAGGTCATCGACAACGCCAGGAAGATGGCCGCGAGCCGGAAACTGGACCCGGAAGCGGTTGCCGAGCTGACGGCCGCACAGATCGAAGCCAACAAACTGGTGCAGTACGGCCTGCTCGCTCAATGGCGCGCAGCGTCCAAAGCGCCGGACACTCCACGGCCAGACCTCGTCAATCAAATCAGGCCACGCCTGGATGAGCTGCAAAATCGCTTGCTGCAGCAATACGCCGAATTCGCGCCCTATCGCAATGACCCCAATTGCCCGAACTGGCTGGGGACCGAGCGAGCCAACCTGATCAAGGATCAACTGCACGGCCAGGCCCTGATACGCGCTACCGGGGAGCTGTGTATCGCGGCGCAATGAGATTGAAGGCCGTGTGGCCGAAGGGGGGGCCGACCGTCTGATCGAAAGCCGCACTGCATCAATGCGCGGTTTTACCGCGCAACTCAATGAAAAGCCCGGCCTTATCCGCCGGGCTTTTTTACGCACGCCATTCAACGCGTCTTATGCAGTCAACCCGATCCAGCCATGAATGCCAACGTACAGGCCCACCGCGATAATCAACACCCCGGACAGATAAGGTGCCCGACGCGCCACTGCCCCCAGCCACGGCCAGCGGTTGCTGGCTTGCCGCGCGCCAATGGCTGCGGCCACACCGACCGATACCAGCGTCATCGCCAATCCAATACTGAAGCACAGGACGAGCATGCCGCCTAACGCCACTTCCTTGACCTGAAGGCAGAGCAGCAAAACGGTGATCGCCGCCGGACAAGGAATCAACCCTCCCGTCAAACCGAACACGATGATCTGGCCAGTGGTCACTTCACGGTTGGTGAAACGCTTGCGGATGTCATTGGCGTGGGCACGTTCATGCGCATCCTGATAACCGTCAATCGACAACTCCAGCCCCTGCAGTTCCGCGTGCGAATGCCCGTGGTCATGCTCCGAGTATTCCAGGTCGTAGTCATGCGAGTGCCCGGCATGCCCAAGACTCAGGCGAACGCTGAATTCGTGGGGTTCGGGAATGGCGGCCGTCGATTGCAGAAAACCGTCCTGCTCGACAAATGAGAACGCCTGGGTGCTGCCGTCTGCACGCGTGGTCAACACGCGGACATCCCCGGCACCCCAGGCATGCCCGCTCAACGCTTTCAGGCGCCAGTGCGGCGGCATGCCGGTTTCGAAAATCGACAGTTCGACGCGGCCATGACCGGTATCGATTCGCTGGGTTTCGTCGTGGTGAGCGTGATCCTGTTCGCCGTGGTGATGGTCTTCACCTTGCTCGAACTTGAACATCTGCTCGCCGCGCCAGGTGCGCCACAGCATCCAGAGTGCAATCAAGATAATCAGCGCAGCGGAGGCAAGTTGAAAATACGGCTCAGTGGTTTGTGCATCCATCCCCTTGCCCAGGTACATGCCACCTATCGCGACCAGCCACACCACCGCCGTATGCGACAGCGTTGCCGCCAGGCCCAATAGCACCGCCTGTTTGACCGAACCACGAACGGCCACGATGAACGCCGCCATCATGGTTTTTGAATGCCCGGGCTCAAGCCCGTGCAAGGCCCCCAGCAGTATCGCGCTCGGAAAATAGAGCCACGCGTGGGCGCCACCCTGTTGCAGCAGTTCTGCGAAATTGGGCATCACGGGACCTATTTGGAGTAGCGGCGGATGGCTTCGAGCAGTTCATCGACACCTTTGGCCCGCTCCTCATCGCTCAACGCCGGGTTGGCGACGTGGGCGTGAGCGTGAGCCTCGATGATTTCATCCATCAAACCGTTCATGGCGCCGCGAGTGGCCGCGGCGAGGTGCAGGGTCTTGGCGCAATCGGCCTCTGATTCCAGCGCGCGCTCTATCGCCTGAACCTGCCCGGCAATGCGTCTTACCCGTTTTAACAGGTCGTCTTTTTGCTCATGAGTGTGCGACATACCATACCCCCCCTACCTATACAGACGAGCATGATGACCTGCCGTTGGGAGATAAGCAATCCCCCAAGTGCAGGCAGTCATGTCAGGTAGAAAGAAACGGGGGAGCAGCGGTCGCTAGTCGTAGAACGGCTCAACCGACACCCGACTGCCGACAAAAAAACTATCGGCCACCAATCGCAGCGGCTGGAGGTCCAGGTCGCTGGCGTTGTCGCCAATCAGCTGCTGGAAATGCCGATAAACCGCCGCGTATTCGCCCTCCTCCGATACGGCCTGGCGCACGCCGTCAATGCTCAACAGAGCACCACCATTGTCCAGTCGCAGCACGCCTTCGGCGCAGCGGATCTCGATGCTCCAGAGTTCGTCGTGACCGTGGTCGAAATCGAATTCCGCGCGGACATCGAGGTGCCGTGCATCAGACATTTTGATCGACGCGGCAATCGGCGATTGGCAGTTGTCGGGGACGCGCAGTTCGGCTGACTCGACAAACAGCGGCAGCGCCAGCAGATGGGTGACGATCGACAAGGCATTGATGCCGGGATCGAATACGCCCAGGCCACCGGGCTGCCAGATCCAGGCCTGGCCGGGGTGCCACTTGCGCACGTCTTCCTTCCAGTCGATCTGAACGCTTTGCAGGGTGCGGGTGGCCAGCCAGTCACGGGCGGCTTCGATGCCCGGCGCGTAGCGTGAATGCCAGGCGAACAAGCCGCTGACACCTTGCTCTGCGGCCTGATTCACCAACGCCATCGCTTCACCCAACGTAGCGCACGGCGGTTTTTCTACCAGCACGTGTTTGCCAGCGGCCAACGCGTGTTGCACCAGTGCGAATCGACCTTGCGGCGGTGTGCAAAACGCAATCGCATCGACGTGCGGGCCACTTTCGAGCAGCTCGCTCAAGGACTGAAAATTCTCTACCCCAGCGCAGGGTTGCCCTTGGGTGGCGACAGACACCAACTGGAACGCGGGGTTGGCGTTAATAGCGGGAACGTGTTGATCCTGGGCAATCTTGCCGTAGCCCACCAGGCCGAGACGAATCGGTTGCATCAATGACTCCTGTTTTTTTTTCTTGTCATGGAACGCGAGCCGGCAAGATTACGTTTGTATGGCGTGGAAGTCATTGACGACATGCTGATGCCCGCTCCGCCCACACCTTCACAATCCTGTCATCCCCGCCTGCCAAGGTGCTGGTCTCGGCAGCCTGGGCAGCGGCGACAGACAGGCTCAAAACGGACAGCGAACACAAAAGACGTTGAAACACGGTGCAGCCTTATTCATAAGCATTGGGCTGCCCACTCTCTGTATTGAAGGAATACTGAATATGACGGATTGGCCACCAATGAAAATCCGCGCGCGATCGGTCCGTATGGCGCGTTTTTGGACTGTATTTCCCAACCTTTAAACGTTGCTGGCGCTGACTGCACTGCCTTTGACGCCGACCAACGCATTAAACGTATTCACATCAAGTGGCCGGCTCAGGAAATAGCCTTGGCCTTCATCGCACGCCACCGCTTTCAACAAGCTCATCTGCTCTGCACTTTCAATGCCCTCGGCCGTCACCGTGAGCGCCAACGCGCGCCCCAAGCCCACGATCGCCTGGATAATGGCCCGGTCATCCTCGCTTTCATCCAGCCTGTTCAAGAAACTGCGGTCTATTTTCAGGCCATCGAATGGAAACGCGCGCAGGTAACTCAACGATGAATATCCGGTTCCAAAGTCATCCATGGAGATCCGCACGCCAAGGCGTTTGAGTGTGCGCATTATCTCAAGTGCACCCGTGGCATCTTCGAGCATCACGCTTTCGGTAATTTCCAGCTCGACCCGGGCAGGGTCGATTCCGGTGTCGTGCAGTGTTTTCTGAATGCGCTCGACCAGATTGCCGCGCTTGAATTCGGTCGATGACAGGTTGACGGAGACGAACAAATTCTCCGGCCATTTTGCGGCGCAACGGCATGCGGTCTGGATCACCCAGTTGCTCAGGAAAAGGATCAGCCCGGACTCCTCGGCGATAGGGATAAACGTATCGGGGGGGATTAATCCGCGCTCGGGATGCTGCCACCGGACCAGCGCTTCGGCACCGACCATCTGACCGTCCGAGATACGATAGCGTGGCTGAAAATGCAGGCGCAGCTCACCGTGCTTGATGGCGAAACGCAGGTCGTTTTCCAGACGACGGCGCTCAATGATTCTGGCGTTCATATCGCCTGCATAAAAGCGCCAGGTGTTACGGCCGCCCGACTTTGCCTCGTACAACGCGATGTCCGCATAGCGCAGCAACTCGGTCGCTTCGCACGCATCATTGGGCGCCATCGCGATGCCGATACTGGCGCTGACAAACACTTCCTGCTGATCAATCTCTATGGGCCGCTCAACGGACTCGATCAGGCGATGACACAGGGTCTCGACTTCTTCCTGGGAACTCACGTCACTGAGGATCAGTACAAACTCATCCCCCCCGACCCGGGCGACAAGGTCGCCGTGGCGCACGCAGTCCGCCAGGCGACTCGACACTTCATTGAGCACGCGGTCACCGGCGGCATGCCCGAGCAAGTCATTGACCGGCTTGAAGCGATCCAGGTCCAGGCAGAGCATGACCAGCGGTTGTTCCACCGTCGGCATTGCCTTGAGTTTACCGTCAAGAAACTCCTGAAGACGGGTCCGGTTGGGGAGCCCGGTGAGGGCATCATGCTGGGAAAGGAATTCGATGCGCCGACGGGCTTCGACTTCGTCCGTCACATCCGTTGCGGTGCCCCGGAACCCTGCGCCCGTCATGTCCCGGGCCGAGATACGCGTGATGCGCTCTCGCCCCTTGGCATCGATATAGCGGCACTGGATGCTGATGTCCGGACGACGGTTCGGAATGCTCAACCATTGGGTCAGCAAACCTAATTCGGTGGCCAGCAGATCATTGATCGACGCACCGATCCAGGCGTCCCGGGAGAGCCCGGTGACATTTTCAAATCGATCGGACAAATAGGTGAAACGCCCACCATCCCCTATTTCCCATACCCAGTCCGAGATGGCTTCAACGACGTCGCGAAAGCGCGCTTCGCTGATGCCGAGGGCGTCCTGACTGTTCTGAAGCGAGGTGTAGCTGGCGTCCAGCGCCACCGCACTGGCGGTGGTGCGCCGCAAAATAACCCAGATCATCAGGCACACCAACAACGCGGCAATGGCGATCAATGGCAGCCCTACTCCCAGTAACCGCAGACCTGGGCTGGACGGACTCCAAGACAGATTGCCGGCAGCACCGTTCTCTCCCAGTGGAAAGAAAGACGTCGCGTCAAGATCATCAGCCGTGGCGACATGCAGGCCCTCGACCCCGAAATCATTACCTAATAGCTCAAGCTTGGCGCTGTCGAGAATGTCGACGAAAATCAACACCGACGGTAGCCGGGCATCAGACACCACGGTCGGGTCGGTTCCCGGTGTAATAGCGGCTGCCGCGACCAGCGCGGGTTCGCCTCCAATATTGATAAAGGCGGTTGTCGGTGTTTCTGAATCCGCGCCTGCACGTGCCTTTTCCAGCATCGGCGCAATGGCTTCCCCCAGCCACTCTGACGCGGCAACGGATTTCAGTTCGCCCTTGATCACCGAGTAAACCGTGCGATTGACGTCGTTGACGACAAACAGCCCCTGAAATCCAAAGTCGGTGTAAAGCGTTGGCCCGGCGTTTTGCCGTACATAGGCCCAATCCGGGTCTACTTGAGCATGCAAGTGCTTGTAGGCATCACCCCAAAATGCGTAGTCCTTGACGACTGAGCGCAGCGACTTTTCCAGCGATTGCACCGCCTTCTTTGTGTAAAACGCACTTTCGACTTCCTCTGTCCGGTCTAAATCGTTTGCAAGATAAACCAGTGAAAAGCTGGCCAGTAAAAACACACCGGCTAACAGACCGACAAACTTGAACAGTGAAGTCCGTGCCAGCGACACACTTGAACGATGAGAGAGGGAGTGGACGATAGAGGCGAGGCTATTCGGCATAAATTCCCGCTGGTCGTTGATGCAAGAGGGGTGTACGCCACGTTATCGGCTGAATTAGCGAACTAATGAATGACCTGATTTTGCGCGTGGCCGTTCACAATGCTCTCGCAGAGGGTAGACGAGGAATCTGTCCACTACTCGGAACACGTCAGAAATTTATGCTGGATATGGGTGATCAGCGATAACGCTGAGGGGGTATTAATGGTTGCCGAGTGCGGCGCCTGAAGAACGGATTTAAACAGGCGCCGAGTCCGAGGTACGGCAGATCAATGCAGCTTGGGCGATACCGACGTCCCGACTTTGCTCAACCCTTTGGTGTTGTGATCGCCTGGCGTCGTAGTCGCCACAGCCCGGGCTTTAGCTACGCCGCGAGTGTCTTTGGAGTGAGCGATGCCTGAAGTCGTTGAGCCATGACCGCGGTCACCATTGCGATCACTGCCGTAGTGGTTACCACTTTCACCATGATCGCGAACAGCTTTGCCGGCATGGTCACTGCTGAGCCCGTCGCCGCGCCCGTTACTGCTAATGCCGCCGGCGTGATCTGATCCGCTGTGGCCGCCGGCTGTACCGCCACCATGGCCACCGCCAACACCACCGCCAACACCACCGCCACCTCCGTGACCGCCGCCATTACCGCCGCCACCACCACCACCACCACCACCACCACCACCACCACCACCACCACCACCACCGTCCTTCGCATAAGCGGAGTTCATGATGGATAGGTCAGCAGGCAGTAATGGGGCGGCTGCAAGCATCATGGCGCATGACAATACAGCAACGAGACTCTTGTTTTTTAAAAGCATGATTGCTTCCATAGGGTTGATATCACGTGTTTTAAGACGCGTCAGACCCCAGTCAGTTCAAGTCCCGCGATAGACGGAATGCCTTTACTGCGCGATTGAAAACGAGACTCAAATACTAATCAAAAGCACCGTTGAGCACTTCGTAAATCAGCCCGGTGGCGAGTGCGACCAATATCAAGTCCGTGCCAGCTTGTTGCCATTCATATCCATCGTAATGAGGCAGTCTGCCGACTAACCGACCGTCCAGTTTTTTGGCAATACCCGGTGGTAACGGTTTGCCTCGCGCAAGGTTCTTTTGAATGCCCGGTGGCAATGCAGGCCCAGAGTTCCAGTAGCCCGGATACCCGCCAATAATTCCCAGGACACTGCCGCGATCAATGCTTGGGCCGTTGTCCCAATCGCCGCCCTTGCCTTGGTTTCCATGGGCCTGATTGTTGTGCGGGTTTCCCTTGCCGTTACCCTGACCCTTTCCGTTACCAGGGTCGGCTAATGCCGTTGTTGAGCCGACGATCAACGCAAGGCACGTAACGGCTGAAATCAATAAGCGAGATCTGATCATGGTGTCGTTCCTTCTTCGTGGCAGGACGCTGTACTGAAATTTAGTACTGCAATCCAACAAGTGTGCACAATTTCGTGCGCAAAACATCAGAAATACCATTAATGAGCTATACCGGCTAATCACCCCCGCAGTTCTTCGACGCAGGAGTTTGGCCATGAAGTTCAAACATTCACTGGCAGTGCTACTGGTCAGCGCAACCCTTTTCGGTTGCGCCACATCATCAAACCCCAGTGTGACCGTGCCGTTAGTTGCCACGCGGCAGAACGCCGGCCAGATCGGCGATGTAACGTTGACTAGCTTTGACAATAAAACCGGACTCAGTTTCTTCATCAGCGGTGCGCCAAGCGGTGTCACCCTGCCCCTGCGCCTCTACACCTTCATCTATAAAGGCAGTTGCGAAAAACCCGGGGCGGTGGCGTACGCCATGAATGATCAGGTCAATACCGAACGCCAGCCAATACGCGGCTGGACGTTATCCAGAACCGTGCCTGTTGCCATGTCGGTGTTACTGGCGGGTGGGTATTCCATCGTCGTGCGAACGGCATCGACGGATGGCAATGTCGATATTTTCTGCGGGGATATCAAGCAAGGCAGCACGGCGAAGTAGCCACCTCTTTACTGGCATCAGGGTGTGCTTTAATTCGGGTTCTTCTATAAAGAGTGAGTGTCCCCGGAATGGAACCCAACATCGCACACCTGTCCAGCTTTCACGTGGCGGGTCTGACCGTACGTACGAACAACCGCGATGAATCAACGCAGGACCGCGCAAAAATCCCTGGTTTGTGGGATCGCTTTTTTTCCGACAATGTTGCCGAGAAGATCCCGCAACGGTTGACCGAGGCGCCGATTGTCGGCGTGTATTCGGACTACGATTCTGATGCGAGCGGTGCTTACGACGTGACGGCGGGTGTCTCGGTCAGTACGCCGAACCGCGACTTCGATAACGTCGGGATTCAGGCAGGCAAGTACATGGTCTTCGAGGCCCGCGGCGCCATGCCGGCTGCCGTTATCCAGGCCTGGGGGACTATTTGGGCCTACTTTGAAGCGCTTCCACAGGTGCAACGCTGTTATGCCACGGACTTTGAATCGTATGGCGGTCCAGACGAAGTTCAGATTCATATCGGCATCGTGTCGTAGGCGTTCCGAAAAACTTTTTCATTTCGACAACACGTTTTTCACGAAACGCTTACAGAACAGAGCGCAGATTGAAGTGACAAATGGATTTGACCCCAAACAGAGAGCCCGCCGAAGCGGGCTTTTTGTCGTTTATCGCCGCAACCCTACTCCTCCGCGCGCCCCGTGCCTTCCCGATCGTGTTCATAGTGTCTGGTGAGCGGGAACGCCGGCAACCAGGACTCGCGACGCACGATCCAGCTTTCGTATGTGGGCTTCAGTTGGTCAGGGGCATCCAACGACCCCAGGTTCACTTCGATTTCATCGCCCGAGCGGGCAAAAACCGACGAACCGCAACGCGGACAGAAAAACCGCCCGGCGTAATCGCCGGTCTCGCCCTCGATCGTCACTGCCTCCTGAGGGAATATCGCCGAGGCGTGGAACAGCGCCCCATGGTGCTTGCGGCAATCGAGACAGTGGCAAAGGCCGACCCGGTAAGGACGGCCCGAGGCCACAATCCTGA
The DNA here is from genome assembly GCF_000514395.1 of Pseudomonas sp. URMO17WK12:I12. Classification (NCBI taxonomy): domain Bacteria; kingdom Pseudomonadati; phylum Pseudomonadota; class Gammaproteobacteria; order Pseudomonadales; family Pseudomonadaceae; genus Pseudomonas; species Pseudomonas sp. URMO17WK12:I12. Next base: position 20,148 of record NZ_AZVV01000013.1, read on the forward strand.
TATTGCCGCACAGACAGCCGCCCGTGAATCGATCCATGCTGTACCTCCTCTGGAATCACGCATTCGCAAGGTGATTAAGAAGATAGCAGCACGGGGCGCACGCCATTCTTTCACTCACGTGGTTGTTCAATTTCAGACAAAAAAAAACCCCGTCACCGAAAATGCGGTGCGGGGCAAGAAAATTGGTTGGTTGCGGCCAACCAAAGGAGCTCTGTAAAAAACGCGTTCAATCCGAGGTCAAATGCAATCCTGTGCGGCGCGTTCAAAACTCGACGGCAAGAAGCTTGAGGCCAGCAGATGTCGCTCGTAGATGAACACCTTGCCGCCGTCCCCGGACTTGTAGGCTTCCAGCACGTTGTCCGTGGAGACTTTGCTCGGCACCACGATCCGGTAGCTGCGCGAGGTCTGCGAAACGGTCGGGCTCAACGCACTGCCCTGCAATTTCGGGACGACGCAGTCGGCGTATTGGGCCGGGGTCTTGCGGGTCTGCAAGGTCAGGGTCGGGTCGTTCGGCGCGGAGGCACAACCGGCGAGCAACACTGAGGCAACTGCCGTGGCAGCTACGAATAAAGGACGCATCGGTCTCTTCCTGAAAACAAAATGTTCGGTTCATCACGCGGTTTTTTTTCAGCCGCGTGTTCGATGGGGGCGATTTTCCGACTATTGTCGACAAAGAAGAACTTGTGTTTGGTAATGGTCACTATTACGTCTAGCAATAGTTGCGCGCCACGCCGATGGATGCACACTCAAACACCCCCCACAAAAAGATTGATGAGGATCACGCCTTGAGAACCTTTGACCTGATCCGCGATGCGGTTTTGCCGGATTTTCGTGACCGGGTGGCCGAGTACCTGGTCCAGTACGAAACCGTGCTGATGAGCAAAAACCCGCCCGAGCCGGAGCTCTCGCGAGCCACGGCCAATCAGTTGCGCGGTTATTTGCGTGGGTTGAACACCACGCGGGTGCTGGGCATGGCGGAATGGGAGGAGCTGGATCGGCGGGTGGTGAATACGTGGCTTTAGCGCTGCGATCCCGGCGTTTCACACCTTTTCAGCGTTTTTCATCAAACCGATTCGATTGAATCAGCTGTTTTCACAGCACCACTGAAGGCGTAACGGTTTACTGCACTCCCAAGCTTACGGCGCATGACCGAGGCTGTTGTCGCAGGAGACCCCATGAGCCTGGAACGTCTGAGCAAACTCATCTCGATAGGATTTGGTATGGCGCTGGTGGCCTGCCTGACGACCGTCGCTCTGGATGAGTACTTTGGCAAACAGGCCGAGCAAGCCACTGATCGTCGCCATCAGACGATTATCGGCGTTGCCAGAATGTCGACCCTCAACCGCGAACTGACTCAACTGGCGAGGCTCTATGTCGGCACCGGCGATGAGTTGTTTCTCTCCCAATACAATCAAAAATGGCAAGACGGCCAGGCATTCCACGCCGCAGCGATGGATTTTCGAGTGATTGGACTGACGGACACAGAGACACGATTGCTGGCCACGGTCGAGGACATGGACCTCAAGCAGACGGGCATGGAGCGCGTGGCAATGAAGGAGAGTTTCCACAGAGGTGGGTCGTCACTACTTGCAACGACCACCTACATCAACTCCGAGTGGAATTTTGCCGCCGCGCTCAATCAGCTGACACTCTCGACCACCCAACGTTTTAATAGCGACTTCGAGGCGGCCCGGCACAATGCCGAGCTGGCTAGCCACATTAATGTCCTGACGCAACTGATCACGCTGAGCGTGGGACTTTTGGCCTTTCTGGTCATCTTGCGTCGCCAATTGGTGATGCCGTTATTGAGTCTTTCCGAGCGCATACGCCGCCTGCATGCGGGCGAAGCCCTCGGGGAGTCGCCGCACCGTCGGGGGCTTGCTGAAGTCGCGACCCTGGCCGAGGCATTCGATGCCTATGTCGAGGTCAATGAAGAACAGCGTCGCCAGCACTGGGTCAAGGGCCACCTCGGCGAGCTGGTGCAAGCCTTGCAGTTATGTGCCAGCCGGGAGGCTTTTGCGGCAACGTTGCAGCAAAAACTGGGCGAATCCCTGGGCTGCAAGGCGGTGTTGCTATTCGACGCAGTGCCCTTCACCCTCCGTACTGGCCAGGTGCATTTCAGCTTGCCGCTGCTGCAAGAAGGGCAACAGTTGGCCAGCCTGGAGCTCAATTTCGCTCATCGCCCGGACCCCGCCCAGCTGACGTTACTCGACAACTTGCCCAACCGGCTGGGCACCTTGCTGAGTTTGCTGCAGCAGCGAATGCACAATCTGCAGTTGTTGCAGCAGGCTCACCGGCAGACGCGGCAGCTGGAAATACAGGCGTTAAAACTGCAACAGCGCCAACAGTCCCTTGAAGCCACCGAAAGCTGGTACCGCGGCATCGTCGAGTTTGCCCCCAAAGCGCTGCTGGTGTTCGACGAACACGGCGTGATACTCGCCAACCAGGAAAGCGAAGCAACTTTTGGTTATGCCTCCGGCAGCTTGCTGGGCCAGAGTTACCGCACGCTGGTGCCCGACAACCAGCTTGAGGCGATTGATCACTTGCTCGAGCGGGTGCGCATCAACAAAGTGCTCGACACCGTCGAGCTGGTTGCCCGTCGTGCCGATGGTGGCGAGTTTCCTGCCGAGATGCGCCTGTGCCTGCTGCCCGCGCGCGAGGATCGAGGGCAATGCCTATGCGTTGCGATTCGCGATCTCAGCCAGCGCAAAGCCGAAGAACGCAGCCTGCGTGATGCGCACGAACTGCAGCAGGCCATTGTGAGCTCGGCGCCCTATGGCATTGCACTGGTGCAGGGCGGGTTGATCACACAGGCCAATTCGCGGCTGGATGAATTATTGGGATACGGCCCGGGCGAGCAGTTGCAGCGCTCCCCGTTGATCTGGCTGGATCAGGTCATGTCGACGCAAACCTTGATGACGCTGGAAGCGCAGGTCCGCGAGGCGCTGGAACGCGGCGACATTTATCAGCAGCACATTCAACTGCGTCGAAAGGACGCCCAATGCTTCTGGGCCAGCGTCAGTGCCCGAGCCATCGCGTCTGGAAACCAGTCGCGCGGGTCGATCTGGATCATCGAAGACATTTCCGTCCAACAAGCGGCTGCAGACGAGATGCAACAGGCGCGGCAACTGGCCGAGGACAGTGCACGCATCAAGGCCGAATTCCTCGCCAACATGAGCCACGAGATTCGCACGCCGATGAACGCCATCATCGGTATGACTCACCTGACGTTGAAGACAGAACTGAATGAACGTCAGCGCGACTACTTGAGAAAAGTCCAAAGTTCCAGCCGGCATTTGCTGGGGGTCATTGACGACATTCTGGATTTCTCCAAGATCGAGGCCGGCAAGCTTCAGCTGGAAGTCCGTGACTTCAGCCTGGTCCAATTGCTGGAAGAAGCGCTCGATCAGGTACGTCCGCGCATTGCCGATAAAGGCCTGGATGTGCGCCTTAACATTGGGGCCGACGTGCCCGAATGCTTGCGTGGCGATGCGCTTCGACTGCGGCAAATACTGCTCAACTACTTGAGCAATGCGGTGAAATTCACCGAACGCGGACAGATCCGGGTTGAGGTGAGCTTGCGTCAGGCAGGTGCGGATGACGCTTTGCTTCATTTCAGCGTGACCGACAGCGGCATCGGGATCTCGTCCGAACAGCTAAAGCACATGTTCCAGAGCTTCCAGCAGGCTGACGCCTCCACCACACGACGCTTTGGTGGTACGGGCCTGGGGCTGGCCATTGCCAAACAACTGGCCGGGTTGATGAATGGTCAAGTCGGCGTTCAGAGCGTGCCGGGCGAAGGCAGTCACTTCTGGCTTGAGCTGCGCCTGCAGTTGGCACGTAGCCCTGTCATTGATGGCTTGACCGACGGGAAGCCTTTCAGCAATTGGAGAGCGGCCGAAGGGACCCGTGTCTTGCTAGTGGATGACAATGAACTGAACCAGCAGGTGGCCGCCGAATTGCTGCGGGCGGTGGGGTGTGGGGTTGATATCGCGGCGGATGGCCATCAGGCGCTGAACCGGTTGTCGGAAGTGCGCTATGACCTGGTGTTCATGGACATGCAGATGCCGGTGATCGATGGTCTGGACGCTACCCGTCTGCTGCGCCGGTTGCCGGGGCTGAGCACGCTGCCGGTGATCGCAATGACCGCCAACGCCAGCCAGCGTGATCATGACGCCTGTCTGGCCGCTGGCATGAATGACTTTCTCAGCAAGCCTTTCGAACCGCAGACGCTCTACGCCATTTTGCGACGCTGGCTGACGGAAACGCCGCTCCACCCGCAACGCGCAGTCACAGCAGGGAGTGACGCTGACGAGGGTTTGAAACTCGATGACGTAGATACGGTTGCCGGACTTCGACGGGTACTCGGCCGGCACAGCCTGTATGCGGACCTGTTGCACCGCTACCTGGACCACCAGAGCCCGTTGTTGGAACGATTAAGTGCAGCGCTGGCGGCGGGCGAACTGGTTAAAGCCGAGTTGTTGGTCCATAGCTGCAAAGGCGCCTCCGCGACCATCGGTGCCGACGCCGTCGCTCAAGCGGCCAGCGCATTGGAGCTCGCACTGCGCGCAAAGCGCCCGATCGATGAGCTGCAACTCGGTTCGCAGGCGTTGTCCGTCCCCTTGCAGGCACTGCTGGGGCAACTGCGGCAGAAGCTGCCTTGCGACGTCGAGACGGCGCCGGCAGCGGTCGACGTTGTCGAGTTGCAGCGGATCTGCCGAGACCTCGATGTGCTGCTGGATGAGTTTGATGCGCAGGCAGTGCCCTACTTTTCCGCCCATGCAAGCGTGTTGCGCGGCGCGTTTTCCTATCGCTTTGCGCCACTGGAAGGCGCGGTCAAACGATTCGATTTCGGGCAGGCCCAGGTCTGCCTGAGAGAGGCCCTGCGGGCTGTGCAACCGGCGCAGTGAACGTATGCAAATACGAGGATAGAAGCCGTTGAAAACGCGCTGATCAGAAATTTTCAGCGTTTTTCAGCGGCCGGCGGCGACCGTTCAGGCCATTTCAGAGCAGTTGTGTGGGAGGCATGCGTTACTGCAGTCACTTGGCAGAAGCGACGGACCTGCGTCCCGTCGCGCTTTCGGGTTTGCTCCCGGCTGCTTGACCACCCCATCCGGTGACCCCGTCACGAGGACGTCCATTTGAACAGCTCCCCCCCTCGACCCTCCGTGCTGGTGGTCGACGATATGCCGGCCAATCTGCAGCTGATCAGTGAGCTGTTGTTTGATCTCTATCATGTGCGCGTTGCTAACAGCGGTGCTCAGGCGTTGCAGATCGTCGAGCGAGCGATACCCGATCTGATTCTGCTGGATGTAATGATGCCCGACATGGATGGGTATGAGGTCTGCCGTCGTCTCAAGGCGGATCCTAAGTCACGTGATGTGCCGGTCCTGTTTCTGAGCGCGCGGAATCAGAACGAAGATGAGTGCCTGGGGTTCGAACTTGGCGCGACCGACTATCTGTTCAAGCCGATCAACCCGCCCACGCTGCTGGCACGGGTGCAGACCCAATTGCGCCTCAAGGCGACAGCTGATCTGTTGCGTTCGCAGAATACTTACCTCGATCAGGAGGTCCTGGCGCGGACCCGTGAGCTGCAAGCCACCCATGACGTGACCATCCTGGCCTTGGCGTCGCTGGCCGAGACCCGCGACAACGAGACGGGCAACCACCTGCGACGCACACAGCACTATGTTCGGTTGCTGGCGGAAAAATTGCGCGATCACCCACGATTCAGCGCCCATCTGGATGATCAAAGCATTGAGCTGATGTTCAAGTCGGCGCCCCTGCACGATATCGGCAAGGTCGGTATTGCCGACCATATCCTGCTCAAGCCGGGACGCTTTGAGCCCGCCGAATTCGAAATCATGAAGACCCATGCCTGGCTCGGTTATCAAGCGCTGGTACATGCTGAGGACATGCTGGGGGCGCAAGTGCCCTTCCTGCGCATCGCCAAGGAAATTGCGCTGTGCCACCACGAAAAATGGGATGGCAGCGGTTATCCCAATGGTCTGGCCGGTGAGGCCATTCCGGTCAGCGCCCGCCTGATGGCGGTTGCCGATGTCTACGACGCGGTCATAAGCCGACGGGTCTACAAGTCGCAAATGTGCCACGAAACAGCGGCAACGATCATCCGCGACGGCGCCGGCCGGCATTTCGATCCGGATGTGGCGGCCGCCTTCATCGCTATTGAAAAAGAGTTTGAACAGATCGCCGAACGCTATGCCGACCCGGTTACCGAGGTACGGCAGTGAAGATACAAACGGTGCCGGTTGGCACATCGGAGTAAAGATCATGAGCTGGGTCGTGAGGCACGCGCAGGCTATCAAGCGCAGTTGCTGGATAACAGTGGCCGTTTTGTCGATGCTTATCGTGGTTGCCGTGGTCGATCGCTATCAGCGCCAATACCTCATGCTGCTGGAGAGTCAGCAAGCACTGCTGGCGCAACGCAGTGCCTGGGGTTATTCCAGCCTGTTGAACAACCTGCAAACCCATAAATTGCAGCAGTCGATGCTGATGGCCAATCCGCCGCCCACGGGCTGCCTGTCAGACGAGTTCATTGCCGGGCAACAGCGCGCGACGGCGACGCAATCTGCGGATGTCGAAGGACTTTCACAGTACACATTGCGGGTGCCGATTCACCAGTTGGCACCGCTGCCCAAGCCGCAGGCGCCGCGCATCCGCCTCAAGGACGGCGGTATCCACATGACCAGCCGGCAACAGCTGGGCTATACCTGCGACGGGCGTTACGCCGTGATCCAGGAAACGCAAACCCGGTTGGAGCCGCAGCCGCTGCTGCCCCCGCAGGCGATGGGGTCTGCGATTGCCCAGGGGCTTGTCGTGCATGTCGCCCTGTCCCAGGGTCAGGGGCCCACCTTGTATTTCGACATCCACTTCACTGCTGGCAAGGCAACGTACCTGCCCGCTACGAAGGCGGCCTGGTCGACTTCGTTGCCTTTTCAAGTGCAAGGCGAAGAGCGTTTCTTTCGCAATTTTTCAAACCTGCACCACGGGCTGCAAATGCGGATCTACAGTGAGCCGGTGGCCCCGGACTTTCTGTCGCAGTTCCTGAGCCTGAACGGCCTCGGATTGTTGTTGGCCATTGCAGTACTCGCATGTCTGCTGCTGATCAGTGGGCTGGTGGCGTACCTGATGGACGCCAGCGTGGAGCAACATCGGGCGGCCACTCGCGACTTTCTCACCGGCCTGTACAATCGCCGAGCCGCGATGTTGCGGGCTGAAATGGAACTGGCGCGCGCCACGCGCAAACCGGGTTCGGTCTGCGTATTGATGCTGGATATCGACCACTTCAAGCAGATCAATGACACCCACGGCCATGACGGCGGCGATCAGGTGCTGAAGTTTCTTGCGCAGTTGCTGACACGGACCGTACGGCAACAGGATCTGGTGGCCCGCATCGGCGGTGAGGAGTTCCTCATCATGCTGCCGGACACCGATCTGCCGGGCGCACAACAGATGGCCAACCGGCTGCTGCAAGCGCTGCGCACCTCGCCCGTCGAGTACGGCAGCAAGCGAATTGGCGTCACCTGCAGCTTGGGTGTCAGCGCCTGGAATGGCCCCGGTGAAAGCGTTCAGAACTTGCTGATCCGTGCGGACCGGCTGCTGTATCACGCCAAGCAGCAAGGACGCGACCGCTTTGCCAGTGAGATCCTGTCCGATTCTGCGCTGGCCTGAATTCAGTCCTTTGGCGGTGATTTCGCCACCTGTTGCGCACAGAGGTTGGCCAAAGCAAGAAATGGCCGCTTAACTCTAGAGGTCGAGGACGCATATCCGACTTGCCGTCCTGCCACGCACGGAAGCTCGCCATGGGCCAATTGCTGATTGATGAACACCTGGTGTTCGACGAGAACAACTTCCTGTTGTTTCGTGCCGACGCCGATGAGGAGCCTTTGCGCATCGGTGCAATCGCCAGCCGTTGCCTGGCCATGTTGCTCCGGTCGGACGGTGCCGTGGTGCGCAAGCGCGAGCTGATGGCCGGCGCCTGGGGGCAATATGGGCTGGAAGTGACCGACAACAGCCTGGCCCAGGTAGTCCGGCAATTGCGCCTGGCCCTGGAGAAACTGCAGCCCGATCGCGAATTCATCCAGACCTTGCCACGCATTGGTTACAAGCTCGTCGATGGGGTGAAAGTCGAGGAGTTGTCAGCCGTTGCGAAAACGGCGCCTGCCCCGAGCGAGACGGTGGCTGACAACGAGGCGCCCGCTCCTGCTGCATTTCCTGAATCGAACAGGGCGGATGCAGAGGACGAACCGCCATTGCCTGCATCAGCCAGACCCGATTCGGCTCCCATGCCCGTGCTCCCGATCACATCACCAAAGCGTTGGGGCCTGGGGCTCGCACTGCCGCTGTGGGGCGTACTTGCTTTCCTGTCGGGGAAAACCTGGTTGGCCCCCTCCCCTGAGGCGCCGCAGCCCGCGTTCGCCGCGCCCGTCACGATGGATGACGTGCGCGTGCATCTGTCGGCTCAGGACGTACAACCTTCAGCGACATCACACCTGCAACTGATGGTTCAGAACAGTCGCAAACTGGCAGGGCTTCTAGGCCTCTCGGCGCAAAACATCCACCTGTACCTGTTACCGTCGCGTCGTGGGGCTGATCAGATTCTCTGCGATGGCGAACTGGAAACGGCCAGCAGTCGCTGCATTGGCGTCCAACAACATGACTAGACGCGCCGCAAACACAATCTGGTGCCTGGCCTTCGTCGTCGTTGGCCTGTCGGGGTTGGCGCTGGGGCGCCTGGCGGGCGAACACAAAACTAAACCGGACCTCTGGTGCACGGGAGAAAGCGCGCACCAAGTGCCGTCCGAAGTACGTCCTGCGTGGCTGATGACACGTTTCAGACTGGACTTGCGGCCCACCGGGCTCAGCCACATGCGCATGGTGGCCCGATTGATCGATGCCGACTCGGGAGCTGAAATCGGCGCTCTGCGTCGCAACAGTGCCTTTGGGGTGCAACGACAGGACCAGCGATTGCAGCTCACTGTCGAGCGCTCCGCCAAGGGCGAAGCGGACAGTCCGATTCCTGAACTGTCGGGCGCGCTGGGGATGTTTATTTTCCGCTCGGACAACAGCGTGAGCTACTGGATGCGTTCAGTGTCCGAAACGCGCTACCTGTTCGATGACGGCAGTGACATGTTCATTCTGTGCAGTCAGCGTCCATCATCGAACAGCAAGGGTTAATGGCCCGGTGCAATCGATCAAGTGCGCCCTACAGAACCGGTGACCGGCAAGTTACCGAGCAACTTCAACCCCGTGGTTTTCACGAACGTCTCGTAATCCATCGGCCTCTCGATACGGGTTTCTGCGTTGGGCAGCACGTACGCCCAGGCGCGCTTCGACGAGGCGTCGTAAACCAGCTTGAACAGGCGCGTCGGCACCCAGACCTTGTTGTCGCCAATGGTGCTATGGCCCGAATCAAAGATCGGGCCGGTAAAGACAAAGACGTTGCCATCGGCGCGCTTGGCAAACTTCCTGACATCCGACTCGACCTTGCTCCAGATCTTGCGATTGTTGGTCGGGTCCTGCGGCACCATGTTCGACAACGCAAAGGATTGGGCCATGGCATTGGGGTTCGGCGCATCGGCGGCCGGGGATTGATGACCACGGTCCACGGCCGGGTGTTGGCTGCGGTAGTCACTCAACTCTGCCCGCCCACTCTTGGGAATGCGTGGATCCGGGTAGAACTGGTTGGTGCGCTCCTCCCCTTTGGCGTCCTGTAGCTGGGCGGCATTCAGTCGCTCAACCACCACCAATGGCGTCTTGCTGGTTTGCGAGTACAGCACCGCGAAGTTATCGGAGCACAACGCCAACGGGTTCATGGTGGCCGGCACCGTGGCGATGTTGATCGGCCGGGCTGCCGGAAACAGATCGGCGCAGCCGTCGAACGAGGCCTGTTTCTGTTTGTTTGAATAGAGGTCCAGCGCCGCGCCCTGGCTGATCGAACCCGAGCGGGACACTTGTTCCTGATGCTGAGTGGGCGGCTTGAGGAGATCCAGCAGGCTGCGGGCTTGCGCCCCGGTCGAGAGCAAAACAAGGGCCGACAGCCCAACTGCAATTTTGCGTAGGTACATGCGTTAGATCTTCGATGTGAGGTGAGGAATAAACGAATGGCGAGTCCCGATTCGCGGGACTCGGTGGAGGCGGTTGCGGATTATAGTGCGGTGAGCATGCGTTCACAGTCCTTGATCAAAATACCGATGCGGTTGCGGGCAGTCCGACCGCTGCGAGTCGTGCGGGGGTTATTGACCACCATAAATCCCTTTAGTGCGAGCGGGTCAGCTTCTCTATGGGTGGCCGGGCCGTCAATCGAGCGCGCGTCCTGACTTGCCTGCAAATATCTGCATGCGAGTTTTGATCCGCTTTAATACTTCTTCCGTGGCAGTCGACAATGGACGCCCTTGCTTAACTAAAAGTCGGGCATTGACGTTCTGGCACACTGGATGATCAATTTCCAATGCCACCAGCTCACCGGACTCGAATTCGTCAAGCGCCGACAAACTAGCGGTCAAGGTGGCCCCCTTTCCGCGTAGAACATATCGCCGAAGTACGGCCAATGAGTTGGTCACCAAGGTGGGTTTTACTTCAACATTCTCGGAATGCACTAACAGCTCAAACACATGACCCAAACCGAATTCGGGTGGCATGACGGCCAGTGGATAGCTGAGCAATTGCCTGACACTGATGGGATGTTTGAATTGCGCCAGAGGATGGCCGGCACTGACCAGCAGCTTTACGGGTTGATGCGAAGAAGCTTTGTACTCGATATCAGCATGGGCCAAGGGGTTGTAGGCGAGCCCTATGTGCGCCCTGCTTTCGGCAACTTCCGTCAGCACATCTTTATTGGGTAAAACGTCCATGTGCACGTTCAACCCGGGGTATTCGCCACAAAAATCGGCCAGGACATCGTCCATCAAACGATCGATGAATCCCTCGCTGCAAACGATTCGCACCTCCCCTCTCTGCAACCCCTGCAGCTCTCCCAGTCGGTCCTCCAGTTGTTCTTGCTGGGATTGGCAGCCTCTCCAGAATTCCAGCAGGTATTTCGCCGACTCGGTTGGCTCTACGCCTCGGGCTTGCCGATTGAACAACTGCACCCCCACCTCCTCTTCGAGCAGCTTTACCTGTCGGGTGATCACCGACGGTGCAGTGTTAAGACTTTCTGCTGCGGCTCTGATGGAACCGTGGGACAACACGGCAAAGAAGTAGCGCATTCGGCGCTGGTTTATCTCTCTCATGGTCGAGTAAACATCCCTGGCTCCGTTGCTCTAAAAGCAACACTATGGGTTAAAAGCTGCCGTTGCAACAAACCCCTTTGTTACCCACCATGACGCGGTCTTCCTGATCCAGACAACCCATAAGTTCTCGGAGGTCGGAATTGAACCGGTTGAATATGAATAAAAACAAGAACGAATCAACGGCGGCGCTTTATCGAAAGATAAGCTGGCGCCTCCTGCCCTTCCTGCTGATCTGCTACATCTTTGCCTACCTGGATCGCGTCAACATTGGTTTCGCCAAACTGCAGATGCAAAGCGACCTGGGCTTCTCGGACACGGTCTATGGCCTGGGAGCGGGCATCTTTTTCATCGGTTATGCATTGTTCGAAATCCCCAGCAATTTACTGCTCCCCAAAATCGGCGCGAGGAAGACATTCAGCCGCATTCTGATCCTTTGGGGGTTAACCTCCGCCTGCATGTTTTTCGTCAAAAGCGAAACTCAGTTTTACGTCTTGCGCTTCTTTCTAGGTGTGTTTGAAGCCGGTTTCGCGCCGGGCATGATCTTCTATCTCACCTATTGGTATGGACAAGATCGCATGGCACGCGTCATGGCCACGGTCATGCTCGCAGCCCCACTTGCCGGCATTTTCGGTGGTCCTCTTTCCGCCTGGATCATGAGTTCATTTCACACCACGGCGTCCCTGTCTGGCTGGCAATGGATGTTCCTGATCGAAGGCGCGCCTTGCGTGCTGCTGGGCGTCATGGCGCTGTGGTTCCTTCCTGATCGTCCATCAGATGCAAAGTGGCTGACGCGCGAAGAAAAACAACTGATTACGGCGTCGCTGGCGCCTGAGCAAACCCACCATCATTCATTCCGGCAAGTGGCGAAAGATCCGCGGGTTTACCTGATGGCGGCGGCCTATTTCTGCCTCATTTGCGGCATCTATACCCTCGGGTTCTGGCTACCCACGATCATTCGCGAAACCGGCGTCACCGACTTGCTGCAGATAGGCTTTTATTGCGCGATACCTTACATTTTCACCGCTATCGCCATGCAGGTCTTCAGTCGTCGCTCTGACCGACTCAATGAGCGTCGCTGGCACACCGCAATCCCCGCATTGATCTGCGCTGTGTGTTTGGTCGCCTCGACCCTGTTCAGCGGACAACTGATTATTTCCATGATCTGTCTGACCGTTGCCACTTCATCGGTCTGGGTTGCCTATACGATCTTCTGGACCCTCCCCTCCCAACACCTCAAGGGCGATTCGGCAGCCGGAGGTATCGCACTGATCAACACCATTGGATTGATGGGCGGCTTCTTCAGCCCGACGATCATGGGCTACGCCAATACAGTAACCGGCAACACACAAGCAGGATTACTCGTCATGGCTGCCCTGCTGTTGCTCGGTTCGATATTGCTGGCGGCCAACCACTTGCCTGTTCGCAAGCTGAACCCCATCCCGGCACATACAACGACAACGAAGGAACAGGTCTTATGACAGGTCGAATTTTGATCGCTGGTTTCCAGCACGAAACCAATACGTTCGCGCCCTCAAAAGCCCACTACAGCAACTTCGAGCGCGGCGAAGGGTTTCCACAAATGGCACGAGGGGTGGACGTTCTTGCCATGCGGGACATTAACCTCCCCATCGGCGGTTTTATCCTTGAAGCAGAAAAACTCGCCTACGAACTCATACCCGTCATTTGGGCAGGCGCAAGTCCGTCGTCGCATGTCACGGAGGATGCATTCGAACGCATCAGTGAGGAAATCCTCGCCGCTGCACGTCGCGAGCGGTTCGATGCCGTGTACCTGGACCTGCACGGCGCCATGGTTGCAGAACATGTCGACGATGGCGAAGGTACGCTATTGAAGCGGCTGAGAGACGCCGTCGGCCCCCACGTACCCATCATTGCGTCCCTTGACCTGCACGCCAACATGACGGAACTCATGTTTGCCAACAGCGATGCCTTAGTGGCCTTCCGAACCTACCCTCATGTCGATATGGCTGCCACCGGCGCCAAAGCGGCTGGACTTCTTTCCTGGCTGCTCGACAACAGACGCGAATTGAAGCGGGTCTCGAAGCGACTGCCTTTTCTGATTCCGATCAACTCGATGTGCACCCTGCTTGAACCTGCCCTCGGCGTGTATGAGCAGTTGGAAGTGCTGGAAAACGCTGAGATCCTCTCCTTGTCGTTTGCGCCAGGGTTTCCTGCGGCGGACTTCCCGGAATGCGGTCCTGTGGTGTGGGGATATGGGCGTGACGAGGCAGCGGTTGAGCGCGCCGTTCAACAGCTGTATCAAAAAATTGTCGACGAGGAATCACGTTGGAAAGTTGAGTTTCTGTCGCCAGACGATTCGGTCATCGAGGCGATGCGTTTAGCGGCATCTGCCGATCGCCCGGTGGTCATCGCAGACACCCAGGATAATCCCGGCGCAGGTGGGGATTCCAACACCATGGGTATGCTGCGGGCGTTACTGAAACAGGGTGCAACGCAAGCAGCAATAGGGCTGATCTTCGATCCGGCCGCTGCGCAGATGGCCCATCGTGCAGGCATTGGCGCCTCTTTAGTCATGGAACTGGGCGGGCAATCGATGACCCCAGGCGATGCACCATTGGCCGGACGTTTTGAGGTCATCTTCCTGTCCGACGGATGTTGCCAGTTCGACGGCCCGATGATGAACGGCATGCGAGTGGATGTTGGCCCCGCGGCATGCCTGAAAATCGAGGGTGTTCTGGTGGGGGTGAGCTCCGGAAAAACCCAGATGCTGGATAGAAACCTGTACCGGATGGTGGGCATTGAACCGGAAAAAATGAAAATCCTGGTCAACAAAAGCTCTGTCCATTTCCGCGCCGACTTTCAAGCGATGGCACATGCCGTGCTCGTCGCGAAGGCACCTGGACCGATGATTGCGGACCCGGCGGATTTACCCTGGAAAAACCTTGCACCCGGCCTTCGTACCAGTCCCTTGGGTCAATCATTCGACAAACCAGCTTGATTGGCTTGTGTCCTTGTTCCTGCCAAACACGCTTCGTGGCGGCGTCGTTGCTCAAAAAGCAACGGAGCCACCCGCAAGTTACTGTTGAAACTCGCCTTTTTGTTCCCCACCATGAGGCAACCCTTTTAATCCACCCTTAAATAACGCTTGATGCACGATGTAATTTCTGAGTATCAAAAAACAAAATAGCCATAAGTTAGTCAGGTATGCATGCCGCTGCACATATAGAACAAGGAAAGTTGCATGAGCCTACTCACTGAAAACCCAAGGTTCGCCATCGTTCTCGCTATTTTTGGCTCCCTCGCAATAGTACTGGCCGCGAGAATTGTGCATCTGTCGATTTTTTCTCATGAATTCTTGAATAACGAAGGGCGTAAACGTTCAACGCGAATGATTGAAACAATACCCGTGCGCGGCACTGTTTTTGATCGCTTCAGTAACCCCCTGGCGGTCTCTACCCCCGTCAGCACCTTGTGGGTGAATCCCAGGCAGTTTGCGCCAACTGATCAGCAGGTAAGCCTGTTGAGTGAACACCTTGCCGTGGAGGCTGCACGGATCAGACAATTGACATTGAACACTCAGGGCAAATCGTTCGCTTATTTAGTCAGAAGGATTGATCCAGCAATCGCAAACAAAGTAGTAAAACTATCTATTCCCGGCGTATATGAACGCCAGGAGTACAAGCGATTCTATCCACAAATTTCGATGATGGCTCAGACACTGGGCTTCACCAACATTGACCAGAAAGGCATTGAAGGCATCGAGCTAATGTATGACCGCGAATTATCAGGAACGCCGGGGCTGCAAGAGCTTACTTTAAATCGGCTCAAACACATCACCCGTGAGATTGTCGTGCGCAAGCCCGTCATTCCTGGAGACGACTTACATTTAACAATTGATTCGGTCCTTCAACACCACGTTGAAAAAGCACTCTGGAAAGCGCTTAAAGATAATGCAGCCCAGTCGGTAAGCGCCATTCTCATACACGCCAAGACAGGAGAGATACTGGCACTCTCCACCGTCCCTTCATTCAATCCAAATGCGCGTAAAGGTTTTCGCCCGGCGGTTATTCGAAATCGTGTATTTACCGATGTCTACGAACCGGGCTCAGTGATAAAGCCCTTGAGCATGGCCGCCGTCTTGACGGCAGGTGTCGTTGCCAAAGATGCCATTATCCAGATCGCACCAGGCTTCGTTAAGATTAATGGTCATACGATTCGGGACGTGGGAAGGGACAATCAGTTGGATTTACCCGGAATCCTTCGTCGCTCTTCAAATGTCGGAATGAGCAAGATCGCCATATCAACCGGTGGTGCCGTCATTTCACAAATGCTGCGGGATGCAGGATTCGGGAGTGACACCTCTGTGCTCTTTCCAGGGGAAAGTGTCGGGTTTGTTCCAACCAGGAGAATATGGTCGGATATCGCCACGGCAAGCCTTTCATACGGATACAGCCTGTCGGTCAATCTGGCTCAGTTAGTTCAGGCCTATACCGTTTTTGCAAATGATGGAAACCTGGTTCCCTTATCGATCATTAAAGGCCAGCCTCAGACACCGCGCAAAGTCATGAGCCCGGAGGTCGCCAACAGCATCCTCGATATGCTGGTGCACGCAGTGGATGGACCTGGCGCAGGCGGAAAGCGAGCAGCCATCGAGGGTTATGCCATCGCGGGCAAAAGCGGAACATCACGCAAGGCCTCCAGTGGCGGGTATCAAAACAATGCATACCGGGCGATGTTCGTCGGTATCGCACCGGCCAATGCACCGGAGTTCATCATGGCTGTTCTAGTGGACGAGCCTACGGCCAAGGGTTACTTCGGTGGAGCGATTGCAGCACCGATTTTCAAGGAGGTACTCGAAGACGTCCTTCGCCTCAGAAATGTACCGAGTGATCAAAGTCCAAGCCTACCGGCAATACAGGGCTGATTTGCAGGAAAACAGTACGTATCCACCTTCTAGATAATTACTTACCAAAGGATAGATAAAATGAGAAAAAACCTATGGATGGTCGTTGCAGCGACGTCCCTTGCCATCGGTACAGCGTTTGCTCAAGCACCTGCAAAAACTGAAGTGACCAGCGACGCTCCCGTTGGAGCATTGAACGAATGCTACGACACCCTTGGTGATCAACCTCGGACCGCCTTGCAGCCTTGTCTTGAGCGCAAGACCAGTGAAGCCTTGGCACAAATGCATATCGCCTACAAAAAACTGGAAGCCGGGACAAAGGAAGTCGATTCGAGTTCGACGCCCAAAGCACTGGCCTCGCTGCTCGCTTCTCAGCAGGCTTTCGAGGCGTTCAAAGATGCGCAGTGCCAGTGGACGGGAGACGCCATGATGGGGGGCTCGGGCTCTGGAGATGTTGTAAGTGCTTGCAAAGTCGATTTGATCCGTTGGAGAACAACGCAACTTTCCGATTGAATAGTCAGCCCCAGGCGACTGGCAATACCCGAGTTTGGTAAGCCAAAGGATCAGGGCAGGTTTTCAAGTAGCTCCAGTGCCCGATCGAAATCGAAGCTTTCGGCTTGCTGGACCACCCGATGCAACTGCTCAGCCATCCGCGAACCGGACGTCAGCGTCTGGAGCTTGTGCAAAGCCGTCAGCGCCTGGGTGTCACTCTCGGCCAGCAGATACCGGACGTGGGCCAATTGCGTATGCCATTCGCTGTCGAGTGGCACCGTAGGCTCTTCGGCCAGTGTCGGTTCGGTAAGCAGCGATAGCCCCTCCAGCATAGGTGTCAGGCAGCGTTCGACCTCGGCCAGTCGATCCGCCACGTCCTGCTCCTCGCCTGCGCTCAGGCACACCTGCTCCAATTGGCTGGCGGCGTTTGCCACGCCAACGGCACCGATGTTGCCCGCCGTACCTCGCAAGGTATGCGCCAGCCTGATTGTCACCGAAGGATCGCCCTGCCCTCGGGCATCCAGAAACTCGGCGCAAAAAGCCTGTTGGCTGACGTGAAATTTGCGCAGCAGGCGCAGGTAAAGCTCGACCTTGCCCATGCAGGTGCGGAGGCCCGCGTTCAAATCAATGCCAGGAAGACTGGCTGGCAGGCCCGCCGTCAACGGGGTGACCGGTGAAACATCGACCGACGGCGCGCCACGGCCAGGTCCGGGGTGTATCCACTTGGCCAATGTGGCGAACATGTCCTCGACGTTCAACGGTTTTGAAATGTGATCGTTCATGCCGCAGTCAAGCGCCCGTTCACGGTCCCCCGCCATCGCGTCGGCCGTCATGGCGATCACCGGCAGATTCGCCCAACGTGGCTGCTCGCGGATCTTGCGGGTCGCGGTGTAACCGTCCATCACCGGCATCTGGCAGTCCATCAACACACCGTCGAAGTCGTCATCACGCGCCAGCTGTTCGAGTGCTTCTTCGCCGTGAATGGCCAGACGCAGCTCGATCCCGGCACTCTCCAGCAGTTCACACGCCAGCTCACGGTTCAGCTCATTGTCCTCGACCAGCAGCAGGCGCGCGCCACGTAGGCTGGCCATGGCACTGGCGCTCTGGCCGAGTCGCACGCAAGCCCGGCGATCGGTCTGAGGACGGTTGCCCAGCACGCTGCCCAGCGCCTCAAGCAACGTCGAAGGCGTCACCGGTTTGGTCAGCACCACCGGCAATTGGATGCCGTACCGGATGGCCTCTTCACGGGCCTCCTCGCGCCCGAACGCGGTGACCATAATCACCGAGGGCGTTTGCGCCAGTTTCGCTGCGTGCATCTGCCGCACCGTCGCCACGCCGTCCATGCCAGGCATGCGCCAATCCATCAGGACCAGGTCATAGGGCAGCGTTTTGGCTTCGGCCTCCACCAGCAAGTCCAGTGCGGCCCGGCCACTGTGCGCGACGTCCACTTCCACGCCGAAACTGCGCGTCATGTCAGACAAAATCTCGCGTGCGCTGGCGTTGTCGTCGACCACCAACACGCGTTTGCCCACCAGTTCGGCGGCGGTCACCATGCGCCGCAACGGGACCTCGCGCTGCACGCCCAGGCTCACCTCGAAATGGAACGTGGAGCCTTGGCCCGGCTCGCTCTCCAGCCAGATTTTCCCACCCATCAGCTCCACCAGATGCCGGGAGATGGCCAGCCCCAACCCGGTGCCTCCGTATTTACGGGTCGTGGAGCTATCGGCCTGACTGAATGGCTGGAACAGGCGCGAGCATTGCTCGGCGCTCATGCCAATTCCGCTGTCACGCACCCAGAAATGCAGTTGCGCCTGCTCTCCTGCGGCGCCGCGCAGCTCTACACCAAGCACGATCTCGCCCTGCTCGGTGAATTTCGTCGCGTTGTTGCCCAGGTTGACCAGCACCTGCCCCAGACGCAACGGATCGCCAATCAACGCGGTCGGCAGTTCGGGAGCAATGTTGAAGAGCAATTCCAGGCCTTTGTCCTCGGCTTTCAGGCCAATCATGTTGGCAAAGCCGTCGAGTACGTTTTCAAGGTAGAAGGGAATGTGCTCGAGGTGCATTTTGCCGGCCTCGATTCTGGAGAAATCGAGGATGTCGTTGATGATCACCAACAGGTACTCCGCCGAGCGATGGACCTTTTCAATGTAATTGCGCTGGCGCGGATCGAGCTCGGTGCGCAAGGCCAGGTGACTCATGCCGATGATGGCGTTCATCGGCGTGCGGATCTCGTGGCTCATCGTCGCCAGAAAGTTGCTCTTGGCCCGGGTCGCCTCTTCTGCGGCCTCGCGGGCCCGCTGCACCTCGGCTTCGGCGATCTTGCGATCGGTGATATCGAAGTACCAGTTGGCCCCCATGCCCCGTTCTCCCAGCGTCAGCGTGATGGCCGACACCAGTACGTCGAAGTGTTCGCCCCCGGCACGCTGCAGACGGGCCTCGAAGTTCAGCACCGCACCTTGCGACGCCGCTTCGAGAAAGCGCTGGTGTGCCCCAGGATCAACCCAGAACTGCGCCGGGTCCGCGCCCTCGAGTTCATCGAGGCGGGTCCCGAACAAGCTGTCGAACTGCGGATTGCAGTAGGTCGGGCGGCCATCGACATCTCTGATCACCATGGCCACCGGGCTGCTATCGAGTACGGCGCGCAACTGTGCCTCACTGGCCTTCAGCGCCGCCTGCAACTGACGACGCTCACTGACGTCGCGCACCGAAGCGCACACGCAGATTTCGCCTCCTTCCAGACTTGGTAAATGCGACAGACTGATCTCTGCCGAGAAAAAGCTACCGTCCTTGCGCACGCCTTGCAGGTCGTCCAGGTTGGCCCCCATCTGGCGAGTGTCACCATGCGCGGTGAATCCCTGTCGCAGCGCCACATGACGCCCGCGACTGGCCACTGGCACCAGGCGTTCGATGGCCTCGCCGATCAACTCACCGGCGTTGTAGCCGAACAACTGGTCCAGTTGGCGATTGGTTCGCAGGATATGCCCCTCGGCATCCACCACCAGCATGCCGTCCGGCGCCGCTTCGATAATCCCGCGATACCAGGCCTCGGTCGCGCGCAACGCCACTTGCTGGGACTCGAGCACCTGCGCCTGCTGCTCCAGTTGCAGCGCTTGTTCCGCCACTTCACTCGCCTGGCGACGGGTTTCTGCCAATAGGGTCTTGACCGCCTGATTACGCTCCAGGATCGCCATGGCCGCCGCCAGACGCGGGATGGCTTCCTGCAACAGCAGCATCTCGCGCTCGCCTAACGGCGCCAGCCCGGCCAGCTCGAGCACGCCCAGCAATCGCTCGCCACGCATGATGGGTTGCAACAACAGGCATCTGGCCGGGGTTTCGCCAAGCGGCGAGTGCAAACGCCAGTAATGCTCGGGCAGCGGGTGAAGCTGACGTGGCTGGCGATCCGCCGCGCACTGCCCCAACAGGCCATCGCCGAACAGGACTTCCTCCTCCGGTGGCCGCTCGGCATCGGTGGCATAGCGCCCCATCAGCAGCAGCTTGCCGGCTTCCTCGTGTGCGCTGTAAAGCACCCCTTGGCAGATGCCTTGCGGGCTGGCCATGTGTTGCAGGAATACCTGCGCCAGCTCGGCGGGCGTTTCTGCCTGCTGCAAATCGACCTGCAATTGGGCGGTCTGCGCCTTGATCCAGCGCTGACGTTCCAGTTGTCGAGACTGCGTCTGCAGCGTGGCAATGGCCCGCGCCAGATCGCCCGTTTCGTTGTTCATGTCGGTGTGGGGAATCGGCTGATCGAGCTCGCCGGCGGCCAACTCGTCCACCGCCACCCGCACCCGGTTAAGCGGATTGCGAATCGACTGGCTGACCAGCCAGGACAGCAGCAGCGCCAGCGACAAGCCACCCAACAACAGCACGTAAGTCAGCTTGGTGCTGCGCTCGGCATAATCGGCAATGTCCTTGGCCGTTTCGCGAATCGTGTCGCCCTTGATCTGCGCAACCGTGTTCAACAACGCGTCGGCCTGCTGGTCAAGTTGCTGGAACTCATTGCTGTTGAGCAGCAACAACGCCTGCCCCTGCCGCCCCTGATCAATCATGACAAAGGCTTGTTCTCTATTGCGCTGCAATTGTTGCAGCAGCACATCCAGCTCGGCCAGGCGCGCGAGGTTTTCCGGACGCCTGAGGGTCAATTTGGCTTGAGCCAGTGCCTGTTGCAGACGACCCTGGGTCTCACGCATTTGCTGCAGGGATTCAACACGGATCTGCGCGCTGTCGGTGCCTACCGCACGCTGCAAGGCCTGCAGCATATGAGGCAGTTGCACCCGTGCCTCATACAAGTGCTCCATGCCGACCAGTTCCTGAAGATAGAGGTTTTGCATGTCGTGCTTGAGCGACTGCTGGGTACGCAGGCTTTGCACGCCGAGTACCAACACCAACAGCAGCAGCGCGGCGAACCCCAGGATCAGTTTGTGCAGCAGCGCAAGACGCTCAAGCAGGGGGCGCAATCCAGTCATAACTATCCTCGTGAACCTGATGAAAACACTGGCAATGGGGCATGCAGTCGCAGGTTCATGGTGTCTGGCCGATGCGCTCCAGGGCAGCCCGCTGGCCGGCCATGTCCAGATCGGTATCGGCGAAACGCTCGGCAACGGCCTGGAACTGTTCAACGCAACTCAGAAAGGCATCGCAGATGTCCGGGTCGAAGTGCGTGCCTCGCCCCTGCCGAATAATCTCGACGGCCTGTGCGTGGGGCATCCCCGATTTATAGACCCGTCGGCTGATCAGCGCGTCATAGACGTCGGCCACTGCCATCATCCGTGCGCTGATGGGGATGTCGTCGCCAGCCAGTCCCTGCGGATACCCGCTGCCGTCCCATTTTTCCTGGTGACTGTAGGCAATCTCCTTGGCCAGACTGAGGAAGTCGGCGCGAATGCCCAGCGCATCCTCGGCATGCTGGATCGCGTCACGTCCTAACGTTGTATGGGTCTTCATGATCTCGAACTCTTCCTCGGTGAAGCGTCCCGGCTTGAGGAGGATGTGGTCGGGAATGCCGATCTTGCCGATGTCGTGCAGGGGCGCCGACTTGAACAGCAACAGGATGGTCTCCTCGCTGAGGAAGTGACTGAATCGCGGATGATCCCGTAGATGCTCTGCCAGCACCTTGACGTAATGCTGGGTCCGCCGGATGTGGTTGCCCGTTTCGTTATCGCGGGTTTCCGCCAGTGACGCCATGGCCTGGATGGCCACGTCCTGGATCGCAATCACCTCGCGAGTCCGGCGCACCACTTCCTGCTCAAGGTAGTCGTTGTGATCGCGCAGGAAGTCTGCCGCCGCCTTGATCTTGAGCTGGGTATCCACCCGCGCCAAAACCAGCGCCGGCCGGATCGGTTTGGTAATGTAGTCGACGGCGCCCAGTTCCAGTCCATGGATCTCGTCCTCGGTCCCGGCCATGGCCGTCAGGAAGATGATCGGAATGTCGCGGATGCGCGGGTCGCGTTTGATCTGATCCGCCACTTCATGGCCGGACAGCCCGGGCATCATCACATCCAGCAGGATCAAGTCCGGCAGTGTGTCGCCCTGCAGAATTCGCAACGCTTTCTCACCGCTATGAGCGGCCTTGACCCGATAACGATCCTTGAGCAGATCCGTCATCAGCATCAGGTTATCGGGTGTGTCATCGACCACCAGGATGGTAGGCGGACTGAAGCGACGCTGTTCGACACTCATGGGGGCGGCTCCCTTGCCATGCATTGGCATCCCAAGGCGACATTTACGCCCCGGCGCAAGGAAGCTTAGCTGCTGTTCTTGAAGACCGGCTTCGATCTAAAGCATTTTCTCCAGGCCGATCTTGTCGCTGAGCCAGGCCTTGAAGCTGCGCCAATGCCCGCCCGGCTCCGTTCGCAACGTATGCAGGCGACCGTCGTCCTCCGTGAGCCAGACGACTTCGCCCTTTTCCAGGCGAGCCTGGTAGCTCACGGCGGGCGCCATGCCCTCAAGCGCCAGTTCGCGCATGTAGCCGGCCAGCTCAGGGCTGTCGACCAGCACGCCGACTTCGGTATTCCACAGCACTGAGCGCGGGTCGAAATTGAAGGAGCCGATGAATACTTTCTGCTGGTCCAGGATCATGGCCTTGGTGTGCAAGCTCGAGTCCGAGCCGCCACTGAAACCACGGGAAGAACCGCCACTGGGATCGTCCGGCTGGAGCCGCAGTTCATAAAGTTTCACGCCATGTTCGAGCAGGGTCTTGCGGTAAGGCGCATAACCGCCATGCACTGCAGGAACGTCGGTGGCTTCCAGTGAGTTGGTCAACAAACGCACATCAACGCCGGCATCGGCACGCCCGATAAGGTAGCGCATCCCCGACTTTTGCGGGACAAAATAGGCGGAGATCAGGATCAGGTCCTGATTGACCTTATCAAGCTCAGGCCGCAGTTGTGTGGCCATCAACAGCGCTCGGGCCGGTTCATCGTCGGCCAGCACTTTGCTCGGTGCATCCCACATCGCCTTGCTGTGCGCCCAGATCAGCTGCTTGCGCCAGGTCTCGAGCTGCGGTTGAGTCCGGTAGGTCATGAGGTGATCGTACAAAGCGCTGTTCTCGACGCGGGTGCTTTGCAGCGATTTCTCGAGGCGTTGCCGACTGTTCAGCAAGTCTTCGGCGGTTGGCTTGTTGGACACCAGGGCACTGATAGGCTGGCTCAGGGCGCTGTTCCAGTATTGATCGAAACTGCGGCCCAACTGTGCGGCGACCGGGCCGACGCACAGCAGGTCCATGTCGGTGAAGTTGCGATCGAGCTTGGCGTCGAAATACTCATCCCCCAGATTGCGTCCGCCGACGATGGCCGCGCTGTTGTCGGCCAGCCATAGCTTGTTGTGCATGCGACGGTGCTGTTGGGACAGATTCAGCAGGCGGCCCATGGTTCGGGTGACCATCGTGCTGCGCCCCAAATGCAAAGGGTTGAAGACTCGGATATAGATATTCGGGTGCGCGGCCAGTGTCGCGATGACTTCTTCCTGTCCGTCGCTGGCGGTGTCGTCGAGCAACATGCGCACCCGTACGCCGCGATCGGCGGCCAGCAACAATTCATGCACCAGTGCCCGGGTGCTGAGACCGTTGTGCACGATGTAGTACTGCAGATCGACGCTTTTCTGCGCATTGCGAATCAACTCGGCACGCGCCCGGAACGCCTCGCTGCTGTTAGGCAGCAAGCGAAAACCCGAGCGCCCTTCATGCGGGGCTGCCTGGTTCTGGAGGGAGCGCCCGAACGCCGATTCGCTGGCGGGTATTGCCTCGCTGAATTCGTGGGGCAAGCGCGTGGTGGAACAGCTGACGACCAGCAGCGCGAGAAACAGTGCGGGGAAGAACCAGGGCATGAACAAGGCGCTCGTCCTCAACCTCGACGGGGGGCGTCCCGGCCTCGGGAGCCCGTCTATAGCCGCCGGTTGCCCCCACAAGGGTTCGCCGACGGCAACAAGGATTCCCTCAGGCTGGGTGCCGGATGCAGAGACCATCGAGCCCACGGCAATCTGCACAACTTTTTTTTAGTAAAGCCCGGTTCAAGCGGCCTGTCGAAAATTAACCGCAGGACTGTTCCTGTGCTGCACCGTCTAATCTGAGTAGGGCAAGCCCCTAAACACGCCTCTCGATCAGGGGAAACAGGATGACCAAAAAAACTGCGCGCCACGGCTGTTCAAGGTTTCTGCTCTCCCTGCTCGTCCTCAGCCTGGCGCTGACAACAGGATGTTCAAAAAAAGTGCACAGGGATCCCTATGCGCTTTCAAGCTTTGGCTCAAATTGCTATGCGAAAGCGCTACCCACTACCGGCGAGGGTGGTCTGGCCTGGGGCGACACCTTGAACATGGCGCGCAAGAAATCCATGGACAATTGCATACGCTATGCCGGTCGCTCCGGTGGCACGCCGAAGACCTGCCAGGTGGTGGTCGCGGAGTGCAAAAATCAATAGCGGCCCAAGACGGCGGACCAGAGCTTAACCCTGCCGCACAATGTCGACCGAGATCTCCACCGCCGTTACCGTTCCTCTGTTCTCCAGCCAGTGTGTAGTGTTCCTGTCTTCCGGCCAGCCCACTCCCGGGCCATAGTCCGTGGCAACACCGTTGCGGTGATCGGTGATCGTTCCTTGCAGGATGTAGACGGTGCCGGGTCGGTCTACATGGTTGTGAATCGGCCCGAAGACGCCTCCAGGCTCGATGGTCACCCTGCGCATTCTGAGTTGGCGCCCTGCCATGCCCTCGATCTCAGGACCCAGGTCAATCGTTGCCAGTAACTGCACCGCAACGCCTTTTGTCTCGGGTGCCGCCTGCTCATTACTCATCACCTATTCCTCTCTGTACAGACCGGGCCTGACTGTTAGTAAACACCCTTAAAGCGTGTGTGCACTCGAGAGGCGACAAAGGATCGATCAGCGGTTCAGACGTGTCATGAAATGAAAAGAAGGTGTCGTCGAATGAATGGTCGGCCACAAAAAAATACGCGTAAAACACGTCACTAACCGTAGTGGCGCTGCGCCTCTTTCGTACCTCCAAAACATAATAATAATCCGAAGAAGGATCGCGTTTTATGCGTGTGAATTTGCCCGTAACCGAGCATGAAAGACTCTTCCCCGCCGAACAACGGTTGATCTCCACAACCGACCTTGATAGCCGAATCACTTACTGCAATGAAGCGTTTGTGGCCATCAGCGGTTTCACCCATGACGAATTGATCGGCCAGCCGCATAACCTGGTCCGACACCCTGATATGCCGCCCGGGGTCTTCATTCATATGTGGCACACCATCAAGCAAGGCAAACCCTGGATGGGGATTGTGAAAAACCGCGCGAAAAATGGTGATTTCTATTGGGTCAGTACCTACGTCACACCCATCTTTGAAAACGGACGCATGAGTGGCTACGAATCGGTTCGTTCGGTGCCCACTCGCGACCAGGTCCGCCGGTCCTCGGCACTCTATGCGAGGATGCGGGCCGGCAAGCCGATCGTTTCGCTGAGTGCACGGATTTTCCGGCCGATGCAACACGGCTGGCCATTATTGATGGCAGGTGTGGTTTCACTTCTGGCTGATCAGTGGCTCCCAAAAGTGGCAGCCCAAGGGGTTCTGTTGGCGAGCCTGGGTATCGCCTGGTACTTGATCGAGTCCCGACATCGCCGAGCCATCGAGCGCACCCTGGCCGAGCATCCGAAAGCCTTTTCCGATCCGTTGGTCGCGCTCACCTTCAGCGACAACCACGGCCCCCAGGGTCGGCTGGACATGGCCATGCTCAGTGAGGAAGCACGCTTGCAGACAGCCCTGTCCCGACTGGTCGATGCCGGGATCAATGTGAAGGCCAAGGCCGCACAGTCCTCCGAACTCTCGGGTGCGCAAGCGCAGTCACTGGATCGCCAGCGCAGTGAAACGGATCAGTCCGCCGCCGCCATTTCGCAGATGGCGGCAACGAACCAGGAAGTGACGCAAAACGTCATGAACACCGCGCATGCCGCGTCCGAAGCCGACCAGTTGACTCGCGAAGGCAGTGAGCTGGCGGTGCAAAGCCTGAGCGCCATGCAGGCCATGAACGATGCCGTCAACGAAATCGGCCAGGCGGTCAACGCATTGGCGATCGAGACGCAAGCCATCGGCAGTGTCGTGGACGTCATTACGTCCATCGCCGAACAGACCAACCTGCTGGCGCTGAATGCGGCGATCGAGGCGGCCCGGGCAGGTGAACAAGGGCGCGGCTTTGCCGTGGTGGCCGACGAGGTGCGCTCCCTGGCACAACGCACCCGCACCTCCACCGAGCAGATCCACGGCATCATCGCGTCACTGAACATGGGCGCCGATCGCGCCGTCTCAACGGCCAGCCGGGGTGAGCAGATTTCCCGCGACAGCATGCAGCGTGTCGAGGCGGTACAGTCGGCGCTGGTCGGCATCAGTGAAGCCGTCAGCCGAATCACCGGCATGAGCCAGCAGATGGCGTCGGCATCGGAAGAACAAAGTCACGTGACTGAAGACATCAATCAGCAGATTACACGGATCGCTCAGCTGTGCGATCACAGTGCCGGGCAGGCCAAGCAAGGTGCTGCGATCAGTCGGGATCTGGAGGGAATGGCTGAGTATCTGCACGGATTGGCAGAGCGTTTTAACCGATAGGTATTAGTGACGGTTGACCTACAGGGTGCTGAATCAGCACCCTGCGGTCATCACGGGCAGCACTTCCGTAAACAGAAGTCCCCCATCAGCAGGACAACGTCGCCAGATAATACGCAGTCGACCTTCCAAAATATCTAGGATCGACGACCCGGTTGGAACCCATGACGTCTCGCACTCAACACGGCCAGTAGGCTCAAAACTGCAAGAACCAATAGCGTCCATGGGAAAGAGCCAGGACCGGCGTATTGAAGTAACACTCCCCCCAGCAGCCCACCGCCGGCGACAGCAAGATTGAATACGGTTACCAACATTGACTGCGCGACATCTGTCCCTTCCCCCGCGTTATCCGCGATGGCTGTCTGCAACAGCGTTGGCGCCCCACCGAAGGTCAGCCCCCACAAGGCAATACCAGCCAGCGTAACCATTGAGCTGCCATTGGCGAAGCCAATGATTAATGCAGCCGCGGCAAACAGAGCGAGGCTGAGAATCGTCAGCATCCTGAGAGAGCGATCTACAAACACCCCCGTTATCCAGATTCCGAGGACGGAAGAGGCACCAAACAAAAACAACACAACATCCACATATTCGGCAAGTCCCACTGACGCCAGATAAGGTGCGATATAGGTGTAGAGGATGTTGTGAGCCAAGATCCAGGCAAAGATCACAAAGAGGACTGACCGGATACCCGGGGTAAGGAAAATTTCGCGAATGGATTGACGCTTTGAAGACGATTGACCGGGGTAATCAGGAATACAGGATCGGACCCAAATCAACAGTGCAAATGAAAGCCCCGACATTATCCAAAATACGCCTCTCCAATCCGAAAGACCGCCCAGCCAGGTGCCCAATGGAACACCAATAGACAGAGCGATGGGTTGGCCAACCCCGACAATTGCCAAGGCGCGTCCTTGAAGATGGTTAGGGACCATGCGTCTGGCGTAGCCAGCCAGCAGCCCCCAAATAAGACCCGCCGCCATACCTGCAATAAATCGCGAGACAAGTATCACTACGAAATTAGAAGAAAGCGCGGTAATTGAGTTGAAAACCAGCAAACCAAGAATAGCCAGAAGAAACAGAGGTCTCCTCCGCCAACTGCGTGTGGCTGCAACGATTGGAATCGCGGCTAAAACCGAACCCAACGCATAGAGAGTTACCAACTGACCGGCGAAAGCCTCTGAAACGCCAAGGCTTGATCCAATCTGTGGCAACAGTCCCGCCGGCATGGTTTCAGTCATGATGGCAATGAAACCCGCCAGGGTAAACGCCAGTAACTTCCAAATAGGAATACGTTCGCTATAGCCGATATCGGAAATAGGCTGATTGGAAAAACTGCTGTCCTGAGCTGTCATAATACGTTCACCGCTTTAATAATTTGGGACTTTGCAAAGTAGATGCGCACGCTGGAGAATCTCGTATTCATAAACGTCCGCGTGCCATCCAAGGGGGTCAACAGGCTCGAGTGCTATTGATATTTTTACGATACTTTCAACAGCACTAACTCAAGGCTCGGGTACCGCGTCACCTCAAACGCGATAGATCCACGTTAACTTGCTTTGTTTTATCAATCAGTACAGCCAAGACGCGTTCGTACTGAGGGTGTTCAGCGCAGGTTTTACATCGCATTAACACGATCATCTAAAACAGCCAGACTTCTGGAATGATCAGTACAATACCAGGCAAAAAAATTTAACTGAGCTTGGTTATTCTAAAAAAAAGGGCCTCAAAGAGCACTTATTGCGACGTCAACAATGTCTCCCAGCCTTTCCGCACGCTCTTCTTGTGCACTTCCTTTGCCAAGCACCCTGATACCCTGAATTGTGCTGACAAAGAATCTCGCGAGTGCGCCGGGATTTTTTTCTACGGATATTTCGCCGCTCTCCTGGCCTCGCTTTATCAGCCCCTTAAGGGCCCGCTCCATGCGCGAAAAGTTTTGGGCGACCAAACTTGCTATTTCCTGATCATGCCTTGCCAACTCTAACGAGGCATTGGCGACCATGCACCCCAGACTCTCTTTATCGTTGAGTTCTTCCGAAACAATTTTCATCAGCAGTTTGCGCACAATATCTCGCACCAAACCTTCCTCTGATAAAATCGAGATATTTGGCGCAGTGAGTTGGTAATAACGGCGAAGAGCAAATTCATAGAGACCTCGTTTGCTGCCGAACGCGTTATAGAGACTTCCGCGTCCTAACCCCGTTCCGTCTACAAGATGTTGAATACTTGCTCCGCTATACCCTCGCAACCAGAAAACATGCATAGCCGCTTCGGCTATGGCATCTGAGTCAAACTCCTTGGGTCTCATAGGGTGTGCGCTCTGGAATGATCGTTCCAAACAATCTAAAGCGTCCATGCCCGATAGTCAACACACGATTGAGCGCTCTGAAACGGGTCTCTTGGCCTTTACCGTAAACAGGGCAATACTAAAAAATGATCTTCAGCACACAAAAAATCCTGTAATTGCCGAAAATCGGCTCCATCCCCGGGCTTACTTCGAAAGCTCTTGCAACAAAGTTTGAAATCGTGCTGCAGCAATCCACCTGTGGATTCAATCGGCCAGAAGCAACCATCCGCAAACGTATAATTCAACGCTGATGATTGGAGCCGTATTGGTCAAAAGGAGATCGGGAGGGGGCATTACGCAGGTTCGCCCCCCACTACTAATCCACAATAAACAACTTCGCCCCGGTGGTGGTGAAGGACCGATGTCCCTCAGCATTATTACCCACCTGATAACTCATGCCCGGCGTCATTGTGAACTGACGACCATCTTCCAGTTCTGTATGCAACTGCCCCTCCAGGCACAAAAGGATGTGCCCCCTCCAGCACCAGTGATCGGCCAGATACCCAGGGCTGTACTCGACCATCCGCACACGCGCTGAACCAAACTGGCAGGTCCGCCAATAGGCTGTGCCTGTCTGACCGGCATGCGCCACCGGCTCTATCGTTGACCAATCGGTGGTACCGAAAGGAATGGCAGTGAGATCCATGGTTGCCTCATCGAATTACAATAAATGCGGACCGTAACAATCTGGCGATGGTGCCGATAGACACAGACAGCCCGGATTTAGGGGATACAGGCGCTGCAAACCCGCAACAGGCTGGCGAGCCATCTCACTGTTGTTTCTGGCTTACCGTACTAGCGATGGTTGCGATAGCGTTCGGTCAACGACTGCACGAGGGTGACGTAGGATTGCGTCTCGGCGTAGGGAGGCACCCCGTTGTACTCGACCACGGACGCTTCGCCAGCGTTATAGCCTGCCAACGCCAGCACCTGGTTTCCGTTGAAGCGCTTGAGCAACCAGGCCAGGTAGCGCACGCCGCCACGGATGTTTTGTCGTGCGTCGAACGGATTGTCCACGGCGAAGCGCTCGGCGGTGGCGGGCATCAACTGCATCAGCCCTTGGGCGCCAGCCTCGGAAATGGCGTTGGGGCGAAACGCCGATTCGGCATGAATCACTGCGCGGACCAGCGCCCTGTCGACACCGTAATGCCCCGCAGCGGCTTCGATCTCCCGCCGATAGGAATCAGTGTCCAGGCGCAGTGAGGCGACCTTGAAATCCTTCGGCACCCTGCACAGATAGCAGCCCTTGATGACATAGAGCTCAAGGACATCGACCCGTGCGGAGATGCCGACGGGACGTCGGCTCACATATTGACGAATACCCTTGTGCTTGAAGGTGAACACCCGAACCCGCACCGCGCCTGAATCGTCGTCCTGCGCAAGCTGGGGCGGGTCAATTGTCTTAGTGCCGACACCGGCGCCCGCCGTGCCATTCAGGCGAGTGCAGCGGGCGTTGGAACTGGCTTGGCTGGTGTAGCTGATGGCTCCGTCACTGGCTTGGCACTTGAACGTGGCGCTCGCGCACAGTGGAGCGGCCAGCAAGGCCAGCTCGATGCAGCCAAGAAGGCTCTTGCAAGCCCATCGCCATGCTCTGGAACTCATCACATCGCTCCGTGCCCGGGCGCAGCCTTTGGAGGCCTGTACTGGTGATCGCCTTTGTTCTGATAGTTATACCCCTTGTAACCGGTCAAGGAACTTGCATTGACGTACGGGCTGCCGGCGCTCCACGGCGAGGCCCAGACTTGATTGCTCGCACGACGCGACTTCCCAACTGTTGCCTGGACGAAAGCTGAGTGCTTTGGCATTCCTGCCAGGAATGCAATGCATAAAATTAATGAATTTTTATTATCGCCGCTTATGACCTAAGTTGATTCCAAGGACATGGAGAACCGCCTTGAAATCACCACTTAACCCCGCTGAAAAGTTTGATAACACTCGGGCCAATGAGTACGGACGACAGAGCCGTATCGCACTGGCAGGTTATGACGCCTGTCAGGACTTGGTGGCGTGCATGCTCGCGGCAAGCCTTGGAAATAGGGACTCGGCAAAAATACTGGTCGTTGGCGCTGGCGGTACGGCGCAGGAGATCATCGCGATGGCCAGGCTTGAGCCAGTCTGGCGCTTCACCGCCGTTGATCCGTCTGAGCCGATGCTGGAAACCGCGAAACAGCAGTTAGCCGTAAACAACGTGCTTGAAAGAACGGACGTGCATCTCGGGCACGTTGAAGACTTGGCCGCAGATGAGTCCTACGACGCAGCCACTTTGATCGGTGTACTCCACCATCTCGATGGGGATGATGCCAAGGGAGAAATTTTACGGTCCATTCGGGCTCGTCTGAAACCGGGGGCTCCACTGATTGTCGCCGGCAATCACTATGCCTACGCCAGCCAGCCGTTACTCCTGGCAGCCTGGGGGCAACGTTGGCGGCAGCACGGAGCCAGTCCGGATGAAGTGAAAGTCAAACTTGGGAAAATTCTTCAAGGCGCTGACCCTCCACATTCTGAGGCGGCTGTTCAGAAGCTTTTGCATGATGCGGGTTTTGGGGACGCTACCCGTTTTTTCAGCAGCCTGTTTTGGGGTGCCTGGTTAACGTGTAAAACAGTCTGAACGGCGATCTGACATGCACGGAGCTAGACTCCGCCGTCATCCCCTTTAGTTGGCGTAACAGCCGAACCTGCCAGCAGGCCGCCGTCAATGTTGAATTCACTGCCGGTGATGTATGTCGCTTCATCCGAGGCCAGTAACAGCGCCACGGCCGCCACTTCTTCGGGCATGCCAAACCGTCTGAGCGGCGTATCCCGGACCAGTGCGGCCATTCGTTCTTCACGCCCCTCGTCGGTGCCTAACATCGGCTCCCACATGGGCGTGAGGATCGCCGCCGGATGAATTGAGTTGCACCGAACCTTGAGGCCTTGCTCAGCGCAGTAAAGCGCCACCGTTTTCGTGTGATTACGAACCGCGCCCTTGGACGATGCGTACGCTGCCGCGCCCGGAATACCGACCAAACCTGAGCGGGAGGAGATGTTGATAATCGAGCCCGATCCTGGATTCCGCATGGCGCGAATGGCGTACTTGCACCCCAGGAATACACCGTCAAGATTGGTCTGATGCACGGCGAGCCAGTCTTCCAGTCGCGCATGTTCCGGGTCGTGCCGCACGGCGCCTTGTTCAAACCCGGTAATGCCGGCGTTGTTCACCAGGATGTCCAGCCTGTCGCGCTCTTTCAAAATGTGCGCCGTCACTCGCTGCCAATCGTCCTCCCGCCGCACATCCAGGCGCAGATAACGGGCACGATCACCGAGTGAGTTTGCTAGCGCTCTGCCGAGCTCATCGTTTATATCGGTGACGTAAACGAAGCACCCCTCCTGCACGTAGAGTCGTGCAATCGCGGCGCCAATTCCTTGGGCTGCCCCTGTAATGATCGCAGTCTTGGCGGTAAGTTTATTGTCCATAAATGATCCTGAGACGCCCTTGGTTTGATGGATGCAAAGCGTTAACCAACCCGAAGTCGAGTTCACACGCAAAAGCAGACACTAGCACCCCGAACATAAAGCACCTGTTCTATCCTCTCATCCAACCAACAACTCCGGACATCAACATGCCCGCTCCCGAATCCACCCTCCTCCAAAGCTGGCACCATAATGCCCGATCCTGGATCGAAGCCATCCGCACCGGCGCTATCGAAAGCCGCCGGCAAGTCACCGACCAGGCCATCTTGTTGGCGGTAATGGGCCGGCAGCCTGAGCGCGTGCTCGACCTGGGGTGTGGTGAGGGCTGGTTGTTGCGTGCGTTGGCTGACCGGGGCATAGAGGCGGTCGGGGTGGACGGTGATGCGACGCTGATCGAGGCGGCACGGGCAGCGGGCTCTTCGACAGTACAGGTGGCGAGTTATGAAGAATTGGTGGAGGCGAAGGTCAACGTAGGCAGTGACTTCGATCTGATCTGCGCCAACTTCGCACTATTGCACCAGGACATCATCCCGCTGCTCACGGCCATGAACGCCCTGCTCGTTCCTGGCGGCACGCTGGTGATCCAGACGCTGCATCCGTGGACCGTAGCGGCCGGCAACTATCAGGATGGTTGGCGGGAAGAGACCTTCGCCGGGTTCGGGGGTCAGTGGCAACCCATGCCCTGGTATTTCCGCACCTTGTCCAGTTGGCTCAATGCGCTGGACATGGCTGGTTTTCGGCTGGTCGCCTTGCAGGAGCCGCAGCACCCGCAAAGTCCTGTGCCGGAGTCATTGTTGTTGATGGCGGAGCGGCGGGAGTCATAGCAATCGCGAATGTCACTGCGGCTGAAAGGTTTGCAGGTAGGCCAGCAGGTTTTCGATCTTTTCCGGATCGCTGAGTCCCCAGAAAATCATCCGGGTGCCGGGGACCACTTGTTTCGGCGCTTCGAGGTACGCGGTCAGTGTCTCGCGGGTCCAGACGATACCGGCGGCTTTCATCGCGTCGGAGTATTGGTAATCCGTGGTGCTGCCGGAGTGCCGGCCAAAGATGCCATTGAGCTGCGGACCGAATGAACCCCGCGCCGACTCCCCGACCTGATGGCAGCCCCCGCAAATTCGCTTGAACAGTGTCGCACCCGCTTCAGCATCGCCGGCCGCGTGTGCCTGAAGGCTGAATACACCTGCAGTGAACAACAAGGTAAACGTGAGTGCAGCGGCTTTGTACATGTTCATTTCCCAGTCGTGTTTCGTCAGGCGCGAAAGATGGGCGCCCGCTTGCGGGGGCGAAAGTCTACGCAAAGAATGGCTGTCTTCATAACCCACGGTGTCATCAGGGGTTATTCACTGACAGCTTCAAGCGCAGTCTCTATCCTGTGCGGGCGTATTGGCGTTTGACGAACATTCTATTGGAGACACCTGTGCTACCCCTGACCGCCCGCGAGGTTTACCAGACATTGCGCGAGGCCGCCCTGGGCATCCACCCTTTGCGGCGCCTCGATGAACACGCCGGGCCCGGCCAGATTCAGGTCGATATCGAAGGCTGGCGCCTGACCCTCGACGTCGACGGCGTCCATGTGCGCCACTGTCAACGCTGCCACAGCCCCGATGGCCGCGTGGGTGAACTCGACGACTGGCAACGTTTTGGCACTGACCCGGTCAGTTTTCTCAGCGCATGGGAACTGGCCCAGATCGAGCGGCTGCTGACCAAGTGCCAAGGCGCACCCGCCAAACGCCAGTCATGAAAAAGCCCGGATAAACCGGTCTTTTTTCGTTGTTCGTCCCGCAGCCCAGGCCATTGCCCTCCTCCACGTGCCTCACGCCAGATGCATTCACAAAGAAGCAGAAAGTAGTCGCGAGACTGCGTAATAATCGGGTCCAATCGATAAATACTGAGGAGTGAGTTTTATGACCACGCAATCCGAAACCGCCATTCTGGCCGGCGGCTGCTTCTGGGGTATGCAGGATTTGATCAGGCGAATGCCCGGCGTGCTGTCTACCCGGGTCGGTTACTCGGGCGGCGATGTGCCCAACGCCACGTACCGCAATCATGGCACCCATGCGGAAGCCATCGAGATTGTGTTCAATCCGGCGGTGATCAGCTATCGCCAGATCCTCGAATTTTTCTTCCAGATTCATGACCCTTCGACGGCCAATCGTCAGGGCAACGACATCGGCCTCAGCTACCGTTCGGCGATCTTCTATCTCAACGAAGAACAACGCGATGTCGCCGAGGACACCGTGGCTGATGTCGATGCGTCCGGCCTGTGGCCTGGCAAGGCCGTGACGGAAATAGCCCCCGCCGGCCCGTTCTGGCAGGCCGAGCCGGAGCATCAGGACTACCTCGAAAAAGTACCCAATGGCTACACCTGCCATTTCATTCGGCCGAACTGGAAACTGCCAAAACGCGCACTCTGAAGCAATGACTCGAGTCGCGAGCAGGCTCGCTCCCACAGTGTTATGGGGTGGGTTCAAGGTTGTGCTTGAACCACCCCACGCTCTTCCAGCAAGCGCACAAACATGGTCAAACTCTGGGACACCGTTCCTCGGCGCCACACCAGCCACGTGCGCAAATACCGGAACGATTCGGACAACGGCCAGATACTCACCGTGGTGCACCCCGGCATGCTTTCCAGCATGCTGCGCGGCATCAACGCCAGGCCGGCACCGGCGCTGACGCAGGCCAGCATGCCGTGATAGGACTCCATTTCGAAGATCTTGCCCGGCACCGCCGCGTCCTTGCTGAACCAGCTCTCAAAGTGGTGCCGGTACGAGCAATTGGAGCGGAAGGCGTAGATATTTTCGCCGTTCACATCCTGCGCCCGGTGGATCGGCGAATGGTTGAGCGGCGCGATCAGCACCATCTCTTCCTCGAACGCCGGCACGCCTTCCAGTGCCGGGTGCAGCACCGGCCCGTCGACAAACGCGGCAGCCAACCGCCCCGACAACACCCCATCAATCATCGTCCCCGAAGGGCCGGTCGACAGGTCCAGTTCAACCTTGGCGTGTTTCTGGTTGTAGGCCGCCAGCAGCCCGGGAATGCGCACCGCCGCCGTGCTTTCCAGCGACCCCAGGGGAAACGAGCCTTGCGGTTCTTCCCCTGCCACAGTGGCGCGGGCTTCCTGCACCAGGTCGAGGATGCGCCGGGCATAGTCGAGAAAACTCCACCCGGCCGGCGACAGGCGCAGGCGGCTTTTCTCGCGGATAAACAGGTCCACGCCCAAGTCCTGCTCCAACTGCTTGATCCGCGTGGTCAAGTTGGAAGGCACGCGGTGGATGTGCTGTGCGGCGACGCTGATGCTGCCGTGCTCGGCAACGGCCTTGAAGATTTCCAGCTGAACCAGATCCAAGTCATTCTCCAAACGTGAACGATATGCTCAGCATTATTCAGTTTCCGAAAAACAAACGCCACCGTAACCTGAGCGCATTCCCACCTAGCAGGACGGTGCCATGACCCGCGTTTCCAGCCTTACCCACGCCATTTCGATCAACCCGACCACCGGCGAGCAGATCGGCCACTACCCTTTCGAGTCCGACTCGGCACTGCAAGCCGCCCTGTCGCGGGCCGCAGGCGGCTTCCGTGTCTGGCGCAAAACCGCCGTGGCGCAACGCTCGCAATTGCTGATCGTCCTGGCTCAGGCCCTGCGCAACAGTGCCGACACAATGGCCACCATGATCACCCTGGAGATGGGCAAGCCCATCTCCCAGGCCCGTGGCGAAATCGAAAAGTGCGCGCAGCTCTGCGAGTGGTACGCCGAACACGGCCCGGCCATGCTCAACGCCGAATCGACGCTGGTTGAAGGCGGCAAGGCGCGCATCGAATACCGCCCGCTAGGGCCGATTCTCGCGGTGATGCCGTGGAACTTCCCGATCTGGCAAGTGCTGCGCGGCGCCGTTCCAGCGTTGATCGCCGGCAACACCTACGTGCTCAAACACGCTCCCAACGTCATGGGCAGCGCTTACCTGCTACTGGACGCTTTCAAGAACGCCGATTTCCCTGAAGGGGTTTTCGAAGTACTGAACGTCACGCCGGACGGCGTTTCCACGGCGATTGCCGACCCGCGCATCGCCGCTGTGACCCTCACCGGCAGCGTGCGCGCCGGCATGGTCATCGGCGCTCAGGCTGGGGCGGCATTGAAAAAATGCGTGCTGGAACTGGGCGGTTCCGATCCGTTTATCGTGCTCAACGATGCCGACCTCGATGAAGCAGTCAAAGCCGCCGTCATCGGCCGCTACCAGAACACCGGGCAAGTCTGCGCGGCGGCCAAGCGCTTGATCGTCGAGCAAGGCATTGTCGAGGAATTCACACGTAAATTCGTCGAAGCCACGGCCAAACTGGTGGTCGGCGATCCACTGGCCGCTGACACTTACCTCGGCCCGATGGCGCGGTTTGATCTGCGTGATGAACTGGATCAACAAGTGCGTGACACCCTCGAAGAAGGTGCGACTTTGTTGATGGGCGGCAAGAAGGCGCAGGGGCCGGGCAACTTCTACGAGCCGACCGTGTTCGCCAATGTCACCGACCAGATGACCTCGTTCAAACAGGAATTGTTTGGCCCGGTAGCCTCGATCATCACCGCACGCGACGCCGCCCATGCGCTGGAACTGGCGAATGACAGCGAGTTCGGCCTGGCGGCAACCGTCTTCACGGCCAATGTCGCGCTCGCCCAACAGATGGCCGGCGAACTGGAAACCGGCGGCGTGTTCATCAACGGCTACAGCGCTTCCGACCCCCGCGTGACCTTCGGCGGCGTGAAGAAAAGCGGGTTTGGCCGCGAGCTGTCGCACTTCGGCGTGCGCGAGTTCTGCAATGCCCAGACCGTGTGGCTGGACCGCCGCTAAGCGAAAAACGCAGCCTGGGCGTCGTTGGCTCCCAGGCTGCGATTTTATTCATGCACGAAATAGAGCTTGTTGACGATCATCCAGCGCTCATTGATTTTCAGTAACGACAAATAATCGGTAAAGCGCATACCGGCATAGTCATCCATTACCTTGACGGCCGCAGCATCCCCCGTGATATCGACGCTGAGCGTTTCCCAAAACGGCTTGACCTCTCTGGGCGCCGGCCCCTCGGCCTTGATGGCGCTGACAAACTCATCCAGCGACGACCATTCCAGCGTTCCCTCGTAGTGACCGATGATGCGACAGGCGGGATGAAACGCGTGCCGCAGCAGCACTTCGTCGGCGAATACCATTCCTTCGACATAATTACGAATGACAACGCTGATGTGCTCCCTGTCCAGCGATTGAGCAGTCATGACATACCTCCAGCTTTATCGTCCTCACACCGCCGGTGAGGGCTCAACCTAAAAAGTCTAGCACCGCGATTCGACCCCTCGTGCGCGGCGACTATGCTGTTGGAGGTCACTTTTCGGGAGGCGCTGAAGATGTCCCTGACGCTCTATTACCATCCACTCTCGTCGTACTGCCACAAAGTGCTGATCGCGCTCTATGAGCACGCAGTCGACTTCGACAAACGGATCATTGATCTGGGCAACGCCGCTGAAAAAGCCGAGTTGCAGGCGCTCTGGCCGATCGGCAAATTCCCGGTCATTCATGATCACACCGGCCAGTGCGACGTGGCGGAGTCGACGATCATCATTGAATACCTGGATCACTATTTTGCCGGGCAACACCGGCTGATTCCGGGCCATTGGGACACGGCGCTGGAGGTCCGTCTGTGGGACCGGGTCTGCGACAACTACCTTCAGACGCCACTGCAGCAGATTGTCCTGGATCGCATCCTCGGTGCGAACGGCAATCTGACCCAACAGCGCGCCACGCTACAGACCGTGTACGGCATGCTCGACCGCCAGTTGGCGAACAACGCCTGGCTGGCCAGCGCCGCGTTCAGCCTGGCCGATTGTTCAGCGGCCCCGGCGCTTTTCTATGCCAGTACCCTAGAGCAGATACCTGGTGAACACGGCCATTTGAACGCCTATTTCGAGCGGCTGATGAACCGGCCATCCGTGCAGCGGGTGATCGACGAAGCCAGGCCTTACTTCTCGCTCTACCCGTTCGAGCAAGACATCCCGCAACGGTTTCACCCGCGCCCCTAACGCACGATGTCGATCAATTGTTCGCGCTGCGCCCCCGTGAGCATTGGCCCGAAACCGGCGCCGGCATTGTCCGCCATGTAACGCGGATTGCCGGTGCCGGGAATCACGCAGGTCACCGCCGAATGGGACAGCAGGAACTTCAACGCCAGTTGCGCCCAACTGGTGACCCCCACTTGCGCAGCCCAACCGGGCAGTGGCTTGCCCTTCAAGCGTTCGAGCAAACCGCCGCCACCGAAGGGCCGGTTGCAGATCACCGCCACCCCGCGTTCGCGACACAGCGGCAGGATGCGTCGCTCGACACCGCGATCGTCCAGCGCATAGTTGATCTGCAAAAAATCCAGGGGCTCAGCCTTGAGCACCGCCTCCACTTCCTCATAGGCCGTCGGCGTGTAATGGGTGATGCCGATGTAGTGAATCCGACCTTGCTCCTTCCATTCGCGCAACGTCGGCAAATGGGTTTGCCAGTCCAGCAGGTTGTGGATCTGCATCAGATCGATGCGGTCGGTTTGCAGCAGGCTGAAGGACCGTTCCATCTGCGCAATACCTTCCTCGCGGCCACGGGTCCACACCTTGGTGGCGAGAAAGGCCGGCGAGCGCGGCTCATGGATCGACAGCAATTCACCGGTGGTCTGTTCGGCGCGGCCATACATCGGCGAGCAGTCGATGACGGTGCCGCCCTTCTTGAGCAAGACGCTGAGCACCTCTGGCAATTGTTTGTAGGCGAGGCTGGAAGGCTCGACATCAAAACCGCGATACGTACCCAGCCCGACGATGGGCAATAGCTCGTTGCTGGAGGGAATGGCGCGGGTCTGCATGGTCTTGCCTCCTGTTTCCGTCGACGGCGCCGAGGTTGCAAAAGCCCGATCGAAGGTGAAAACCGCCGGAACACCGGCAGCCAGCGTGAGAAATCGTCGACGCGTGTATCCGTCAGTGTGGCTCATCGTATTGCCCGTGTGGCCCAACCCGGCGTGCCCCGCTACCGTTGAACTAAACTCTGGCACCGATCCCGTGTTAGCGGACCTCGATCCCAGAGCCGTCAATGTCGCCCCCTAAAGTTAGTCGAATGTTCAGAACCCTGACGCTTCTCGTTGTCATCCTTGCTGCGTTGTACCTGACGCTGTGTGCGGCGTTGTTCGTGTTTCAGCGCGCGCTGATCTACTACCCGCGAGCCAGCGCGGCCACCACACCCGCATCACTGCTGACGCTGACGGTCGAAGATGCGCAAATACAGGTGTCGGTCAGGCCTCATGACGGCCCGAACGCCTTGATCTACTTCGGTGGTAACGCCGAGGATGTGTCTCGCAGTCTGTCCGGTTTTTCCCAGGCGTTCCCCGAGCAGGCGCTGTACTTGATGCACTACCGCGGGTTCGGCGGCAGCAGCGGCTCGCCCTCGGAGGAAGCGATTGCTCGTGATGCGCTGACCTTGTTTGACAAGGTCTACAGCAGCCATCCGAAGGTTGTCGTGGTCGGGCGCAGTCTCGGCTCGGGCGTCGCCGTGCGCCTGGCCAGTCAACGCCCGGTCTCGCGGTTGATCCTGATCACGCCCTACAACAGCCTCGAAAGCCTGGCCAGACAACAGTTTCGCTGGTTCCCGGTGAGGTGGCTGTTACAGGACCGCTTCGAATCCTGGCGATATGCAGCGCACATCACGGTGCCGACGCTGTTGATCGCCGCCAGCCACGACGAGGTCATCCCGCGTTCCAGCACGCAGCAGCTCTACACCCATTTCGCCCCCGGTGTGGCGACGTTGAAGGTGATACCGGGCACCGGCCATAACTCCATATCCGACAGCCCCGAGTACCTGAAGCTGCTGGGCGACGGATTATGAGATGGACTACCTTCATAGACAGTATCGATCGCGCAGTCATCCAGAGTGATTGGACTCACCGCCCGCAAGCTCTTAGCCTGCGCGCGACGCGAAACACCTGAAGGCAGAACTCCATGATCGTCAGACCCAAACCGAACTTCATCAACATCCTCAGCGCGATCAAGGGCTCCATCGCCAAACGGATCGCCCTGCGCAGTTTGATGGTGACGCTATTGGCATCGGTCATCGTGCTCGTCGAGACTTTGCACCCCAGCTACTTTTCCAAAGTCAGCGCGACGCCGTTCACGCTGCTCGGTTTGTCGCTATCGATCTTCATGAGCTTTCGCAACAACGCCTGTTATGACCGCTGGTATGAAGGCCGCAAAGCCTGGGGTGATGTGATCGTGGCGATTCGTTCGATGATTCGAGAAACCGTGATCATCAAGGACGCCGACACGCGCAACACCCTGCTGAGTCACTTGTGCGGGTTCGCCCACGCGCTCAACGCCAAACTGCGCCAGGAAAACGAACTGGCGGCGAGTGGCCGATGGCTCGACCCGATCCCCAAGGACAACGCGCCGGATTTCAGCGGGCGCATATTGCTGCAGGTCGGCCAGCAGTGTTCGGCACTCAGCGAGTCGGGGGTGATCAACGAATGGCGCTACACGATCATGGCCAATCATCTGGCGCACCTGACCCAGGCACAGGCTGCCTGCGAACGGATCAAACACACGCCGCTGCCGTTTGCCTACACCTTGCTATTGCACCGCACCAGCTACCTGTTCTGCTTCCTGCTGCCCTTCGCCATGGCCGAACCCCTGGGCTGGATGACCCCGATTTTCACGGCGATTGTCAGCTACACCTTTTTTGGCCTGGATGCGATTGGCGACGAATTGGAGGACCCGTTTGGCCGCGACGAAAACGACCTGCCCCTCGATGCGATCGTGCGCACCATCGAGCGGGAAATCCTCACCGCGATGGGGGAAACACAACTTCCACCGGCGCTGGAACCGGTGGACTTTGTGTTGAAGTGATTTCACACCTGATAAAAATCCCGGTACCACTCGACAAACTGCGCCACACCGGTTTCAACCGTCACTTGCGGGCGGAAGTCGACCCAGTCCGCCAGCGCCGACACATCGGCCCAGGTCTTGATCACATCACCCGCTTGCATCGGCAAGTTATTGCGCAGCGCTTTGACCCCCAATGCCGACTCCAGGCATTCGATAAAATCCAGCAACGCGACCGGATGGCCACGGCCGATGTTGAAGAGACGGTTGACGCCCCCACTCTCGTGGTTCGCCACTGGCGGCTTTGTTCGCAAGCGGGCGATACCTTCGACGATGTCGTCGACATAGGTGAAATCGCGCGCCATCTGACCATGGTTGAACACCTCGATCGGCTGGCCCTTGAAGATCGCTTCGGTGAACTTGAACAGCGCCATGTCCGGGCGCCCCCAAGGTCCGTAGACGGTAAAAAAACGCAGGCCGCTGGCCTTCAGGCCGTACAGATGGCAGTAGCTGTCGGCGAGCAGTTCATTGGCGCGCTTGCTCGCGGCGTACAGCGAAACCGGATGATCCACCGGGTCATCCACACTGAACGGCAGCTTGTTATTGGCACCGTACACCGAACTGCTCGACGCGTAGATCAGGTGCGCGGGCGGATAGTGTCGACAGGCTTCCAGCACATTCAGGAAACCCACCAGGTTGGATTGCGCATAGGCGTCCGGGTTATCCAGCGAGTAACGAACCCCCGCTTGCGCCGCCAAGTGCACCACTTCGGTGAAGTGATGTTCGTTGCACAACGCCATCAACGCAGGCTTGTCGATAATGTCCATTTTCTGAAAACGGAAGCCCTGCAACACGCTCAGTTGTTTGAGCCGGGCCTGTTTGAGTTCGACGCTGTAATAGTCATTGAGGTTGTCGACACCTATCACTTCAAGGCCTTGCAGGCATAACCGTTTGACCGTGTGAAACCCGATGAATCCCGCAGCGCCAGTCACAAGAACGGTCATAGTGCCTTGCTCCCCTGTTAACACAAGAAGGGCTTAGTTATAGCGTTGCTATTGCATGGGGTCCAGATTCGAAGCTTACTACTTAACAACCCCCATGATTGGGGATTATTCTCAACGGCCTGACTATCAATCACATCAAAAGTTTAATTTGTCCGACGAAATAAAAATTCCTCCTGAAAACAGCCGCTTGAGTAGAAGCAAATTCACTATTGGATAAAAGGCGTGCTTTTTGACGAGGAACGTTTGACAGCTCGCTTAGAGTGGTCGATAACTACACCGGTCTATTGGAACAGTTGTGCGAGTGCGGACTGTCTGTTTAGCCTCTGATCCTTAGTCTCCTACCGAATTAGTTTTTATGTGGGTCCCTTGTGCGGACCGTGCGGTAGCTTTGCCCAAAGCGAAGTTGACTCAGGCTTATGCCTGATATGTTGCACGGTATAGCGTCACGTCATTGGCTTGTGCCCTTTCGTGATGCGTTTTGTGATTCATTATTGATACACAACTGCGCAACTCTATAAAAAAACATATCTGCTCGATTAACACTTCCTAGGCCTCAATAGAGCCACTGCCTGCCTAAACTTCTCAATTCACAGAGTTTACCAGCATGCCAGCATTAAGCTCCGAGCGGTCTAATTGGTACCTGTTGCAATGTAAACCACGTCAGGATGAACGTGCCCACCTGAACCTTCTGCAACAAAACTATGTGATCTTCCACCCCCAACTGGTGACCGAGCGCGTGATACGCGGAAAACGCCACAGGGTGCTGGAATCGCTGTTCCCCGGGTATCTGTTTATCCACCTCAGCCGTAACGACAATTGGGCGCCCTTACGTTCCACCCGCGGCGTCAGTCGTATTGTCGAATTCAATCATGGTCCCGCGACAGTGGCAGAGCACGTCATCGAGCATCTGCGCGCGCGCTGTTTTGAATCGGCGGATGCGCACGTCGACCATGACCTGAAACCCGGCGAACACTTGCAAATCATTCGAGGGCCACTGTCGACACTGGAAGGCATCTTCGTGTCCTCGCAGGGGGCTGAACGTGTGATGATCCTGCTGCAGTTCCTTAATCGCGATCAAACTATTTGCGTTCCACGCAGTGATCTCGGACTCCAGAGCACGCCCATACAACTTAATAACTAATTGTTTGCCTTATATGCTTTCGTCAGGAGCTACGAAAAATGGCCTTGAAGTCACGCTGCCCTATTGCACTGCTCATGGCCTCTCTTTATCCAG
The DNA here is from genome assembly GCF_000514395.1 of Pseudomonas sp. URMO17WK12:I12. NCBI lineage: Bacteria > Pseudomonadati > Pseudomonadota > Gammaproteobacteria > Pseudomonadales > Pseudomonadaceae > Pseudomonas > Pseudomonas sp. URMO17WK12:I12. The sequence goes on from NZ_AZVV01000013.1 coordinate 63,765, forward strand.
GGATGGCATGGAGTATCAACCCACAAAACATCGATGTTTACGGCTTCAACTTCACTCCAACTTTCCTGCTCTCAGAAAGTTACGACGATAACTTTCGCGAACTGGAAAACAACACGCAATCTTCCATGATCACTCGGTTGGCGCCCTCCTTCGAACTGAAGGCTGAAGACCGCAACAGCGCCACGCGCCTTATCTGGCAGCCGACTCAGAACATATACCACGATGAGTCCGATGCCTCGTACACGGCACAGCGGGTGCGGGCCGACAGCATCATGGAGTTCACCGACCGACACCGTCTGAAACTTGAGGCCGAGTACCGCAAATGGGAGCGTACGGAATCGACGGCGGTCATAGGCGAAAACGACAAACTCAACAACAAACGTGTGGGTGGCCTGTACACCTACGGCGCCAAGAGCGCTGATAACCAGATTGATGTCGGCGCCAACTATGCAGAACTTCGCTATACCAATGCCGATGGCGTCAACGACGACAAAGAACGTAATACCGCCGGTGTGACCACCACCTGGTATCACCGCATTGGCAGTAACACCCGTGGCTTGCTGGAATACGACCACACGAACTTCGATTATCTGCAATCCAACAGCCCGCGCAGCAGTAAATCCGACGCCATCCTGGGCGGAGCCACATGGGACTTCACCGCCCGCACCTCGGGCAAAGTGCGCATTGGTTACGAGAAAAAGAATTTCGACAGCAGCCAATCCAAAGACCTCGACAACCCCACCTGGCAAGTGGATCTGCAATACAAACCACGTACTTACTCGACCTTTACCTTTGTCGCCCGCCAGGCCCTTGCCGAGGGCGACGATGGTGCTGACGCTGTCAAATCAACCTTCACTCAGGTCGGTTGGCGCCACGGCTGGACCGAACGCATCACCACCGTGGCCCAGGCCGGTTATGGCCGATATGTCTACGAAGGCGAAAGCCGCACGGACAATCTTCAGGATTACAACCTGGCCCTGAGATACGCCATGCGCCGATGGCTGGATATCGAACTCGGCTATCGCTACCGGGATAACAATTCGGACGCCGAAGATGAAAGCTACACCCGCAATGTTGTTTCGATCAGCTTCAACGTAAGCCTTTAGGAGGGTTTTGCGATGAACTCACACACTCTTGGCTTGTTGTTCGCATTGGCATTTGCCCCCACTACGTACGCAGCGGACTCCGGCACCCAGTACAAACTGGCGGCGGGCGACGTGTTGCGCATCACCGTGTTCGGCGAGCCGGAACTGAGCATTAAAAGGGTTCGCCTCAACGACGCCGGAACGTTTTCCTACCCGTTCCTCGGTGAAATTTCCGCCAAGGGCCTCACCCCCAACCAGGTCGAAAAGATCATCGTCGACGGGCTAAAACAGGGCTATCTGAACGATCCGAAAGTCAGCCTGAGCCAGATCGAATACCGCTCGTTCTACATCAACGGCGAGGTCACCAAACCCGGCAGTTACCCCTTCGTGCCCGGCCTGACGCTTGAGAAAGCCATTGCCTTGGGCGGTGGCCTCACCGAGCGCGCCTCGATCAAACGCGTGACGATCGTGCGCGGCGACAGCGGCCAGACCCTCACCGATGAAGTGACGCGCAGCACCACAATTGCCCCCGGCGACACCATTTCCATTGCACAAGGCTTTTTCTAATCATGGACAACAGCCCTAGCAACTTCGTCGAACGTCCTCTGCAAACGCACGTGTATCAACAGCACAGCGAAGACAGGGACACCATTGATCTGCTCAAACTGTGGAGGGTGATCTGGCGCGCGAAATGGAAAATCGGCTGGCTGGTTGTGCTCAGCGTTGCCCTGGCGGTGGTGGCCGTCTCGCTGATCACCCCGCAATACATCGGCAGCACCACGTTGCTGTTCAACGACAAGACGCCGCCGCTGATGTCCTTCCAGCAAGTGAAGGATTCAGGCAGCAACGCTACTGACTACTTGCAGACCCAGCAGGCTCTCCTGGAATCCCGGGACCTGGCCGAACGCGCGGTGAAAAAACTCGGTCTCACCACCAACCCGATCACCGATCCGCGCCAGCAGCCGGCGCCGTGGTTCACGCCGCGCAAATGGCTGGCGGACCTCAACCTTAATCAGTGGATACCCGGAATGGGCATGCTGTTGCCGGTGAAGGACGCGCCAACCGAGGAAGACGTGTTCAATCAGGTCACGCAAAACCTGATGCTGCACACCACCGTCAAGTTTGTCGGCAAAAGCCAACTGCTGAACATCGAAGTCGAGCTACCGGACCCTGATCTCGCCGCCGCAGCGGCCAACGCACTGGCCCAGGGCTTTACCGACAGCCAGATCGACACCAGCGAAAAATCTTCGCAGTCCACCACGGCGTGGATGAACACCCGACTGGTCGATTTGCGCAACAACCTGCGCGTGGCCGAGAAAAAACTTCAGGGCTACCGCGAAGAGCAAGGGCTGGTCGATGTCGGCGGTGTCTCCACCATCAGCGCCAACGAACTGGAGGCTACCGGCAGCCGCATGGTCGACGCCCGCCGTACCCGCGCTGAAGCCGAGAGCGAATACCGTCAGGCCAAGGCTTTGAGCACTGGCGACTTGAGTCGGCTCTCCAGCGTACCCGCTGTGTTGTCCAATCCGCTGGTCCAGCAATTCCAGGCTGACCGGGCCAAAGCGCAAGCCAAGGTCGATGAGCTGTCGGGGCGCTATGGGCCGAAACACCCGAGCCTGATTTCCGCACAGTCCGAATTGCGCGCAGCCACCACTGCCCTGCAATTGCAGGTGCAGCAAGTGGTCGCCGGGATCGAGCGGCAATACCAGCTCGCCTCGGCCAGCGAAGCCTCAATCCGCCAATCGTTCAACAGCAACAAGGCGCAGATCCAGGACATCGCGCGCAAAGAGTTTCAGTTGCGCGAGTTCCAGCGTGAAGTCGACAGCACCCGTGCGCTGTACGAAACCTTCGTCACTCGCTTGAAGGAGACCGCCGCCACCGCCGACATGGACTCGACCAAGGTGCGCATCGTCGACCCGGCAATTGTTCCGATGGAAGCCAGCAAGCCACGCAAAACGTTGATCGTGGGCATTGTCGGGTTGCTGGCAGCCCTGATTGGCGTTGCGCTGGCCCTGCTGTTTGACAGCCTGAGCAACACCTTCAAGACCGACGAGACCATCGAGAGCACGCTCAATATTCCATTGCTCAGCGTCGTTCCGTTGGTGATGAAGAAAAGCCGCCGGCAACTGGCGCGGTTGTTTGAGGACAACGACAACCCGCGCTTTTCCGAGACCATTCGCAACCTGCGCACCTGGTTGATGTTGCAAAGCAGCGAGATGCCGTCGCAGGTGGTGCTGGTGACCTCGACTGTGGCCGGTGAGGGTAAAAGCACCATCGCCAACAACCTCGCCAGCTCGCTCACCTCCCTTGAGCGCGTGCTGCTGATCGATGCCGACATGCGCCAGCCGACCCTTTCGCTGAACTTCGACTTCCCGCCGGACGCCCCCGGGCTGGCGAATGTGATTGCGGGCACGGCTCGGCTCGAAGACTGCATCGTCTCGGTGGGCAACCTGGATTTGCTGCCGGCCGGGAAAATGTTGCAGCCCTCGGTGGACCTGTTCACCGCGCCGCGCCTGCCATCTCCCGCCGACGCGCTCAACCCGGCACGCCAGCCTCCGCCCCAGGACTTGCTCAGTTCGCCACGCATGGCGCGGATGCTCGAAGCACTGAAGTCGCGTTACCGCCACATCATCATCGACTCGCCGCCGGCGGAGATGATCAGCGATGCCTTGCTGCTGGCCCAGCATTCGGACGCCGTGATCTACGTGGTCAAGGCCGACAGCACGCCGATCAGCCAGGTGCAAAGGGGCATCGCGATGCTGCAACAAAGCCACGTACCGGTGTTCGGTACCGTGCTCAACCAGGTCGACCTGCGCAAGGCGCGCAAGTATGGCTACAACCACTCCCGCACGTTTTATAACTACGACTTCGCGCCCCGTTAACACCGGGGCGACCTAGCCAACGCGTCACCTCTGCCAATACAAAAACAGCTGCTTCACCTCTGCCGAGCAACGGAAAAGCCTGCGGGAGCCACGCCGTGTCCGCCCGTTTTGTGCTGGTGCATTTACTTCTGCCTTGAGGTCAAGCCCATGACACCGCTCTATACCGCTCACCTGACTCACCGCCGAGGCCTGACGTTCTGGGGACAGTGGGTCTGCGCAATGACGCTGACCATCGGGCTGCTGATGCTGCTGGTACTGTGGCGCGTCGGCAACCTGACCAGCGATTACCGGATTCTGATCATTCTGACCGTGCTCGGCTCGGTGCCGATCTACAGCCTGATGCAGGTCTACCACAAGCGTCATGGCTTGCTGGTCGGGCTCGGTCGATTGCTGGCCGGCTGGCTGATCCTGCTGGCCGTGCTGGCGGCCATCGCCTTCATCACCCAAACCAGTGCGACGTACTCGCGACAAGTCATCATGGTTTGGGCGGTGTTGGGGTTTCTGGTTCAGGCGCTGAGTTTCCTGCCCCTGCATTACTTCGCCCGGTTGCACGCGCGCATGGTCTGCAAGGAACGCCGGTCAGTGATCATCGGCACCTGTCCGACCGCCCATGAGCTGGCGAAAAAACTCTCCCGGCCGAACCGCGCGCTGGTCCTGGGGTTCATCGCCGCCGCCGACGACAGTGGCCCGGCGCCGAGCATTCTGCCGCTGCTGGGCCGGGTCGACGCCATTCGCGAGATCATCACTCGCCTGGCCGTGCGGCGCGTCTATATCGTCCTGACGATGGCGCATGCCGCGACCATTGAAGCGCTGTACATCGACCTGCTGGACATGAACGTCGACGTGGTCTGGATCCCGGATTTCAGCAGCATGGTGCTGCTCAATCATTCGATCTCGGAAATCGAACGGATGCCGGCGATCTACCTCAACGAAAGCCTGATCAGCTCGCACCCCGCCAGCCTGTTTTGCAAGGACCTGTTCGAACGCAGCCTGGCGGCCACGGCCCTGATTGTGATCAGTCCGTTGCTGTTGGTGGTCGCGGCCGCCGTCAAGTTGAGCTCGCCAGGGCCGGTGCTGTTCAAGCAAAACCGCCACGGCTGCAACGGCGAAGTGATCAAGGTCTGGAAGTTTCGCTCAATGCGCGTCCATGACGACCGCGAGGTGCGCCAGGCCACCCGCGAAGACGATCGCGTCACGCCGGTCGGACGCTTCCTGCGCCGCAGTTCCATCGACGAATTGCCGCAGCTGTTCAACGTGCTGTTCGGCCAGATGGCCCTCGTCGGCCCCCGCCCGCACGCCGTCACCCACAACATTTACTACACCGGCAAAGTCCGCGCCTACATGGCCCGTCATCGCCTAAAGCCTGGCATTACCGGGCTGGCCCAGGTCACCGGGCATCGCGGCGAGACCGAGACCGTGGAAAAGATGCAGCTGCGCGTGGCCCAGGACCTCAACTACATCAACCAATGGTCACTGTGGCTGGACATCAAGATTCTGATCAAGACGCCCTTCACGTTGTTCTCGAAAAACATCTACTGACGCCCTGCTTCGACTCCCCGAGGTTTGATCATGAATGTGAGCGTATTCGGTATAGGTTATGTGGGCCTGGTCCAGGGCGCCGCGCTGGCAGAAGTCGGCCATAGCGTGATGTGCGTGGATGTCGACGCCACCAAGGTCGATGCCCTCAAGGACGGCACCTTGCCGATCTACGAGCCCGGTTTGGAAGCCCTGGTGCGCGATAATTACCAGAGCGGCCGCCTGCAGTTCGGCACCGACCTGGCCAGCGCCGTGCAGCATGGCGATGTGTTGTTGATCGCCGTCGGCACGCCGCCTGACGAAGACGGTTCGGCAGACCTTCAATACGTGTTGAGCGTGGCGCAAACCATCGCGCAGCACATGGATCGTCACCAGATCATCGTCGACAAATCCACCGTCCCCGTCGGTACTGGCGACCTGGTACGTGCACGCATCGAGCAGGTGCTGGCCGACAACGGTCGCAGCCACCTGACCTTCGATGTGGTCTCCAATCCGGAGTTTCTCAAGGAAGGTTGTGCGGTAGAGGACTGCATGCGCCCGGACCGGATCGTCATCGGCACCGACAGCCCGCACGCCGAAGAGGTCATGCGTGAACTGTACGAACCGTTCAATCGCAACCGCGAAAAAATCATTGTCATGGACATTCGCAGCGCCGAGCTGACCAAGTACGCGGCCAACTGCATGTTGGCGACCAAGATCAGCTTCATGAACGAAATGGCCAACATCGCCGAAAAGCTCGGCGCAGACATCGAAATGGTCCGCCACGGAATCGGGTCCGATCCGCGCATTGGTTATCAATTTATCTACCCCGGCCTCGGCTACGGCGGCTCGTGTTTCCCCAAGGACGTGAAGGCGCTGATTCACGCCGCCACCCGTGTCGACATCGATGCGCGGGTGCTCAAGGCCGTGGAGTCGCGCAACAACGAGCAGAAAACCACCCTCTACAGCAAGATTTCCGATCACTTCGACGGCGCCCTGCGCGGCAAGACTTTCGCCCTGTGGGGCTTGAGCTTCAAACCCAACACCGACGACATGCGCGAAGCCCCCAGCCGGGTCCTGATGGAAGCCTTGTGGCACGCCGGCGCGAGCGTCCAGGCCTACGACCCGAAAGCCATGGAGGAAACCCAGCGCATTTACGGCTCGCGCGACGACCTGACCCTGGCGGGCACCAAGGAAGCGGCGCTGAAAAATGCCGACGCCTTGATCATCGTCACCGAGTGGCAAGCGTTCCGCGCGCCGGACTTCGACCTGATCAGCCAACAGCTCAAGCAACCGCTGATTTTCGACGGACGCAACCTGTTCGATCCGCAGCGCTTGAGCAAGCGTGGCTTCACCTACGTGTCCGTGGGTCGCCAGACCCACGCCGCAATCTGAGGGGGTCAGGCCATGATCACGCTGAAAATCGTCAGGCAATACTCACCGACGTTGCTGGATGCCAGCCAGGCGTATTCCTTCATTAATTTTGCGTCCATCGGCAGCCTGATCAAACACACCCCGGGCACCGTTGCCTACTTTTGCGACGGCATGCTGATGTCGGCGTTCATGTCGCGGGTCACTGGGCGCAACGTCGGCCGGGTCAGTTTCGACTTCACTTCCATCGCTCATCCGGTGCTGGGTAGCGCCGAGCAACAGGGCAAACGGGTGTATTTCGTCGGTGCCCGGCAGGACGAACTCGAGTTGTTCATCAGCAAGATCAAGGCGCGCTATCCGCAACTGATCATCGCCGGCTATCACAACGGCTATTTCGATGCAGCGCAGGCCGAGGGCATTCAGGCCGAGATCTGCCGCAGCGAAGCGAACATCCTGATCGTCGGCCTCGGTGCCGGACTGCAAGAAAAGTTCGAGCAGGACGCGCAGCGCTCCGGGTTTCGCGGTGTTGCCTTTACCTGTGGCGGGTTCATTCGCCAGGAGGCCATGGCCACGCGTCACTACTACCCGGCGGTGATCAACCGCCTGCACCTGCGCGCGTTCTATCGCATGTACCGCGAGCCGCACACCATCAAGCGCTACCTCGTCGACTACCCGAGCAATTTCCTGCAACTGCTGGGGATGGTCGTTCGGCACGAAGTCACCATCAGTGTCGGGGAATGACCATGCACATTCTGTTCATCCTCAAGGATTTCACTTCGGGCGGCGGTGTCGAGCGCGTTCAGCAGCGCTTGTCCGAGCAGTTTCTCAAGGACGGCCAACATGTGAGCTTCTTCGTCATCAACGGCGACACGCCCGACACTGAAGGCGTGCGAAGTCTTAATGACGGCGATGGCAGCGGTCTTTGGGGGATGCTCAAATCGATCGTCCAGTTACGCCGGCTGATTCACCGCGAAGGCATCACCCACCTCATTTCCGCCAAGGAGCAGGCCAACCTGTGCACGTGGTTCGCCACCCTCGGCAGCTCCTGCAAGGTGATCTATAGCCGTCACGCATCATTCGATTGCTCGGAACAGAAAACCGGCCCCACCAGCCTGCGCCTGCTCTACGCGCTGTACCTGTGTGGCAGCGGCAAGGTGGTGGCGGTGTCCACCGCGCTGCGCCAATCCCTGGCCGAGATGATGCCGTGGGGGCGGCAGCGCATCCGCTATTGCCCCAACGCGGTCATCACCGACCAGCTCCTGCGCGCCGCCAAGGGTCCGTTGCCCACCGAAGTTCCGCGCAATTACTGGCTGGGCCTGGGCCGGTTGGTCGAACCCAAAGGCTTTAACCTCCTGCTCGACGCCTACGCCATGGCCCTGCAAAGCGAGGCAGTGCCGGACCTGGTGATTGCGGGTGACGGTCCGTTGCGCGAAGCGCTGATCATTCAGGCAAACCGCCTGGGCATCGCGCACCGGGTGCATTTCACCGGGTTCCTGAGCAACCCCTATCCCCTGCTCAAACAGGCTCGACTGTTCATTCTCAGCTCGCTGCACGAAGGCATGCCGACCGTGCTGATCGAAGCCCTGGCGCTGGGTACGCCGGTGCTGGCGTGCGACTGCGAGACCGGGCCTCGGGAACTGCTGGACCACGGCCGACTCGGCCAACTGGTCAACGTCAACGACGTACCGGCGTTGGCCGAAGGCATGCTGCAAAGCCTGTTTTTGCAGGGTCAGGTGGCGATCAACGGGGAAATGATCAGTGACGCGATCCGCCAGTACACCAGCCAGGACGCCGCGCAGGCGTATTACCAGGTATGGAACCAATGAAAAAGCTGCTGATTATCCTCCACGACCTCAGCGCAGGCGGGGCGGAAAAAATGATGACGCGCCTGGCCGGTGCGCTGGTGGACGCGGGCAACGACGTGACCCTGCTGATGCTCACTGGCGGCGGCCTCAACGTGGCAAACCTCGACCCCCGAGTAAAAAAGGTTGAACTGGGCAGCCCGCGCAGTTCAAGGGCGGTGCCGGCGCTGGCGCGCTTCCTTCGGCAAAACCGTTTCGACGCACAACTGGCAGCGCTGACTCACGTCAACGTGGTGGCCATCGTTGCCGCCGCGCTGTCGGGGACGCTGGCCCGACTGCACGTCAGCGAGCGCAATGCGTTTTCTCACGACAAGCACGTCAACCCCGACCTCATGGTACGGATCGCCTACCGCGTAGCGCCGCTGCTGTATCGACTGATTCCCAACCCGGTGATTTGCGTGTCGCGAGGCGTCGCCCAGGACCTGATCGACACGACTATTGCGCGCCGACAGGACGTGACCATTGCCGACAACCCGGTGCTCGACAACGACTTTCGCGACAAACCGCCACGCCCGCCCAGCCACCGCTGGCTGCTGGAAGCGTCGAGCCCGGTCATTGTCGCCGTGGGCCGCCTGGCACCGCAAAAAGGTTTCGACACCTTGATCACCGCGTTCGCCGCGCTGCCCAATCGCAGTGCGCGCCTGATCATTTTTGGCGAAGGCGTACTGCGCGATCGTTTGCTGGCGCAGGCACGCAAACTGGGTGTGGAGCATCGGGTCGACCTGCCGGGTTACACCCATGACCCGATGGCGGAAGTGGCCGCGGCCGATTGCTTCGTGTTGTCGTCGCGTTTCGAAGGCAGCCCGAACGCGCTGGTCGAAGCTTTGTCCACCGGCACGCGGGTGGTCTCGACCCGGTGCCCCCATGGCCCGCAAGACATCCTGATCAATGGCGTCGTCGCCCCCCTCGTGGCGGTCGACGACCCGATTGCCCTGTCGCAGGCGATTGCCCTGCAACTCACCACTCCACGCGATGTACACCGCCAGGCCCGCCTCGATGCGGCGGCCCGGTTCATGAACGCCAGCGCGGTGAAAACCTACCTCACCGCCCTGCTCGGGAGCCCCTCGCCATGAACAGACTGGAGATCCGCCATTCCACCCTGCGTGACGGTTTCACCTTGTTCGGCGTGCTGTTTTACATCCAGGTGATTTCCTTTGTCCTTGGTTTGGGCAGCGCCTCGAGTTTCGACGACATCGACAAAGACCTCGAAGGCAACGTGACCAACCAGGTCTGCGGTTTGATCACGCTGCTGGTGCCGTTGTTTTTCTTCATCCGCAACAAGGTGTTCCTCAGTAAAAGCTTTTACCGGGGCAACTTCTTTCTGCTGCTGTTCATGCTCTGCGTGATCGCCTCCATCGGCTGGTCCTTCGACCCGATGCTGAGCCTCAAGCGGTTTGTCGCGATGATCAGCGTGGTGTTTTTTGCAGGCTTCATTGCCTACAACTACAGCCTCGAAAAAATCACCTTCATGCTCGGCTGCGCCATTGGCGCGGCGGCGTTGATCGGCTTGATCCTGGCGCTGGTGATGCCCAGTGCCGCGTTCGTTTCCGGCGGCATTCGCGAAGGCGCGTTCAAGGGGATTTTCATGGAGAAGAATGCCGGCGCACGGATCAACGCCATCGCGATCCTGTTGCTGCTGCCGATGATTCGTCAGCGCAACCGCTGGGCACTGTTCTGTTCGTTCTTCTCGCTGATTGCGATCCTGCTCGCCCAATCTGCGACCGGTGTGGTGCTGGTCGTTGCCGGCACCATCAGCTACTGGTATTTCCTGACGCTGATCCGTCTGCGCATGAACCGATCGCAGCTGTTGTTCCTCGGCTGCACCCTCGTCTACCTGCTGGGCTGCCTGTTTCTCTACAGCAACTTTGCGGTGGTCCTGGAAATGGCCGGTCGCGACCCGTCACTCACCGACCGCACGATGATCTGGGAGCTGCTCGGGCCGTTTGTCGACGATCAGTACCTCAAGGGCTACGGCTTCGGCGCCTTCTGGTCGAGCCCCGATGCTGCCGCGTTCATCAAGCGTTGGGGGTACATCGGCAACGCCCACAGCGGCTACATGGAGACGCTGCTCAATGGCGGCATCATCCAGCTGGCCGCGCTGGCTCTGCTGCTCGCTGAAGCGCTGCTTAAACAGTACCGGGCCGTGACGGCGAACCAGTCTGCGCAGTTTCGCGCCAGCGCCTTGGTGATCATCGGTCTGTTCATCGTCACCAACTACGTGGCGTACGTGATTCCCAACTACCGCTCCGCCGAGTTCCTGGTGTTCTGCACCCTGGCCCTGTCCTTCCGGCATCACCACGCGACCTGTCCCGAGTTGTCACCGTCACCCGTGCGTCAGCGTCGATCTGGCCAAGCATTCCCGCGCGATTCAGCCAACGCGTAAAAAAGGAGAATCACCCGTGTCAGACCAAACCCCGTCTTTACCGCATTCAGTGTGTGTCGTGATCCCGATGTACAACGGCGCCGACAGCATTGAGCAAACGCTGACGTCCCTGGCCGGGCAAACCCGACTGCCCGACCACGTCATCGTCGTCGACGACGGTTCCTCCGATGACGGGCCACAACGGGTCAAAGCCTTCGCGGCGCCGTTTCGCCTGACGCTGCTGCACCAGGCCAACGAAGGCCAGGCCAGCGCCCGCAACCACGGTCTGCGGCATTCTGAAGAGACGTTTGTCGCGTTTCTCGATGCCGATGATCAGTTCCGTCCGCAAAAGCTGGAGCTGCAACTGGCCCTGTATGACGAACTCAGTCGTCAAGGCCGGCCGGTGGGGCTGATCGACTGCTACACGCAGGTCAATTACAGCGACGGCAGGCGGCAACTGGACAATCTGCGCAAGAACGGCCGGCATTTCTACGATTTCATCCACGCCAACGTCCTCAATGGCGTATCCACCGCGCTGGTCAAGCGCGACGTGATCATGCAATACGGCGGCTTCGATGCCAGCCTGCGTTACTCCGAAGACCGCTTCATGTGGACCCGGATCGCCGAACACTGGGAGATCCACACGGTGCCGCAGGTGCTGCTGGAGCGCACGGTCAATGGCAACAACATGACCGCGCAACCGAAGAAGTACTACCCGAACAAAATCAGGTTCATCGAGGTGTACCTCGCCCGCTACGGCGCGCAGTTGACCAAGCAGCAACGGATCGATTTCGTGCTGGGCAACCACACTGACTTTCTCAATGCCTTTTCCCGCAAAGGCGAGTATGCCGACGTGATCGGCGTCTACCGGCGAATGCTGGACTATTCCTGGCAAACGCTGATCTTCGCCAGCGGTAAACCAACCTTGCGCTACCTCAATGCCTGCGCCCGCTCATGGCGCAAGGCAACGGCGTCAACCACCGCTCATTGAACCGGTATCCGCCATGGCCAATCATCGCCTGATGACATTGATCTGGATCTTCACCGAGAAATTCGGCCTGATCTTCCTGTCGATGATTACCTTTGTCGTGTATGCCCGGCTGCTGTCGCCCGCCGAGCTGGGTGTGGGCACGGTGATCATTGCCATCGTCGAGTTGATCGGCCTGGTGTATTCATCGGTACTGGAAGACCCGCTGGTGCGACTCGAACGGCTGGAGGACAACCACATCTCCACGGCCTTCTGGGCGGCGGTACTCGTCAGCCTGGTGTCCATCGTCATCATCTCGGGGGCGGCAGCTCTGTATACGCCCGACCCGGTGCTGCAATGGATGACGGCGGTGGCCTCGGTGAAAATCCTGTTCACCATGATGGCGCGAGTCTATGTGGCGCAAATGCGCCGTAGCGGCGACTTCAAGACGTTGGCGTCGCGCACACTGCTGGGCAAAGTGTGTGGTGGCGTCGGCGGCGTCGCTGTCGCGCTTTTGGGGTTGGGGGCCTGGGCGGTCATTGCCCAGGCACTGATCATGGAGTTCGTGTCCATCATCGTATTGATGCGCGCCGACCCGCGACGCATTGCCTTTCATATTGACGGCCCGTTCTTGCGCGAACTGTTGAAGGCCGGTGCACCGGTAGCCGTCAACGCACTGAGTTCGCAAACGCTGCAGCGCGGGGTCAATGTGGTGCTGGGCATGACGGCCGGCGCCAACGCGGTCGGCATGTTCAACATGGCAATGCGCATCATTGAGCTGCCACGCACGGCGATTTACAACGGCCTGCTGAGCTACGCGCTGCCGGTGTTCGCCCGGCGCAGCGCCGATCCATCACGGTTGCGCGCGATCATCGGTGATTCGACCGCCGTCAGCGGTTTCCTGCTGACGCCCTTGTTCATCGGCATCGCACTCACCGCGCACGACGTGATCCTGTTGATCTTCGGCGCCAAATGGACCGAGGCCATTCCCCTGTTGCAGGTGCTGGCGTGCACGGCAGCCATTGGCAATGTCGCCATGTACGCCACCACTGCGCTGGTCGCGGTCAATCGCAGTCACCTGACCATCAAGGCCGAAGTGGCAACCACCGTACTGGCACTGGCGCTGGTCTATGGCTTCGGCAGTCTCTATGGCGGCATGGCCGCCGCCCTGGCATTACTGGCCCGGATGGTGATCATCACGCCGTTGCAGATCCGTGGCTTGAACAGCGCCATCGGCTATGGCTGGCGGCTGTTTTTCGACACCAACTATCGCAGTGTGATTGCCTCGCTCGTCATGGCCGCGATCGTTCTCCTTGTTTCTTCTCGATCGGGTTTCGAAGGTTACTTGCACCTGATCTGCAGCATCGTGGCCGGCGCGCTGAGCTATGCCGTGGCGTATAGCCTCATGCACCCGCGCTGGCCGCAAGAATTCAAATCGGTATTCACCGCCCGCTGAATTCAGTCCCAAAACAGGAACACCTCACCATGCGCAAAACTACGCTGATCACCGGCGGAGCGGGCTACATCGGCTCGCATACCGCCCTGGCACTCATCAACGCCGGACACCGTGTGCTGATACTCGACAACCTGTGCAACAGCTGCCGAGAGTGCATCGCGCGCCTTGAGCTACTGACCCACACCCGAGTTGATTTCATCAATGGCGACATGGGCGACCCTATCTTGCTCGAGCAGATTTTCAGTCGTTACGACATCGACGCCGTGGTGCATTTTGCGAGTCTCAAATCCGTGGAAGAAAGCGTCCGAAAGCCACTGGACTATTACGCCAACAACGTCGCCGGGACGCTCAATCTGTGCCAGGCGATGCTGCGCCATGAAGTGTTCAACCTGGTGTTCAGCTCGTCGGCCACGGTGTATGGCGACCCCACGCAAATACCGATTGCCGAAGACCTCGGCACAGGCAAACCGGTCAATCCCTACGGCCGGACCAAGCTGATGATCGAAGAGCTGCTGACCGACCTGTGCCACTCCGATTCGCGCTGGAACATCGCCTTGCTACGCTACTTCAACCCGATTGGCGCGCACGAAAGCGGGATGCTCGGCGAAGATCCCAAGGGCCGACCCAACAACCTGTTGCCGTGCCTGACGCAGGTCGCGATTGGACGGATGCCCGAACTCACGGTGTACGGCAGCGACTATCCCACCGTGGACGGCACGTGCGTGCGCGACTACATCCATGTGGTCGACCTGGCCAATGGTCACCTCAAAGCGCTGCAGGTATTGCAAGACATGGGCGGCATTCACTGCTGGAACCTCGGCACCGGCATCGGCTACAGCGTGCTCCAGATCATCCACAGTTTCGAAGACGTGACCGGCATTGCCATTCCGTACCGCATCGCCCCGCGCCGCCCCGGAGATATCGCCCAATGCTGGGCCGACCCGAGCCGGGCTGGACGGGATCTGGGCTGGAGCGCGCAACGCAATCTGGATCAGATGATGGAGGATTCCTGGCGTTGGCAGTCGTGCAATCCGCAGGGCTATCAATCCTCATTCGACGTCCCGGCATTGACGGCGGTGAAGTAAGCCGTCGTTCCAACGGCAAGGAAAACACATGCTCAGAGACTGTCTGTGGGTACTGCTGTTGTCGGTTTCGCTGGCGTGCAGCGCCGCGCCAGCACCTTCCCGTCCGCCCGCCGCCGGGCTGGTGCTGTGGCTGGACGCGGCCGATGCGTCGAGCATGAGTATCGATGCTCAGGACCGCCTCGAGCACTGGAACGACAAGTCCGGCAAATCCAACCACGCCACGGTCGACGATGCCATTGCGTCCTCGCGTCCGCAGCGCGTGGCCAACGCCCTGAACGGAAACGCGGTGGTGCGTTTCACTGGCGCTTCGGCGTTGCTGGGCAAAACCATCCGCGCCGACAAGGGCCCGGCAACCCTGCTGATCGTCTCCCGCCGGCAGCCCGAACAGACTCCGGCAGACCCGTGGCAGCGGCTGTTCAGCTCGCGCCCGAACAGCGTCGATAATGACAATGTGCTGCCGAACTTCGCCATCAGCCTGCGACAGGCAGACGCCTACGCGCCGACCTTTTCCGTCCTCGAACTTCAGGACGTGCCCATCGGCCCCTACGCGGTCGGGCGCAACGTAGTCGGCAACGCCGATAATTTCAAAGGCGATATCGCGGAAGTGCTGGTGTACGACCGCCCGTTCGCCTCCCTTGCGCAGCAACAGGAGGCGTATCAATACCTGGCGAACAAATGGTCGATTGCCGTTCCCAGGCAGGCTGATACCTGGACCCGGGTCGGACCGTTGGGCACGTTGCCAAAACCCCTCGACGCCAGCTTGCCCCTGTCCGATCAGGCCAATGCTGGCAACTGGATATTCGACGGCAACCTGTCCGATGACTTCAATGGCGACGTTCTCGACCCCGTGCGCTGGCACGTCAACAATGCCCAGGGGAATGAATCCCTGGGCCGCAAGCCGGCACTGTTCAAGCCGGCCAATGCGTTCGTGGCCAACGGCAACCTGAACATCGTCTTTCGCAAGGAAGCCTTGCCACAGAAGTACGTGGACCTGGGTTTCAAGGACTATTCCTCCGCCATGGTGCGCACGGTCGACCGCGGTTTTTACGGTTACTATGAGGCACGCGCCAAACCCATGGACTCGGCAGGTTCCAGCGCCTTCTGGCTGGCCTGGACCGGCATGGAAGACAACGCCACCGAAATCGACATCTTCGAAATCGGCGGCAAGACCAAAAACGCGGCCTTCGACCGGCTGTACAACATGAACGCCCACGTATGGGCCACCCCGCAAAGCACCGAACATATCGCCAACGGCAGCAACTGGGTCAGCCCCTGGCGCCTGGCGAGTACGTTTCATGTCTATGGCTTCGACTGGCAGCCCGACAGCCTGCGCTGGTACGTCGATGGCGTGCTGGTCCGGGAATCGAAAAATGCCAATTTCTTCTTTCCGATGCAGATCGTCTTCGACAGTGAGGCCATGTGGCAATGGTTCGGCGTGGTCGACGATGCTGACTTGCCCTCTACCTTCAGGGTCGATTACGTCAAGGTGTGGCAACGCAGCCAGTAGCGTTTCTCAATCATGGATCAGCCCGTCAGGTGCCTCCGATTAGCCCTGAACTTTCGATCGAGCAGTCGAGTCGACAGAATTCCAGCCCGTCCGCACGCCCGATCATTCCCGCGCACGGCCGCACTGGGTCAGCGTTCAATCGACAGGGACGTCAGTCGTCAATCAGCGCCAATCCATCTGGAGTGTGTACGTGATCAAACGCCGGCTGAATGAACTGGATTTGCTGCGCTTCCTGGCAGCGCTCGCCGTGGTGTTTTTTCACTATGCTTTTCGCGGGTATGCAAAAGGCGACATGTCTGAAATGCCCTATCCGCTGTTGGCAGAGCCTGCCAAATACGGTTACTTGGGCGTCGAACTGTTTTTCATGATCAGCGGATTCGTCATTCTGATGACCGCGTCGGGCAATAATCTAAGAGCGTTTTTCATCTCCCGCGCCATTCGCCTCTACCCTGCTTTCTGGGTGTGCTGCACCCTGACTTTTCTAGTCACGCTGGCCATCGGACAGCCGCGCTACAGCGCTGGTATTTATCAATACATTATTAACATGACGTTGCTGGGCGACTTTGTGGGCGTCGAGCCGATAGACGGCGTGTACTGGTCGCTGTTTGTAGAAATAAAGTTCTACCTGATGATCTCCATTCTCCTGGCCTTCAAGAAAATAGAAAAAATAGAAACCTTTCTTGTGTGCTGGCTACTGATCTCTGCCGGTGCCGAAGTCTTCGCCTTTGAAAAGTTGCGCTCGACATTAATTACCGACTACGCCGCCTATTTCATCGCGGGTGCGACGTTCTACATGATCTGGGCCAAGGGGTTCACCAAAAGACGCGTGCTGCTCCTGGCAGGCGCGTTGGCATTGGCCTGCTTCACCGCCGTCGTATGGGCCGAATTGCTCGAAACCAAATACCCAACCGACTTCGATCCGCTGATCGTCTGCAGCATGATTATCCTGTTTTTCATGACGTTCCTCCTGGTGGCAACCAACAAGACAGCAGCCGTAGGAGCCTTCAACTGGACGGCATTAGGTGCGCTGACTTACCCGCTATACCTGCTGCATCAAATGATCGGCTTCATGATCTTCAACATCGCCTATCCGGCGGTAAACCCGCACGTCCTGCTCTGGGGCACTATCGCGTTGATGATCGGTGCGTCTCATGTCATCCACACAAAAATAGAAACCCCCATTGCCAGGCACTTTAAAAAAGCCCTGTCATTCTCCTTCAAGCGTGTCGAGGCGAATAAGCCAAGGTATCTGCGGCCGGTTGAGCGTCAAGCGGACGCAAAACCGACCGAGCCAATCCCTAAATCATCGGCGAAGCACTGACCACCCGCAGCGCCAATCCTTCGAACGCATCCAGCGTGATGGTGAATTCCCCTTCAGGCGTCAGGTCCCCTTCCACCCGCTCATTGATGATGTCGACCACCGGCCCCGGCGCAATGTTGGGCAGGTGCAGGGTTTCAGTGATCGGCGTGGAGCCGAAGTTCAGCGCAGTGATTTGCGTGCCTTTGCCGGCCGGTAATTCGTGGACCATGACCAGCAGCCCCGGATGCTCGACATCCGGAATCAGGATCTGCCGACTGGCGGCAATGTCGTAGGCGCGGCGTGCAGCGAGGATTCGTTTGAGTTGCGAGACGAACGAATCCGGATCCTTCAATTGGCTGGTCAGGCTGCCATACAACGTCTTCGGTCGCGGCATCTGCCCGGCCGAGAGTTCTGCTTCGGGGTTGAGGTCGACCAGATCATAAGCGCCGCGATGAATCCACCGGGTGTCGCCGTCGTGCATCAAATGCGCGACCTGTTCGGCCGGCAATGGCAGCGCACCGACCAGATCCCATCCAGACAACGCGAATACGCCGGGCTGCATCGCGTTGTACATCACCAACAGCAAATGCACCTGACGAATCTGCTGGATGTCCTCGGCGGTGATCGCGTCGAGATCACGAATCCCCAGCGCGGCCGTGATGATGCTGGCGGTGGTGCAGGACACACCGTTGGTGACGAACTTCAGATTGTACGGCGCGTGTTCCCCGGCCAGGCGTTCATACATCTGCTCGCGAATGTGCTCGCGCAGGATGTTGCCGGGGAAGGTCTGGCCCTGATAGAGGAAGTTATCGTGGGCGTGCAGCGTCCAGAAATGCACCAGTTCCAGGGTCAGTTCGTCGTGGTTTTGCAACGCGTGGATCAACGAACCGGGGTCGATACCGAGGGTGTGCATCTGCCGCAGCATCAGGCGCAGGAACTCGGTATCGCCCATCAGCAGCGCATGCTGGTAGGCCGGTCGGGTGATGAAATCGTATGAAAGATCCGCGCCGCCGTGGGACATGGCGGCGATGTCGTCGACGGTCAGGTTGAGCTCCTGAAAACTGAAGCCGCCCGCCTTGCGGATCGCCCCGGCCAGCAACTGATTGCCGGTGATCGACAGCGGATGGCTTTCTGACCAGGCGGTGCCGTCGAGTTTGCGTTCGACGCCGAGAAAACCGTTGGCATCCAGACGCAGGATCTTGGCGCCCATCACGTCGATGGCGTGCAGCGCGTCGCCGATGATCATCTGCTGCGCGGCGAAGGTTGGGTCCAGCCAGTTCAGCGAGGGCTGCCCTTCCTTGAAGTAATGCAAATAGACCCAGCGGCGCGGCTTGCCGTCGACGCCCACCACAACCGGTGTCGCGCTCCAGTCAGTTTCCTTGACCCCGGGCTCGAAGAAAATTACTCGCTGCAACTGGCCGACGATGTAGTGCTTGTCGCGGAGCACATCGACCTGCAACGGGCTGAGGTTTTGCGCATCGCGGCCCTCAGCGATGACGGGCAGCAGCGGCCAGTCTTCTTCGCGGATTTCCACCATGTGGTAGAGGCCGGGATAGTCCTCATACGCCATCTCGGCCAAACGGAAGTCTGCGCCTTTGCCGGTGTGCGACGGGATCACGTCATCGATGATCACCGCGTTGTGCGCGGCGGCCATGCGCACCAGCGCCTGCAACTGCGCCTCGGTGCCCAGTTGCGGGTCGATGTCGAAACTGATGCGGTCGAAATTGCCGTCAATCGTCGGCGTGCGTTCGGTGCCCGTCAGGCCGCCGGACATTTTCAGCGGGCCATTGTGAATGCCCTGAATGCCGATTCTCGACAGCGCATGCCACAAGGTTTCATCGCCCAGGGCTTCCAGCACGGTGCCGTTCTCCCGGGTGACGATGGACGCCGGGTACGCCGTGAACCACACCGACGCCAACGCCGACGCATCGCGCGGCCGGGTATGCGCATAGGGTTGTTGCCACAAGCGGCCCTGCCCGGAATAGAGCCTGGCCCGCTGCCGGGCGGCGTGCAGCATGGATTGTTCAACCAGCCAGATCACATGGTTCTTGTCCGCTGCGGTCATAAAAACAATCACCTGTCATTGAAGTCAGAGGCGCGAGGCCCGTGTTCATAGGGCGTCGCTCGTTTTTATATGAGGCCCTGTGGCGGGATTCGTTGCATTGACCGGCGAACGCTTTCAAGTAGAAGGTATCGCCGCCGATACAATGAAAGCGTCATGGATACGGCGTACGGTGTCCGGCATCGAGCGTCTTATCGCTCTCACTTGCGAGCGTTCCTCGCCAAGGAAGCACAATGATCACTGTTTCAACTTCAACGAATGCGGCGATGTCAGCCTACGCGGCGGCCGTCGATTCGAAGTCTGCCACTGCCCGGCAGCCGGTCGCTCAAGACGACACGGCGCAGGCCAAGGCCTCAAACACCGATTCGGTGAGCCTCTCCAGCACCTCCACCGATTACAGCAGCTCGATCGTCGGCAATGCGCCGTACTTTCCGGTGCGCGCGGGGATGAATGCCGATGCGCTGGTGTTGGGTGCGTCCAAGCCCGGTGCGGTCTCCAGCTCCAAGGACAAGACCTTCCCGGAAGTCGCCGCCGATGCGCGCAAGCGCATGGATGAAAAATACGCGCAGATGACCGCCAGCGGCAAGCCGTACGCCAAGACCGATGAAGACCGTAACGCGCTGTTCGGCGACCTTGATCGACGCTCGCTGAACGCCGTCGCCACCAATGAAGGCGGCAAGTTCACCGCGGATGAACAAGCCTCGGCCCAGGCCTTGATGCGCCAGCAGGGCCGTCTCGCCACCGGTTATTACAGCGGCCCGGCGGATCAGGAAAAAAACTGGAAAGACCCGTTCGCCAACGACCCGGTCGCCCGTGCCCATGCGGCCCTGGATTTTCTCGACAACATGAGCCCCGAGGAAAAGAACACGCCGCAATGGCTGACCCAGCACTTGTCGCTGGAAGCGGCGTTGAACCAGGGTGGTGGTTCGGATCCGACCGAGAAAAAGTCCGGGCATTTTCACAACCTGGCTGAAATTCTCGCGGGTGTGGTGACGGATGGGTCGGACCAGAAAAAAGCCGACGATGGCAAAACTGACGATCCGGCCGCCCTGATCCTGGCCAAGCTTCAAACACAGGTTTCCTGAGCCCCTCGCACCGCCGCAGTCCCTTGTGGGAGTGAGCTTGCTCGCTCCCACAAGGGACTGCGGTGGCTGCAATATTCAGGCAGCGGCGAGTTGGCGTTTGCGGGCAGGCAATGCAATAACCAGCGCCAGGACAATCAACCCCGCCGCCACCGCAAACGTCACCCGCATGCCATTACCGGCAAACACCGCCCCCATCGCCGAGGCTCCCGTGATCAACCCCAGATTGCGCGACAGACTGAGCAGCCCGGCAATCACCCCGCGCTGATCGGCGCTGACACCGGTCATGATCGAGGTGTTATTCGCCGCCTGAAACAGCGCATAACTGGCCGTGATCACCGCGATGGGAACGACGTAGCCAGGCACACCAAAACCCACCGGCATAATCGCCAACACCCCGGCGCCCAACGCCATGGTGACCAGCCCGAACACCATCATGCGCTGCGCCCCGAATCGATCCACCAGACGCCCCGCCGGCACCCCGCCCAGCGCCGCCACCAGCGGACCGACCGACAAGGTCAACCCGACCAGCGCGGCGTTCAGCCCCAGCGTACCCGAGAGATAAAACGGCCCCACCACCAGCGTCGACATCATCACCGTCGACACCAAGGCGCTCATGGCCAGGCTCGCACTCAGCCCACGTTCACGGAACATCGCCAGCTTGATGAGGGGCGACGTGGATCTCGCCTCGACCCACAGGAAAACCCCACCACCGATACCAGCAATCAGCAGCACCCACCCTTCACCCAACGTCATGGCCAGCGCATACGCACCGAGCGTCAGCGCCAACAGCA
The DNA here is from genome assembly GCF_000514395.1 of Pseudomonas sp. URMO17WK12:I12. NCBI lineage: Bacteria > Pseudomonadati > Pseudomonadota > Gammaproteobacteria > Pseudomonadales > Pseudomonadaceae > Pseudomonas > Pseudomonas sp. URMO17WK12:I12. The sequence goes on from NZ_AZVV01000013.1 coordinate 85,095, forward strand.
GCGTCCCGGGGAAGTCGAAAGCGCTACGCCGAGCTACCGGCCGATCTGCCGGCAAACAGCGGTAAGCGAGTACAACATTCAAAACACCCAACGGCACGTTGACCAGAAAAATCGTCTGCCAGCCGAACCCGGAAATCAGCACACCGCCCAACGAAGGACCCAGCGTGGTGCCCATCGCCGACATCGTCCCCAGCAAGCCCATGGCGTTGCCGGTTTGCGCTTTCGGCACCGTATCCGCGACAAACGCCACGGTCAGCGCCAACATGATCGCCGCGCCCAGACCTTGCACGGCACGGGCCGCCACCAGCCAGCCCAGCGAAGGCGCGAGCCCACAGGCCAGCGAAGCCAGGGTGAAAATGACGATCCCACCCAACAACAAGCGTTTGCGCCCGATCAAGTCACCGAGCCGCCCGACGCTGACGATCAACGTCGTGATCGCCAGCAGATACGCCAGGACAATCCATTGCACATCTTGAAACGCTGCATCAAAGGTCTGAGCCAACGTCGGCAATCCGGCATTGGCGATGCTGGTGTCGAGGGAAGGCATCAACATTGACAGCGAAAGGCTGGCAAGCGCCCAGCGGACCGGGGTGGATGGCGTGAGGGTTTTCATGGACAGGCCCCTTCTGAAAGATTGGCTTTCAGCGTAAGCGCGCTGCTGGCATGGCGGAAGACGCAGCGTTTGCACTTGATACCTGCACACAACGCCATGCCACCGCCAAGTCGTGCTAACGTTCAGCCATGACCACGCCCGATCTGAACCTGCTGATTACCCTTGATGCCTTGCTCGCCGAAGGCAGTGTGGCGCGCGCCGCTCAACGCTTGCGCCTGAGCCCGTCGGCGATGAGCCGTGCGCTGGCGCGCTTGCGCGAAACCACCGGCGACCCGCTGCTGGTGCGCGCCGGCCGTGGGCTGGTGCCGACACCGCGAGCGCTGGAACTGCGCGAACAAGTCAGCCAATTGGTGCAGCACGCCGAAGCGGTACTGCGCCCCGCCGAGCAACTCGACCTCAAGCACCTGACCCGAACCTTCACCCTGCGCACCAGCGACGGCTTCGTCGAAAACTTCGGCCCGGCACTCATCGCCCGTCTCAGCGAGCAAGCGCCCGGCGTGCGTTTGCACTTCCTGCAGAAACTCAACAAGGACAGCGCGCTGCTGCGCGATGGAAGCGTCGATCTGGAAACCGGCGTGGTCGGCGACACCACCAGCCCCGAAGTGCGCACCCGTGCGTTGTTTCAGGACCGCTTTATCGGCGTGACGTGCGCCGGACATGGGTTGAGCGAAGGCGAGATTACCCCCGCCCGTTACGCCTCTGGCCGGCACATTCTGGTCTCGCGTCGTGGGCGGGACCGCGGGCCGATGGATGAGGCGTTGCAATCACTGGGGCTGGAGCGAGACATCGTCACCATCGTCGGCGGTTTTTCCGCGGCACTGGCACTGGCCCGCGCCTCGGACCTGATCGCGACCGTCCCCGAACGGCACACGCAAAACCTGCGCGCGGGGTTGCACAGTTTTCCCCTGCCGATCCCGACGCCGCCGATCACGATCTCCATGCTCTGGCACCCGCGCATGGATGCGGACTCGGCGCATCGGTGGTTGCGCGACTGCGTTCGTGAGGTGTGCGCGCAGGGGAACTGATTTTTGCCGCACCCGGGTCTAGACTTCAATCCTTGCCGATACGGTCTGCTGATGTGAGCAAAAGTCATGAGCGACAAAGACGATCTGCGCAAATACTCCTCCCAGGTCATCGACGGCGTCGAAGCCGCGCCCGCCCGCGCCATGCTGCGCGCCGTGGGTTTCACCGATGCCGACTTCAAGAAGCCACAGATCGGCATCGCGTCCACCTGGGCGATGGTCACGCCGTGCAACATGCACATCGACAAGCTCGCCCTTGAGGCCGAAAAAGGCGCCAACGCGGCGGGCGCCAAAGGCGTCATTTTCAACACCATCACCATTTCCGACGGCATCGCCAACGGCACCGAAGGCATGAAGTATTCGCTGGTATCGCGGGAGGTGATCGCCGATTCGATTGAGGTGGTGGTCGGTTGCGAAGGCTTTGACGGACTGGTGACCGTCGGCGGTTGTGACAAGAACATGCCGGGCTGCCTGATCGGCATGGCGCGGCTCAATCGTCCGTCGATTTTCGTGTATGGCGGCACGATTCGTCCCGGCGCGGGCCATACCGACATCATTTCCGTATTCGAGGCCGTGGGCCAGCATGCACGGGGGGATATCAGCGAGATCCAGGTCAAGCAGATTGAAGAAGTGGCGATTCCCGGCCCCGGTTCCTGCGGTGGGATGTACACGGCCAACACCATGGCCTCGGCCATTGAAGCGTTGGGCATGAGTTTGCCCGGTTCCAGTTCTCAGGACGCGGTCGGCACTGACAAGGCCTCAGACAGTTTTCGCGCCGGCCAGCAAGTGATGGAGCTGCTCAAGCTGGACCTCAAACCCCGCGACATCATGACCCGCCAGGCCTTTGAAAATGCGATCCGCGTGGTCATCGCCCTCGCCGGCTCGACCAATGCCGTGTTGCACCTGCTGGCCATGGCGAATGCCGTGGATGTTGACCTGACCCTGGACGACTTCGTCGAGCTGGGCAAAGTGTCGCCAGTGGTGGCCGATCTGCGCCCCAGCGGCAAATACATGATGAGTGAACTGGTGGCCATTGGCGGTATCCAGCCGCTGATGAAACGCATGCTCGCCGCCGGCATGCTGCACGGTGATGTGCTGACGGTGACTGGCAAGACCCTGGCGGACAACCTCAAAGACGTGCCCGACTATCCCGAAGGCCAGGACGTGATCCTGCCCTTCGACACGCCGATCAAGAAGGACTCGCACCTGGTGGTGCTGCACGGCAACCTCTCACCCACCGGCGCCGTGGCCAAGATCACCGGCAAGGAAGGTTTGCGCTTTGAAGGCACGGCGCGGGTTTATCACGGAGAGGAAGGCGCGCTGGCGGGGATTCTCAATGGCGAGGTCAAGGCGGGCGATGTGATCGTGATCCGCTACGAAGGGCCCAAGGGCGGTCCGGGTATGCGCGAGATGCTGTCGCCCACTTCGGCGGTGATGGGTAAAGGCTTGGGCAAGGAAGTCGCGTTGATTACAGATGGGCGTTTTTCGGGTGGCTCGCACGGTTTTGTCGTGGGGCATATCACGCCGGAGGCCTTTGAGGGTGGGCCGATTGCGTTAGTTGAGGATGGCGACAGGATCACCATTGACGCCGAAACCCGGCTGATTACGGTGGATGTTTCCGATGCCGTGTTGGCCGAGCGTAAGACCCGTTGGGTGCGGCCCGAGTCCAAGTACAAGCGTGGGGTGTTGGCGAAGTATGCCAAAACCGTGTCGAGCGCTTCGGAAGGGGCTGTGACGGATAAGTATCTTTAGGGCTTTGGATTTGTTTTGTTTGGGCTATTGCCATCGCGAGCAGGCTCACTCCTACATTGGATCTCGGGCGTTTACAAAACCCATGTAGGAGTGAGCCTGCTCGCGATGGCGTCTATACAGACACCATCAATTCAAAGCCTGAACCGATCCACCGACTGCGACAGTTCCCCCGCCAGACTCGACAACTCATCGGTCGTCGACGCCGTCTGCCCAATCACCTTGCTATTGCCTTCCGACATCCCCGCAATCATGTCCACCTGATGCGCGATTTCGTTGCTGGCCAGGCTTTGCTCGCCGATGGTGCGGGTAATGTCGTTGACCAGTTGCGTGGTGCTCAGTGTCGCGTCGAGGATTTCACGAATCGCCCGTTCAACATCGGCGGTCACGGCCATGCCTTTGTCGACCTGCGCCACGCCCGCTTCCATGCTGGTTACCGCTTCGCGGGTGCTTTGCTGGATGCGCGCGACCATGCTGGCAATTTCCTGAGTGGAGGCGCTGGTGCGGCCGGCGAGGTTGCGCACCTCGTCGGCGACCACGGCAAAGCCACGGCCCTGCTCACCGGCACGGGCGGCTTCGATGGCGGCGTTCAACGCCAACAGATTGGTCTGGTCAGCGATGCCCTTGATCACCTGAATGATGTTGAAAATCCCTTCCGACTCCTTGTCCAGCGTACGAATCACCTGAGCCGACTGCTGCGCGGAACGGGCGATGCCGTCCATGTCTTCGACAACCTGATGGATCACCCGACCGCCATCCTTGGCCAGTGACTCGGCCTGGTTGGCCATGTCCAGCGCGCGTTCGGCGTGGCGGGTGATTTCCTCGATGCTGGCGGTCATTTCGCTGGCGGCGGCGGCCATGGTGCTGGCGGCGGCGCTTTGCTGCTGACTGCTGTCAGCGACCTGATGGCAACCGCTACTCAGTTGATCACTCATGCCGCTGACGCCATGGGCATTGCTGCGTACCACTTCGATCATACCCCGCAGATCGCGCTGCATGGTCGCCAGGCTGCGGATCAACGCGCTGGCTTCGTCCTTTTGTGTCGGCTCGACAATCGGTTCGCTCAAGTTGCCGTGGGCGATGCTTTGGGCAATCCGGCTGGCGGTCTGCAACGGCCCCATGATGCTCAGAATCACCCAGCGCCCCTGAATCAACAGCAACACCAGGCTGGCGATCAGCACCACGCCGAGGGTGAAGTTGGCGCTGTGGATGACTTGCGCCGTGCCTTGGCTGGTCTGCTGCGTGTTGGTTTCGATCAACTCGCTGAGGGCCGCCATCTGGTCTTCCAGTTGGCTGAACGCGGTATTGAAAGTGCCCAGTTCCTTTTGCGCAGCTTCAGGATTTTCCAGCGCCAGGCCAACGATACGCTCGGCGGCGCTGATGTAGGTGTCGAGGCTCGGTTTGACCTTGTTCAGTGCGGTCTTGAGAGTGTCGTTCACCGGCAGCTTGAGGTTCTCACCCAGCACGTCACGAAAATGCTTTGCGTGCTCCTCGATGGAACTGTGGACGTCAGCCTTGCTGCTGGTGCTTTTGCCCAAGCCCACCAGCATCGCCGACAGCACGTCAGCGCGCAGGGCGTCGTGCATCATGTCGGCTTCGAGGTGATTGCGCAGCGCCGTCATGCTGACCTCGCTTTCGTTCACTGCGTCAGCCATCTGTGTGTTGCCCACGTAACTGACCAGGCTGACGATCAGCGCGGTCAGCAAACTGGTGCCAATCAACAAGAGTAAACGGAATTTTATAGACATGGTGCAGCCCTCTGTTGGCACGTCGGCATTATGAAAACGCTATCGACTGCAAACGCCACATATTTAAGGCAGGACCGGCACTTTTCGCATTTTGCGACACGCGGTAGGCAACGCCGCTGTTTTTTGCGCCCCTCCTTCCTGAACCTAGTCTCAAAACCCCAGTCATACAGGCGCCTTGAAATCCCACTTACCGTCGTCTCTGATCAGAGCTGTCCGCCTCATGCACCCGACCGTCCTCGCCTTGCGCTGCGCCTCGCTGTGTCTTTTGCCTGTGTTTGCTCTATTTGCCTCCCCCGCTCATGCCAATGGCGAACGCCAACTGGTGGCGGCGATCAACGATTACCGTGCCCATCCCCAGCGCTGCGACAGGCGCCCGGCACAACGCCTGGCACCGCTGGCGCTGAATTCCAACCTGGCATTGCCCATCGGTTATGGCGGCGGTTTGCGCGATCGGCTGAAGGCTTCCGGCTATTCAGCAGTGACCGTACGCAGCATACGGGTGGTCGGCGCGCAGGATGCCGATGAAGCGTTTGACAGGCTTCAGGACGATTACTGCGGGGCGCTGCTGGATGGCCAGTACGCCGACATTGGTGTCAGCCGCGCCCGAAGTGAATGGCAAGTGGTGCTCGCGCAGCCGGTGCTCGACCGCAAGGTCGGCGATACACGCGCCGTCAGCAAAGCGTTGCTGGCGCAGGTCAACGCCGCGCGGGCCAAGTCGCGGATGTGTGGCGGCCAGCGCTTCTCTGCCGCGCGGCCGCTCAGCTGGAACGCTGCTTTGGGCGCCGCCGCACAAGGCCACAGCAAGGCCATGGCCTACGGCAATTACTTCGCCCACCGCGACCCCGACGGCGATATGCCCGCGGATCGAGCGAGGGCCGCCGGTTACCGTGGCAGGCAGATCGGCGAAAACATCGCCGCCGGGCAGAGCTCACCGAGCAAGGCGATGGCCGGGTGGCTGGCCAGCCCCGGGCATTGTGCGAACCTGATGAACCCGATGTTTACTCAGGTCGGCGCGGCGTATGCAGCGGATGCGCGCAGTGATGAGGGAGTGTATTGGACGATGCTGTTCGGGGCGCAATGACCGGGGTCATGCCTGCCGCTTTTTCAGCAGGCACATCACCCACACACTGAAACAGAAGTTCGTATCGCGCCTCTGACTTGGGCTGCAGGGTACGGGCTCCTGGCTCAACCGCGCATTGAACGTTTGCGCGCCAGACGCTGCTGCCAATTGCCATCATTGGCACGCTGACATTGCTCTTCAGAATCGAACTGCACATGGGCCGATACCGGATTGACGATGACATCCGCGTCGCTCAGAGCCATCGCTGTCAGTTCGACCATGCGCTCCCCTTGCCCGCCGGCCAACGCCTGATCCTTATTAGCCTGAGTGTCAAAAACCCAGATCACCCTGAGGCTTGAAGGGAATACGGTGTAATCGACTACATGGGTCAGCCAATCAAACCCGACGACTTCCGCTTTGGCGGTTTCACAGGCATCGGTCAGGGTGGCGACCAGACGGCGTTCGATGTGAGCCTGGTCGCGTTTGCTCAATCCCATGGAGGAATCCTTGTGATGATCGAGATAAAAGTGGCGGAGCCTACAAATGATGCTTCTACAAATCAAATTGATTCGCCCGTGCAGCAGTGGTTCCAAGGCGCCAGCTACCTTCGGGCCTTACTCAACCCTTGTGGGCGCAGGGCTTACCCGCGATGGGACCATCAGCCCCGGTCAATTCCGACGCCTCCCATAAAAGCTTTTACCTATCAGCCCCGAATACTCCACCTATTAGCTGACTTGCAGATAGGCGTCTAACCTTATCCCAGCGCTGGCGTCAGCCGGCCGGTTTTGAGCTGATAAGGAGACAGGAATGAGTCAGAAACATGACTAAGCCTGCCGTGGGCCACCGTGATTGCACCTCTTTTTTTCTGTACCGATAGCCGTGTGATCAAAACAATCAGTGAATCGAACTGCTGGCCCAGCAGCCTGTGTCATTGCTTTCGCTCGTCGCTATTCCAGAACCCACAAAGGGCCGGATAGCCCGGATGAACACGACCAAAGGTAGCTCGCACATGGCAAATGAATCGAAATGCCCGTTTAACCACGCCGCTGGCGGTGGCACGACGAACCGCGATTGGTGGCCGAACCAGCTGAATCTGAAAATCCTGCACCAGCACTCGTCCCTGTCCGATCCGCTGGACGAGGGCTTCAACTACAGTGAAGCGTTCAAAAAACTGGACTTTGCCGCGGTCAAAAGAGACCTCACGGCACTGATGACCGATTCGCAAGACTGGTGGCCGGCCGACTTCGGTCACTATGGGCCGCTGTTCGTTCGCATGGCCTGGCACGCCGCCGGTACTTATCGCACCGGTGACGGCCGCGGTGGCGCCGGTTCCGGCCAGCAACGCTTTGCCCCCCTCAACAGCTGGCCCGATAACGTCAGCCTCGATAAGGCACGCCGGCTGCTCTGGCCGATCAAGCAAAAATATGGCCGCAACATTTCATGGGCAGACCTGATCGTACTCACCGGCAACGTCGCGCTGGAGTCCATGGGCTTCAAGACCTTCGGCTTCTCCGGTGGTCGTCCCGACGTTTGGGAGCCGGACGAAGACGTGTACTGGGGCTCCGAAAACAAATGGCTGGGTGGTGACACCCGCTATGGCAAAGAAAACAAGCCCATGCAAGAACCCGGCGACGGCCCACTCGTGGCTGAACCGGGAGAAAACGAGGAGAGCCGCACCGAACAGGGCCGCAATCTGGAAAACCCGCTTGCGGCCGTGCAAATGGGCCTCATCTACGTCAACCCCGAAGGCCCTGAGGGCAATCCGGATCCCGTCGCTTCAGCCAAGGACATCCGTGAAACCTTCGGCCGCATGGCGATGAACGATGAAGAAACCGTAGCCCTGATCGCGGGGGGGCACGCCTTTGGTAAAACCCACGGCGCCGGACCTGCCGACAATGTCGGTGCCGAGCCCGAAGCCGCCGGTCTCGAACAGCAAGGCTTTGGCTGGAAGAACAGTTTTGGCACCGGTAAAGGCGCGGACACCATCACCAGCGGCCTGGAGGTGACCTGGACCACCACGCCGACAAAATGGAGCAACAACTACCTGGAAAACCTGTTCGGCTTCGAGTGGGAACTGAGCAAAAGCCCCGCCGGGGCGAACCAGTGGGTGGCGAAAAACGGTGCAGGTGCCGGCACCATTCCGGATGCCCACGACCCGTCCAAACGGCGCAATCCGACCATGCTGACCTCGGACCTGGCCCTGCGTTTCGACCCGATCTATGAGCCGATTTCCCGGCGTTTCCTGGCCAATCCCGATCAACTGGCCGACGCCTTCGCCCGTGCCTGGTTCAAGCTGATCCACCGCGACATGGGTCCCCTCTCCCGCTACCTCGGCCCGGAAATGCCGAACGAAGAACTGCTGTGGCAAGACCCGATCCCGGCGGTCGATCATGCCTTGGTCAACGACAGCGATGTCGCCGCACTCAAGAGCAAAATCCTCGCCTCCGGCCTGTCGGTTTCGCAGCTTGTGTCCACCGCTTGGGCGGCGGCTTCGACCTTCCGCGGCTCCGACAAACGCGGCGGTGCCAACGGCGGACGCCTGCGTCTGGCCCCGCAGAAATTCTGGGCAGCCAACCAGCCGGAACAACTGGCGAACGTGCTGGCGAAACTTGAAAGCATCCAGAACGAGTTCAACAGCGGCGGCAAGAAAGTCTCGCTGGCGGACCTGATCGTGCTGGCCGGTAACGCCGGCGTTGAACAGGCCGCAAAAAATGCCGGGCACACCGTCACCGTGCCATTCACGCCAGGACGGATGGACGCCTCACAAGAGCAAACCGACGTGGAATCCTTCGGCTTCCTCGAACCGATTGCCGATGGCTTCCGCAACTACCTGAAAACCAACTACCGCGTACCGGCCGAGCACTTGTTGATCGACAAGGCGCAATTGCTGACGCTCACCGCGCCAGAAATGACCGCGTTGGTCGGCGGCCTGCGTGTGTTGAACACCAACGTCGGACAAACCCGGCACGGCGTGTTCACCCAGCAACCGGAAGCGCTGACCAACGACTTCTTCACCCACCTGCTCGACATGGGCGTGGAATGGAAACCGACCTCCGAAGCGGCTCAAGAGTTTGAAGGCCGGGATCGCAAAACCGGTCAAGTGAAGTGGACCGGGACGCGGGTGGATCTGGTCTTTGGTTCGAATGCGCAATTAAGAGCATTGGCTGAGGTGTATGCGAGCAGCGACGCGAAGGAGAAGTTCGTCAACGACTTCGTGGCGGCCTGGACCAAGGTGATGAACCTCGACCGGTTTGATGTGAAGTGAAGCACCTGTTCCACCCCGACCCGGTGACAAGGGCCGGGGTGGCCTGATTCGGTGCAGATCGACACAACAACAAAGATCCCCTGTAGGAATGAGGTTAAAAAGCCTCGCCCCCTCGCTGACCAGGGATCAACGCTCTCGATAACGACTATGCCCAAGGGTGTTTTTTCATTACCGGGCTCCAGCACTACAGTGGCCACATCTTCTTCCCCCACTCTGGAGCAACATCATGAAAAGCATCATCGGTCTTGGTTTCGCCCTGTCGGTCCTTGGCGCTACGTCCGCTATCGCCGCCCCGCATACCACTTCGCAGGTTGTCGCCGGCGTCAAGGTCAGCCAACCGGCGACACTGAACGTGAACACGGTCGGTCTTGATCACAAAGACAGCCAGCCAAGCAAACTCTACGTCGCTGAAAACCGTCCTGAATTCGGTTCGAAGTATCAGCGTTATTGATTAACCGCTTTTGCACCGTTTGAACAAAACCCCGGGCAGATCCGATCTCCCCGGGGTTTTTCTTTGCCTTACGCAATCCCTGAAGCAGCTGCCACCAGTCGTGCGGCCAGGGCTTTGGCCTGCAGCGCTACGTCGGTGACAGCGGTACTTTCCCACCACATGCCGCGCAACGGCGGGCCCATGGCGAACAGGCGACGGGCGACCTGGCCATCGCCGTCCAGTACGGCACCGTCGACCACCGCCGCGATTCCCAGCGCCAATGGTCCCGGCTGGATCAGTCCGCGCGCCAGCAATTGCTGCGGCAACGGTCGAGCAACCCGACGCCAGTCGTATTCGATACCGCTGGAGTTGATCAACGCCGCGCCAGTCACCACACAGGTGTCGGCCTCGCCACGGCGGCGAATGCGGATGCTGACGCCACCCTGCGACACGGGCTCAAGCCCTTTGAACGACGCGGCCTGAATCCGCAACCGCCCTTCCCGGTGCAACCGTTCCACCAGGGCCGCACTCAACGGCGGCGAGCGGTGGTGATGACTTTCCCACCATGGCCGGACATGCCGCACAAACTGCCGACGTTGCAGGTCCGTGGCCTGATTCCACAACCGTCCAATGTGCGCCCGCACGGTATCGAGCGGTGCTTGCCAGTCGATACCTTGGGCGATCGCCTCGCAGCATTGCCGGCGCAGTTCGCGCACCAGTTGCCGGGGGGTGCGAAGGCTGTGATCCGCGGCCAGAAAATCCACCCAGGCCGGCGGTTGCCGTCGCACATGCGGCAGCAAGCCGTGGCGGGAAAACACTTCGATCGGTCCGCGATGCCCAGCCTGTTCCAGCGACACCACGGCATCGACCATGGTCAGGCCGGAACCGATGATCAACACCGTTGATTGTGGATCGAGCTGACGCATCGCGGCGACATCCCACGGATCGAGCGCGGCGGCGTTCAAACCGCTGGACTCGGTCTGTGGTGTGCGCGCGGCGGGGAACATGCCTGTCGCCAGCACCGCATAAGCGCCCTGCAAGCGTTGCCCGTCACTCAAGGTCAGCCGTACCGAATCGTCGTCGGTTTGCAGATCGATTACTTCAGCCTGTACATGCTCGACGGTTGAGCCATTCAACGCGCCGACCGCTTGCGCTTCAGCCAGACGTTGTTGCACGTACACACCGAACAGCCCTCGTGGCGGGAACAACTCGCTGATCGGTACTGGTTGCTCAGCCGATTCCGGCCAGCCACCCGCGGCAATGTGCTCGGTCAGCCATTGCGTCAAGTCATCGGCATTGTCCGGGTCGACGCTCATCCGCGCTGCGTTGCCGTTCAACGTATGACCCAATTCGACCGCGCTGTAGGCTTCGCCTCGACCGAGTTCGGCACGTGGTTCGATCACCAGCACCGAACGGCGGCCCGGCAAGCGCAACAACTGCGCCGCCAGCATCGCACCACTAAGGCCGCCGCCGATGATCAGCATGTCGGCGTGGCGGATGGCGTTGGTCGTCTGTGCGCTTTGGATTTCGCTCATGCCATGCTCATTGGTCAAATGGAAAGCTGCTGCGTGCCACCTTAATGGGTTGCTCTCCCGCACACAAACCCACCCTTAGTAGGAGTGGGCCTGCTCGCGAAGGCGTCTACGCAGACACCATTTCTTCTCCCGTTGCCGCAACGTCGCCAGATCCCGATACCCCGCCCCCGGATGACTTTCCGGCAACCGCGCCCCCTCCTCAAACAACTTCTCGGGATTCTGATAAAGGCGCCAGGACCTTTTGCAGGCGTCGCACCCGATTACTATCTCCAGCTATTTCAACGGGTTAGCGAACCTTCCGAGAACAAAGTGCAGCTGTAGAAAGGCAAAGTGTCCATCCCCTGTTGATCGGCGAACAGTCAGATCACCACGTTGCGCACAAACCGCGCTGCCACCGGGCCATCGTTGCGATAGGCATGAGGCTGGTTGCTGGCGAACATGAAAAACTCACCGGCAGCGATGTGCTGTGGCGTATCACCCAACATCAGGGTCAGGCAGCCTTCGAACACGTAGATCTGTTCACTCCAGCCTTCGGCATCTGGTTGCGACGGATAAACTTCACCTGGTTGCAGGCACCATTCCCATTGCTCCACTTCACGAGTCGCGGTGGCCTTGGACAATAAAACAGCTTTGCTGCCGGGGATTAATCCGGCCCAGGCCACTTCGTTGATGCGACTCGCATCGCGGGCGTCCGGTGCCTGAATAAGGTCGCTGAACCTCACGTCCAGCGCTTCGGCCACTCGGTCGAGGGTGGTCAGGCTGACGTTCTTCTCGCCGGCCTCGATGGCCACCAGCATCCGGCGGCTGACCCCGGACTTTTCGGCCAGCGCGGTCTGGCTCATGTCGGCGGCATGGCGCAGGCGCCGAACGTTTTGGCTGACGTGCTGGAGGACCGAAGCCCGTTGCGTGGAATCTTTGTGCACTATATTGCTCACTTGGTGGGGTTGGGCAGTATACTGCGCAACATTCGGCGCATTGTGCGTCCCCCTCAGGTAGCGTGCAAGGTCATGACGTCGGTGAACTCCTCTTCCCCCCGTTTCTCGCGGTTCAGCAAAGCCGAGTGCGTGCTGGTGCTGATCACCATGGTCTGGGGCGGCACCTTTTTGTTGGTGCAGCACGCCATGACCGTCAGCGGCCCGATGTTTTTCGTCGGCCTGCGCTTCGCCGCTGCTGCGAGTCTTGTGGCGCTGTGCTCCTGGCGCCACCTGCGGGAACTGACCTTGTTCGAACTCAAGGCCGGGGCCTTTATCGGTGTGGCGATCATGCTCGGGTACGGCTTGCAGACCGTGGGCTTGCAGAGCATTCCCAGCAGTCAATCGGCGTTTATCACGGCGTTGTACGTGCCCTTTGTGCCGCTGCTGCAATGGCTGGTGTTGGGACGTCGCCCGGGGTTGATGCCGAGCATCGGGATCATGCTGGCGTTTACCGGGCTGATGTTGCTGTCGGGACCGTCCGGCGCTTCGTTCAATTTCAGCCCCGGTGAAATCGCCACGCTGATCAGTGCCATTGCGATTGCCGCCGAAATCATTCTGATCAGTACCTATGCCGGTCAGGTCGATGTGCGGCGGGTGACGGTGGTGCAATTGGCAACCACCTCGGTGCTGGCGTTTCTGATGGTGGTGCCGACCCAGGAACGCATTCCGGACTTTTCCTGGCTGCTGTTGTGCAGCGCGTTGGGGCTGGGCGCGGCGAGTGCGGCGATTCAGGTGGCGATGAACTGGGCGCAGAAGAGCGTTTCACCGACCCGGGCGACCTTGATTTATGCGGGCGAGCCGGTGTGGGCCGGGATTGTCGGACGGATCGCCGGGGAGCGGTTGCCGGCGATTGCGCTGGTGGGCGCGGGATTGATTGTGGCGGCGGTGATTGTCAGTGAGTTGAAGACCAAAGGTAAGGGGACTGCGGCTGAGGGAGAGTTGGAGCGGGAAACCTCGGTTGAACCTTGATAATTCTGTTGCCGGATAGATAGCTATCGCGAGCTTGCTCGCGATGGGGCCAGACCGGCTAAAAACTGGCCCTGGAAACCATGTGAATCAGCCTTTTTCCGTCTACCGTGTAGGATTCTGCGACAGCTTGGCGTTTGGCGATCTTGGGAGTGGCACGTATGATGCTTCACAAACTTCCGCAGATTAGAAGCCTATGTCCCTGATAGTTCTACTGCTTCTGCCTTTTATCGGCAGCTGTCTGGCAGCCGTCCTGCCACACAACGCACGCAATACCGCCCCCCTGCTGGCCGGCCTGATCGCACTGATTGGCACGGTCCAGGTCGCGCTCCTGTATCCGCAAATCGCCCATGGCGGAGTGATCCGCGAAGAATTCTTCTGGCTGCCAAGCCTCGGCCTTGACTTCGTCCTGCGCCTGGACGGCTTCGCCTGGTTGTTCTCGATGCTGGTACTGGGCATCGGCACGCTGGTGTCGTTGTACGCACGTTACTACATGTCGCCGGACGATCCGGTGCCCCGGTTTTTCGCGTTTTTCCTGGCGTTCATGGGCGCCATGCTCGGGCTGGTGATTTCCGGCAACCTGATCCAGATCGTGTTTTTCTGGGAGCTGACCAGCCTCTTCTCGTTCCTGCTGATCGGTTACTGGCACCACCGCAGCGACGCGCGACGCGGCGCCTACATGGCGCTGATGGTCACCGGCGCAGGCGGTTTGTGCCTGCTGGCGGGGGTCATGCTCCTCGGCCATGTGGTCGGCAGCTATGACCTGGACAAGGTCCTGGCCGCCGGCGAGCTGATTCGCGCACATGCCCTCTACCCTATTCTGTTACCCCTGATCCTGATCGGCGCCTTGAGTAAAAGCGCCCAATTCCCCTTCCACTTCTGGCTGCCCCACGCGATGGCGGCGCCGACACCGGTCTCGGCCTATCTGCACTCGGCGACCATGGTCAAGGCCGGGGTGTTTCTGCTGGCACGGCTGTGGCCGTCGTTGTCCGGCAGCGAAGAATGGTTCTACATCGTCAGCGGCGCCGGCGCCTGCACCCTGTTGCTGGGCGCGTACTGCGCGATGTTCCAGAACGACCTCAAAGGGTTGCTGGCCTACTCGACCATCAGCCACCTGGGCCTGATCACCCTGCTGCTGGGCTTGAACAGCCCGCTGGCGGCCGTCGCCGCAGTGTTCCACATTCTCAACCACGCGACCTTCAAGGCCTCGTTGTTCATGGCCGCCGGGATCATCGACCACGAAAGCGGCACCCGCGACATTCGCAAGCTCAGTGGTTTGATCAAACTGATTCCGTTCACCGCCACCCTGGCCATGGTCGCCAGCGCCTCGATGGCCGGTGTGCCGCTGCTCAACGGTTTCCTCTCGAAAGAAATGTTCTTCGCCGAAACCGTGTTCATCAATGCCACGGCCTGGGTCGAGTGGAGCCTGCCAATCGTCGCGACCATCGCCGGCACTTTCAGCGTCGCCTATTCGCTACGCTTCACCGTCGACGTGTTCTTCGGCCCGACCGCCACCGACCTGCCGCACACCCCGCACGAGCCGCCACGCTGGATGCGTGCGCCGGTGGAATTGCTGGTGTTCACCTGCCTGGTGGTGGGGATGTTCCCGGCGCAAGTGGTCGGTTCCATCCTGGCCGCCGCGGCCCTGCCGGTGGTCGGCGGAACCCTGCCGGAATACAGCCTGGCGATCTGGCACGGCTTGAACGCGCCGATGATCATGAGCTTGATCGCCATGTCCGGCGGCATCGTGCTCTACCTGCTGTTGCGCAATCAGCTCAAGCGCGGGCGCTTCAAATACCCGCCGGTGATTGGCCGGTTCAACGGCAAGCGCCTGTTCGAGCGCGGCCTGGTGATCATGATGCGCCTGGCCCGTCGCCTGGTGCGCCGGATCAGCACCAACCGCCTGCAAACCCAATTGTTCCTGGTGGTCCTCGCCGCCGTGCTGGCCGGGCTGATCCCGATGCTTCACAGCAGCCTGAGCTGGGGCGACCGGCCGAAAATCCCCGGTTCCATCGTGTTCGTGACCCTGTGGCTGCTGGCGATTGCCTGCGCCCTCGGCGCAGCGTGGCAGGCCAAGTATCACCGGCTCGCGGCCCTGACCATGGTCAGCGTCTGCGGCCTGATGACCTGCGTAACCTTCGTCTGGTTCTCCGCGCCGGACCTGGCGTTGACGCAACTGGCGGTCGAAGTGGTGACCACGGTGCTGATCCTGCTGGGCCTGCGTTGGCTCCCACGCCGGATCGAAGAAGTCTCGCCACTGCCGAGCACCCTGCGCAAGGCGCGCATCCGGCGTATCCGCGACTTGCTGTTGTCGACCGGGGTCGGTGGCGGCATGGCCTTGCTGGCCTACGCGATGCTGACGCGCCAGACGCCCAACGATATTTCCTCGTTCTACCTCAGTCGCGCCCTGCCCGAAGGCGGCGGCAGCAACGTGGTCAACGTGATGCTGGTGGACTTCCGTGGCTTCGACACCTTGGGTGAAATCACCGTGCTGGTGGCCGTGGCCCTGACCGTGTTCGCCCTGCTGCGACGCTTCCGCCCGCCGAAAGAAAGCCTGCAGTTGCCGGCGCAGCAACGCCTGTTGGCACCGGACGTGGTCACTGACCTGGTCAACCCGCGCCACGCCAGCGACACCGCACTGGGTTTCATGATGGTCCCGGCGGTGCTGGTACGCCTGTTGTTGCCGATTGCGCTGGTGGTGTCGTTCTACCTGTTCATGCGCGGGCACAACCAACCGGGCGGCGGTTTTGTCGCCGGGCTGGTGATGTCGGTGGCGTTCATCCTGCAATACATGGTCGCCGGCACGCAGTGGGTCGAGGCGCAAATGAGCCTGCGACCGCTGCGCTGGATGGGCACCGGGCTGCTGTTCGCCACGGTCACCGGGCTTGGGGCCATGGCGGTCGGTTATCCGTTCCTCACCACCCATACCTGGCATTTTTCATTGCCGGTACTGGGGGACATTCACATCGCCAGCGCGCTGTTTTTCGACATTGGCGTGTATGCCGTGGTGGTCGGTTCGACGCTGTTGATCCTCACCGCCCTCGCCCACCAATCGGTTCGCGGCCACAAAACCGCGGCCCAGCCTAAACCCGTCGCCACGCAAGGAGCCGTCTGATGGAAGAAGTCATCGCAATCGCCATCGGCGTGCTTGCGGCCTCCGGCGTCTGGCTGATCCTGCGGCCACGGACCTTTCAGGTGGTGATGGGCCTGTGCCTGCTGTCCTATGGCGTCAACCTGTTCATCTTCAGCATGGGCAGCCTGTTCATCGGCCGCGAGCCGATCATCAAGGATGGCGTGCCGCAGGACTTGTTGCATTACACCGATCCCCTGCCACAAGCACTGGTGCTGACCGCCATCGTGATCAGCTTCGCCATGACCGCATTGTTTCTGGTGGTACTGCTCGCTTCCCGGGGCTTGACCGGCACCGACCATGTGGATGGCCGGGAGCCTAAAGAATGAATGCGATGACGCACCTGATCGCCGCACCGATTCTGCTGCCGCTGCTGACCGCCGCCATCATGTTGATGCTCGGCGAGAAACACCGTCCGCTGAAGGCCAAGATCAACCTGTTCTCCAGCCTGCTCGGCCTGGGAATTTCCGTGTTGCTGCTGCAATGGACACAAACCACTGGCGTGCCGGGTTCCATCGGCGTGTACCTGCCGGGCAACTGGCAAGTGCCGTTCGGCCTGGTGTTGGTGGTCGATCGGCTGTCGGCCTTGATGCTGGTGCTGACCGGGATCATCGGCGTCAGCGCCTTGCTGTTCGCCATGGCCCGTTGGGACGGCGCCGGTTCAAGCTTCCACGCGTTGTTCCAGATTCAATTGATGGGGTTGTACGGTGCGTTCCTGACCGCCGACCTGTTCAACCTGTTCGTGTTCTTCGAAGTGCTGCTGGCGGCGTCCTACGGCTTGATGCTGCACGGCTCGGGCCGGCCGCGGGTGTCGGCGGGGCTGCATTACATTTCGATCAACCTGTTGGCATCGTCGCTGTTCCTGATTGGCGCGGCGCTGATCTATGGCGTCACCGGCACACTGAACATGGCCGACCTGGCGCTGAAAATCCCGCTGGTGCCGGAAGCTGATCGCGGTTTGCTGCATGCTGGCGCGGGGATTCTCGCGGTGGCGTTTCTGGCCAAGGCCGGGATGTGGCCGCTGAACTTCTGGCTGGTGCCGGCCTACTCCTCGGCCAGCGCTCCGGTGGCGGCGATGTTCGCGATCATGACCAAGGTCGGTGTCTACACCTTGCTGCGCTTGTGGACGCTGCTGTTCTCCGGTCAGGCCGGGGCGTCCGCCTACTTTGGCGGCGACTGGCTGATCTACGGCGGCATGGCGACGATTGTCTGCGCGGCATTGGCGATTCTGGCGGCGCAACGCCTGGAAAAGATGGCCAGCCTGAGCATCCTGGTGTCGGCCGGGATCCTGCTGTCAGCCATTGGTTTCGCCCAGCCAAACCTGATCGCGGCGGCGCTGTTTTATCTGGTCAGCTCGACCCTGGCACTGAGTGCATTGTTCCTGCTGTCCGAGTTGATCGAGCGCTCGCGTTCGGTCAATGAACTGCCGTTGTTCGACGACGCCGACCTGATTGCGCGACCGGCGCCGGCTGCGCAACCGCTCAAAGGCATCAACCTCGATGACGACCAGAAAGCGGTGGTCGGCCAGGTGATTCCCTGGACCATGGCCTTCCTCGGCCTGAGCTTTATTGCCTGCGCGCTGCTGATCATCGGCATGCCGCCGCTCTCCGGGTTCATCGGCAAGCTC
This sequence comes from Pseudomonas sp. URMO17WK12:I12, assembly GCF_000514395.1. Classification (NCBI taxonomy): domain Bacteria; kingdom Pseudomonadati; phylum Pseudomonadota; class Gammaproteobacteria; order Pseudomonadales; family Pseudomonadaceae; genus Pseudomonas; species Pseudomonas sp. URMO17WK12:I12. Next base: position 103,214 of record NZ_AZVV01000013.1, read on the forward strand.
ACCCTGCTCAACGCCCTTCTCAATCCGTTGGGCCTGCGGAACGGCGTCGGCGAACCGGTATCGAATGCGGCGTGGGGGTTGCTGGCGTTGTTGATTCTGTCGGGGCTCGCCTCGTTGATCGCATTCTCGCGCCTGGGCATCCAGCGCTTCTGGACCCCGCAAGAGCGCCCATCACCACTGCTGCGCCGCTTTGAATGCGTGCCGATCATCGTCCTGCTGGGACTGAGCATTGCGTTGACCTTCAAGGCTGAACCGCTGCTGCGCTACACCCAAGCGGCCGCTGACGCTTTGAACAACCCGCAGCAATACGTGATGGCCGTGCTCGGCACCCGTGCGGTGCCAAGCCCGGAAGCCAAGGCGGCGATGGCGGAGGTGCAACCATGAAGCGCTTGTTCCCTGCTCCCTGGCTGTCCTTGGCACTCTTGCTGTTATGGCTGGTGCTGAACCAGTCGATCAGCCCTGGCAACCTTCTGCTCGGTGTGATGCTGGGTTTCTGCGCGCCGTTGATGATGCGCCGGTTGCGACCGCTGCCCATTCGAATTCGTCGTCCGGGGGTGATCCTGCGCTTGCTGCTGGTGGTCGGTCGCGATGTGGTGGTGTCCAACCTCGCCGTGGCCTGGGGCGTGCTGAACGCCGGTCGCCGTCCGCCCCGCTCGCGCTTCATCAAGGTGCCGCTGGACTTGCGCGATGCCAATGGCCTCGCCGCGCTGTCGGCGATCTGCACCGTGGTGCCTGGCACCGTGTGGTCGGAACTGGCGCTTGATCGCAGCATCCTGTTGCTGCATGTGTTCGATCTGGATGACGAAGCGCTGTTCATCCAGCACTTCAAGGCGACCTATGAGCGCCCCTTGATGGAGATTTTCGAATGAGCGCATTGCTGTCGAACGCCATCCTGGCGAGCCTGTTCCTGTTTTCCGTGGCGATGATCCTGACGCTGCTGCGCCTGTTCAAAGGACCATCGGCCCAGGATCGGGTACTGGCGCTGGATTACCTGTACATCATCGCAATGCTGATGATGCTGACGCTCGGCATTCGCTATGCCAGTGACACCTATTTCGAGGCGGCGCTGTTGATCGCCCTGTTCGGCTTCGTCGGCTCGTTTGCCCTGGCGAAATTCCTGCTGCGTGGCGAGGTGATCGAATGACTGACGAACTGTCGCTGTGGGTTGAGATTCCAGTGGCGATTCTGCTGCTGCTCAGCAGTCTGTTTGCGCTCATTGGCGCCATTGGACTGGTGCGGATGAAGGATTACTTCCAGCGCATGCACCCGCCGGCGTTGGCCTCGACATTGGGTGCATGGTGCGTGGCACTGGCATCGATCATTTACTTTTCGGCACTCAAATCGGGGCCGGTGCTGCATGCGTGGCTGATTCCGATTCTATTGGCGATTACCGTGCCGGTGACGACCTTGTTGCTGGCTCGGGCGGCGTTGTTTCGCAAGCGCATGGCTGGGGATGATGTGCCGGCTGAGGTGAGTAGTCGGCGGAGTGAGAGGGGGAGCTGAATCCGGGGATTTGTATTGACTGGGAGGGCCTCATCGTCGGAACGCCGCCCGGAGCCTGCTCGCGATAGCGGTGGGACAGTCGGTATTGATGTGACTGATCCACCGCTATCGCGAGCAGGCCCACTCCTACAGTTAGATTTGCTTCAGGCGGAGATATTGGTCGGGATCCACGGATGCGCTGACCGACTGATAGTTGGCCAACAGGGCATGTTGTGTCTGGATCGGGTGCTCATGCGTTTCAGTGATAATCACCAAATCCGCCCCCGCCGCTTCTGCCGCGAGAATGCCTACAGGGGCATCTTCAAAGATCAGGCAATCCGTCACCTCGACACCCAGCCGCTTGGCGGCCAACCGATACCCCGCTGGATCCGGTTTCCCGGCGCTGACCTCTTCAGCCGTCACCATGACATCCGGCTCGGGAATGCCCGCCGCCGCCATCCGGCGCAACGCCAGCGTTCTGGGCGCGGACGTCACGATTGCCCATTGACCGGCCGGCAAGGACCGAAGGAATGCCGCCGCACCACGAACCTCGACAACCCCCTCCACGTCTTCTATTTCTGCCTCGGTAATCCACGCCGCTTCAGCTTTGGCATCTACACTTGGCAACCCCTGTCGGTTCACCGTGTCGATGGCGCGGACGCCGTGAATGGTTGGCAGAAAGGACGCGACATCCACCCCGTGGCGCACGGCCCAGATCGTCCAGATCCGCTCGGCGGCTGCAATGGAATTGAGCACGGTGCCGTCCATGTCGAACAGGAACGCGCGGTACGGTGTGTTGAAAACGGATCGATGAGCAGACAAGGATGAGCTTCCTCTCGCAAGGGCCTGGCGGGTGTGCCGAGCAATGTAGCATTTACTTGCGAGACGGACTCATGCAGCGCAATAACGTTTCAGCTGAAGGGTTTGGACTTCAAGGCGTCCTTGACGCAGTCGAGCAGTTGGCCGAGTGCCCAGGGCTTTTTGATGAACGAAACGGGATGCCTGACACCGGAGCTTTCCGGGGTTTCGAAACCGGACATGATCATGATCGGTTTGTCGGGCCAGCGGTCGCCAAACTGATTGGCCAGGTCAGCGCCATTGAGCTTGCCCGGCATGGTGATGTCGGTGAGCAACAGGCGGACGTTGTCCGAGTGTTGCTCCAGGTAAGCGGAAGCGGCGTCCGCGCTGGTCTGTGGCTGAACCACAAAACCCTCTTCCTGAAGAATTTCGCAGAGAAACTCCAGGATCAACGGGTCATCCTCGACCACCAGAATCAACCCGCCAGTTACGTTCGTGCCCACCGTCGATACTGGCCCCATGATTTCAACACTCCCTGAATACACCCATGATTTTGCGCAATAAATCCGCTGCCTATCAGGTATGAGCAGCGGACTTGGCGGAAATTCATTTTTGATACAGGAGACGACGAAATCAGGCGTCCTGCAAAATCAGGTCGGCGCCCTTCTCGGCCACCATCAGCACCGCCGCATGGGTATTGCCCGACGTCACGTTAGGAAAAATCGACGCATCGACGATGCGCAATCCCTCAAGACCATGGACTTTCAAACGCGGGTCGACCACGGACGTCTGCTCGTCCGAACCCATGGCGCAGGAACCACACAGGTGGTAAATCGAACCACTGTTTTCGCGGAAATACTGCAGCATCTGCTCGTCGGTTTCGACGACCGGCCCCGGCAACACTTCTTCAACCGTGATGCCCTTGAGCGCCGGTGCCTGCATGATCTTGCGCATCAAGCGGCTGCCCTGAATGACCTCGTCGATGTCCTTCTGGGTGCTCAAGTAATTCGGATCAATCAGTGCGGCGTCCCGGGGATTTTTCGAGGCGATCTCGATGTGCCCGCGACTGGTCGGTCGGCATGGGTTGAAGCACAACAGGAAGCCTGAGTACGGCTCCGGTTTGAGGCTGGCCTTGTTGTTTTTCGGGATCTGGTACGACAGCGGGTTGAAGTACAGCTGCAGGTTGGGGTTGGTTTGCTGCTCGTTGCCACGGAAGAATCCGCCGGCCTGATTGACGCTCATCGCCAGCGCGCCCTTGCGGGTGAACAGGTATTTCAGACCGAGTTTGAACTGACCGAACAGCGAACTCAGCTCATCGTTGAGCGTCGGGATATTGGCCTTGTAGTAATAGCTGGCGCACAGATGATCCTGCAGGTTCTGACCCACCGCCGGCAGGTGCTTGACCATCGGGATGTTGTGCTTGGCCAGCAGCGCCTGATCCGCGACACCGGACAGTTGCAGGATCTTCGGCGTGTCCACCGCACCAGCGCAAAGAATCACTTCTTTGTTGGCGGTGAAGGTTCGCACCACGCCGTGCTGGGTAATGGAAATTCCAGTTGCGCGGCCGTTATCGAACAGCACTCGGTCCACCAGGGCGTAGTGCTCGACAGTCAGGTTCGGCCGGCTCAGGGCCGGGTGCAAATGGGCAAAGCTGCTGGAGCAACGCTGGCCATTTTTGGTGTTGACGTCGTAAATGCCCGAACCTTCGAATTTCGGCCCGTTGAAGTCGTCGCTGTGCGGGTAACCGAGTTCATCGCAACCTTTGAGGAACACATCGCAGATCGGATGGGTCTGGCCCTTCATCGGCGTGATACTGATCGGGCCGCTGCCGCCGTGGTATTCGCTGTCGCCCAGCGGATGGTTTTCCAGTTTGCGGAAATACGGCAGCACATCTTTAAAGCCCCAGCCTTCATTGCCGTTGGCCGCCCAATCGTCAAAGTCGTGGGCCTGGCCACGGACATAGATCATCGCGTTGATCGACCCCGAACCGCCCTGCACTTTGCCGCGTGGGGCGTAAATTTCGCGGTTGCTCAATTGCTTTTGTGGCTGGCTGTAGTACATCCAGTTGAAGGTTGGGTTGTAATACATTTTGGCGAAGCCGACCGGAATCTTGAACCACAAGGAACTGTCCTTGCCGCCCGCTTCCAGCAGCAACACCGAATGTTTGCCATTGGCCGAGAGCCGGTTGGCCAGAATGCAGCCTGCGGCGCCAGCGCCAGCGATGATGTAGTCGTAAGTCATGCAGGGTTACCGCGTAAGTCGTTGTACAAAAAAACCACCCATCCATCAGTCAAAACGCGATCCCTGTGGGAGCGAGCTTGCTCGCGAAGGCGCCGTGTCAGTCAACCTTAATGCTGAATGTCAGGCCTTCATCGCGAGCAAGCTCGCTCCCACAGGTTTTGCGAGTGGGCGGCAAATCCGCTCAGCCCCTGGCTGGCGATGTGTCTTTAACGTCCACCGGGGTCGGCGCCATTTGCAGGTGCAGGCGCTCGCCGGTGTACGGCGAATGCCTGCGCACCACGTCCATGTTCAGCTCCACGCCCAGGCCCGGCTCGGTGGACGGGATGATGTAGCCGTCCTCCCATTGCAGCGGCTTGGTCAGGACTTCGGCATGGAAACCGCCCCAGGTCATGATGCTTTCCTGGATCAGGAAGTTCGGCGTGCAAGTTGCCAACTGGAAACTCGCGGCCGCGCCAATCGGCCCGTTGTAGAGGTGTGGGGCGATTTGCGCGTAATAGGCTTCGGCCATGCTGGCGATCTTTTTCGCTTCCAGCAGACCACCGCAGCGGGCGACGTTCATCTGCAGAATCGACGCGCCACCGGCTTGCAGCAGCTTGAAGAATTCGTACTTGGTGGTCAGTCGCTCACCGGTGGCAATCGGAATCGAAGTCTTGGCCGCGACCTGCGCCATGGCTTCTTCCTGACCCGGCGGCACCGGCTCTTCGAACCACAGCGGGTCGTACTTCTCCAGGCGCTTGGCCAGGCGAATCGCCGAGGACGGCACCATTTGCCCGTGGGTCCCAAACAGAAGGTCGCACTTGTCGCCCACCGCTTCGCGGATCTTGCGGCAGAAGGTTTCGCAGCGTTCCAGCACTTCCAGGGAAATCTGATGCCCGGAATACGCGGTGTACGGCCCGGCAGGGTCGAATTTCACGGCGGTGAAGCCTTTGTTCATGTTCTCGATGGCGCACTCGGCGGCCAGGTCCGGGTCGTCGTAGTCGTACTCGCCCTTGCTGTTCACCGGGTAGAGGTAGGTGTAGGAACGCAGGCGTTCGTTGACCTTGCCGCCCAACAGTTCATACACCGGCTTGTTCGCCGCTTTGCCGATGATGTCCCAGCAAGCCATTTCCAGGCCGCTGACCACACCCATCATGGTCAGGTCCGGGCGCTGGGTGAAACCGCTCGAATAGGCCTGACGGAAGAAGCGTTCGATGTGGTGCGGGTCCTGGTTCAACAGGTAGCGTTCGAACACGTCTTCGATGATTGGCAACATGGCTTTAGGGCCGAAGGTCGCGGCGTAGATCTCGCCCACGCCTTCGATGCCGCAATCGGTTTTGATCTTGACGAACAGCCAGTACATCCCGCCGATGTGCGGTGGCGGTACGGCGACGATATGGGTTTCAAGGGCGACGATTTTCATCTCAGGCACCTGTCTTAATCAGGGATTTACGATTGATACGAGCACGCAAGGTCAGCGCCGCGAGGGTCCCCAGCAGGCCGACGAAAGCGATGTAGCCGAAATACAGCTTGTAACCAAAGGCCCCCGGAAAATGCTCGGTAAGGTAGCCGTTGATCAACGGAATGAATGCGTCTGGCAGATAACCGACCACCGAGACAATGCCGATGGCCAGCCCCGTGATGCGCAGCGGAATGTTGCAGGTGTCGAGGATCGCCCAGTACAAACCGCGAATCGCATAGGTCATCAGGCCGATGAAAATCACCGTGCCGACCAACAGGCCCATGCTGTTGAGCGCCGGGAACACGATCAGGCCGACCATCGCCAACGTCGCGCAGAACAGCGCCACGATCAGCACCGAGATGTTCGAGAACTTGTCACCCAGCCAGCCACCGCCGATGCCGCCAATCGGGCGCATCCACAGTTTGATGGTGGTGATGGTGCCGGCCATGACCGCAGTCATGCCGCCGCCCTGCAGGTAATCGGAGAAACTGTAGGTGGCCCAGAAGATGTGATAACCGCAGAACACGATGGCGGTGACCAGCCACAGCTCAGGGATTTTCACCAGGGTGGTCAGGTCGCTGAGCAGGTTGTACTTGCCCTTCTCCACCGCCGCCGTGTCTTCCATCGACTTCGGGTCCCTGATCAACACCAGCACACAGCCGATGGCGATACAGGTGAAGGCATACAGGTAGACCACATGCTTGAAGCCTTCAGCCGCCGACTCACCGCGAGTTTCGGTGGCGAAAGCAAACAGCCCCAGCGCGACCGTTGCCAGCAAGGCTTCGACCAGCCCGCGACCGCCGTCAAGGATGCCGAAGAAACGGCCCTGCTCGGTGTGATGGGCAATCATCTTCACGCGCTTGAGCACCGAGGCCCAGAACGTCAGGCCGGTGGTCAGGCCCCAGCATCCGAAGATGATCATCAGCCCGGTCATCGACGGCGCAGTGGAGTACCACAGGCCCAGGGCACCGGTGGCAACCAGCGAGAAGAAAATCAGGAAGCGTGGGGCAATGCGATCCGCCAGCCAGCCACTCGGCAAGTAACTCAGGAGGAAAATCGTGCCGAGCATCGAATACAGATACCCCAGCTCGCTGTGGTTGATCTGGAACACTTCGAGCATGGTGGTCTGGTAGACCTGGCGCAGGTACAGGATCGGGTAGATCGCACCGGCGGCCAGCACCAATAACATCAATTGGAAATAGCGACTGCCCTTGTCACTCTGGCTGATTGAACCCGCATTCGAACCCTGAACAGCGGCAGCAGTGGATGCTTGCTTGGACATCTAGGTGACCTCTGGCCGCCCGGTGGTCCGGGTGGCCCTGTTAATTGTTTTTATTGGAGTGAAGCAGCTGCAAACGCCAAGCTGTAAGCGGCAAACCAGAGCCGGTTACCGTTCGCTTTTATTTGCAGCTTGAAGCGTGAAACTTGTCGCTGCCGCCCTAGTACTTCATGACCACGAGACGGGTCTGGGTGAATTCGAGCATGCCGTGCTTGCCGTCATCGCCGCCCAGGCCCGAGCGTTTCCAGCCGGCGTGGTAGCCCTGGTACGGATCGGCCGGGGTGCGATTGACGTAGAGCTCGCCGGCTTCGATGCCGTTGGCGACTTTCATCGTGGTGCGGTAGTTCTCGGTGTAGAGCACCGAGGCCAGGCCGAACTGATGGTCGTTGGCCATCGCCAGCGCTTCGTCGATGTCGCGGTACTTGAGCACCGGCAGCACCGGGCCGAAGATTTCTTCCTGGATGATTTCCATGTCCTGGCGGCAGCCGCTGAGCAGGGTCGGCGGGTAGAAATGGCCGTTGCCTTGCGGAATAAAACCACCGGTTTCCAGGACGGCGCCGTCCGCGATGGCGCGCTCGACCATGGCGTGGATGTTCTGCTGCGAACTGGCGTTGACCAACGGGCCCATGAAGCTGGCGTCGGTGGCGCGGTCGCCGAACTTCACGGCGCTGAGTTTCGCTTTCAGCAGCGCGAGGAATGGTTCATAGATGCTTTCCTGCACGTAGACCCGCTCCACCGCCGTGCACAACTGGCCGCAGTGGGTGGTTTTCGAGGCGACGATGGCAGTCGCGGCGGCTTCAAGGTCGGCGTCAGCTTCGATGATCGCCGGGGTTTTGCCGCCCAGTTCCAGCGATGGCTTGGCGATATTAGCCTTGCAGTAATCGAGCACGATGCGCCCGGCATTGACGCTGCCGGTCAGGGTGATCAGGCCCACAGCCTTGTGCGTGCAAACAGCGGCCGCAGTGGCGTGGTCCATGGTCAGGATGTTCACCACGCCGGCCGGCAGTCCGGATTGCGCCACAGCCTTGGCGATTTCAAAGGCCGAGGTCGGTGTGTTGTTGCTTGGACGCACCACCACGGTGTTGCCGGCAATCAGCGCCGGGGCGATTTTGCGCAGCAGCGTATAGACCGGGTAGTTGAACGGAATCAGGCACGCGACCACGCCAATGGCTTCGCGGTGCAGGAACAGGTTTTCGTTCGGGCTGTCGCTGGGAATGATCTCGCCTTCAATGCGGCGGGCCCATTCGGCGTGATAGCGGGTGATCTGCGCGGCGTAACGGGCTTCGTTGCTGGCATCGGCCACGCTTTTGCCGGACTCGGCGGCCAGGGCGGCGCCAATGTGTTCAGCGCAGGCGTCCAGGGCATCGGCGAAGGAACGCAGGTGTTCGGCGCGTTCGATACTGGTGAGTTTGCCCCAGACCTTTTGCGCGGCGGCAGCCGCTTCAACCGCGTTGACCGCTTCGACAGCGGTGGCGGCCGCGACGTGGCCGACCAATGCTTCGGTCGCCGGGTTATAGACTGCGATCAGCGCATCGCTGGCAGGTTCGATGAAGTGGCCGTTAACAAAATTTCGCTCGAGTCGCATGTGCATCGCCCATCGTTGTTTTTATCCAGTTCGAGCAGTCTTGGCATCCTGAGCGGGTTGAACAAACGATTTATTGAGCAGGCAAACATTCGAAAAATGCAGGTTACCCGCTGGAACGATGAGATCCCCTGTGGGAGCGAGCTTGCTCGCGATGGCGGTGTATCAGTCGACAACTGCATTGCCTGACACTCCGCCATCGCGAGCAAGCTCGCTCCCACAGGGATTTGTGGTGGTCAGAGAGCGGCGGTTGAGGGTTCGAGCTGCCGTTGCGCCAACCAGATTTCTTCCTGCAACCACTGGCTGAACACCTGCAATTGAGGCATCAGGGTCTGCTCCGGCCGGGTGACCAGCCAATAGGACTGGTGCCCTTCCACATGCACGTTGAGCACTTGGGTCAGCTGCCCGCTGGCCAGTTCCGGGGCGACCATGTGCCAGTCGGCGATGGTGATGCCTAGGCCATCGACGGCCGCACGAATGGCCAGGTCCAGCAGGTCGAATTCATACCCGCCCTGGGTGTCGACCCCGGTGATGCGTGCGGCGTCCAGCCAGTGTTTCCAGGTCAGGTAGCGCTGGTCTTCCCGGGCCAGCACATGCAGCAATGTCAGCCGATTGAGGTCGATGCCCTGCTCGCTCCACTCCCGCGCATACAAGGTCGGCGCGCACACCGCGATGTGCCGCTCCTGAATCAGCATCGAGCTGTTGAGGCCATCCCATTCGCCATCGCCGAAACGGATCGCACAGTCGAGGGTGCTGGTTTCCGCCAGGCTGTCCTGCAAGCGCGTGGTGATACTCAGTTCCAGCTCGGGATGCTTCTCGCGCAACCGCCCCAGACGCGGCATCAGCCAGCGGTTGGTAAAGGTCGGCGGCGCGTTGATGTGCAGGCGATTGGAATGGGTTTTCTGCTGGATGCTGCGCACCGTCAGCTCGATCTTGTCGAAGGATTGATGCAATGCCCGCAGTAATACCTTGCCGGCGCTGGTCAGTTCGAGGTGGTGGTGGTGGCGTTCCAGCAGGCTCTCGCCGAGCTGCTCCTCCAGCTGACGGACCTGGCGGCTGACCGCACTCTGGGTCACGTTCAACAACTCGGCCGCGCGGGTAAAACTACCGGTGCTGCCGGCCACTTCAAACGCCTTGAGGGCATTAAGACCGGGCATTTTGCGTTTCATGGAAAGCACTCGAGGACGTTAGCTGATCGGCCAAGCATCCCATGCTCGCCACACATTGTCCTACAGGATTTTCTCAGTAACATGCATCTGAGGAAGGTTTGCGCGCATTTTTAATCGTTTGTTCAACCCACCGTTCATCGCAAGACTGGCCGGCATCTCATATAAAAATAACCGAGAGCTGCCCCATGCCCTTCCCTGCTTCCCTGCGCCTAAGTCCTCTGTACATCGCTCTGTTCTGCACCTTTGCGGCTCCTGCCATGGCCGTGCAAGTGACCGACAATCTTGACCTCGGCGGCGCGGTTCGTGCGCGCTGGGACTACGACCCGGATCGCGACATCCAGAAGTTCGGCCTGGACACCATGTTCCTCAGCGCCAAGTACAACTCCGACAGCTGGATCGGCGAGGCCCAGTATCGTTTCTATGGCCGGTCTTATCCGTATCAATACACCAAGAACTATGGCGACATCCAGTTCGCCAAGTTCGCGTGGGCCGGCTACAAGTTCAACCCCGACCAGCAGGTGCAAGTAGGCCTGAACACGGTGCCGTTCGGTTTGCAGCCGTACTTCGGCAGCACCTTCTACGAAACCCTGGGCAACGTCATCGGCCTGGAAGATGTGCAACAGGTCGGCGCCAAGTACGTCCAGCAATCGGGCGACTGGAACCTCCAGGCCGGTTACTACTTGCGCCCGGCGTGGCAAGGCAAAGGCACCAGCAACGGGGTCACTTACTCCAGCGTGGTGTCCGAAGCCGACAGCTATGTCGCCGACGGCAGCAACAACCAGGAGCGCAACACCGTGGTGCTGCGGGTGGCCAAGGCGCTGGACCTGGGACCGTGGAAATCGGAGGTCGGGCTCTCCGGCCTGAGTTCGTCGCTGGAGAACAAGGACACCAATGCCGATGGCCGGCGCAATGCCGTGGCCATCCATTACCTGGGCAAGAACGGCCCGTGGGGTGTGCAGTTGCAAGCGGCACGGCAACAGATGTCGCCGCGTAACCCTGGCACCGATGAGTTGGTTACCCTTGGCGGTTATGACGGCACGTACAACGTTGCCAGTCGCGGCAACTTGTATGTGGCGGACGTCAGTTACGACGTCGCCGGGAAATACCTGTTCGACCAGGTCAGCGGGGTCAAGCTGTACGCCAACTACAGCGCCTTCGATAAATCCGCCAGCGAGTTCAAGACGTCGGAGCGGATGATTTTGGGCAGTTCGTTTTCGGTGAGTAAATTGTGGGTCGCAGCGGAGTGGTTGTTTGGCAAGAATGATCCGTATATCGGGGGGAGCAGTTACACCCAGAGTCTGGGGGCTGGCGGGAGTGATCAGTGGGAGAATCAGCTTTATGTGAACATTGGGTATTACTTCTGATCGGGTAGTTCTAGCGTCCTTGATAAAGTCATCGCGAGCAAGCTCGGCTCCTACAGGGTTTAGCGCACTCTTGCAGGAGCCGAGCTTGCTCGCGATGGCGTCAGCCTAAACAACACTTGCATCCGCCCATTGCTAATAGTCAGATAGGCACCACAGAGAACGCCACCAAAACAATAAACCGGCCCGACGCAACACCAGAGGCCGGTACGGAGTCCACCTTCGATGCGTCAACTGCCCTCGCTCAATATGCTGCGCGTCTTCGAAGAGGTCGCGCGTCATCGCAGCTTCAGCCAGGCGGCGCTCGGCCTCAACGTCACCCAAGGCGCCGTCAGCCGCCAGATCAAGCAACTGGAAGACTACCTCGGCGTCGCGCTGTTCGTGCGCACGCCCCAGGGTTTGTCGCTGACCGAATCCGGCATCGCCCTCTCCCCGCACCTCGCGGAAGCGTTCGACCACATTGAACGTGCCCTGCAAGCCGTGCGCGTACCCAACCTGCGCCAGCGTCTGAGAATCCTCGCGCCACCGACCTGGGCGACGCGCTGGTTGTCGGCGCATTTGCGCGTGTTCTGTCAGCGTTATCCCGACATCAGCCTGAGTGTGACCAATCAGGCCAGTCACGACAGCCTCGTGGAAATCGACTGCCACATCCGCTTCGGCCTCGAAGCCAACAGCCATTGCAGCAGCCAATTGCTGGTGATGGAACGACACATCGCCGTGGCCAGTCCGGAGCTGTTCAGCGACGGTCAACCGCCGGATCTGCGGGGCTTTGCGCTGCTGCACATCCTGCACGATGGCAAACGCTTGAAGGTCTGGGAAAACTGGTTGGCGGCCATGGGACGCGACGATGTCGATGCCGCGCAAGGGCTGGAATTCAGCACGCTGGATCAGGTGATCCACACCGCGCTGGCCGGGGGTGGCCTGGCGGTGATTGACCGGCAGATGATCGAGAAGGAACTGGCCAATGGCAGCCTGCTGCCGATTACCCCGGTGGAGGTGATCGGGCCGTATGGCTATTGGCTGGATGTGGCGAATGACAAGCAGGGGTTGTCGAAGGTGCGGTTGTTTACGGATTGGTTGGGATTGGTCAGCAATCCCTGAAGCCACCGACATTCTAATGTGGGAGCGGGCTTGCTCGCGAAGACGGAGTGTCAGTCAATATTGATGGTGACTGACACTCCGTCTTCGCGAGCAAGCCCGCTCCCACATGGGAACTTTGACAGTCTGTTAGATCGGGGCCGGGACTTTCACCGCCACCGCCGCACCGCCCTCCACCGGGCTCTGCGCCTTGCATGCCTGGCTCAGTGTCAGTGATTTGGTTTCCGGTGCCCACGCCCAGGACAGCCAGGCGCCGATGGCCAGGATCGCCGCCAGAATCCCCATCGTCGGGCTCAAGCCGATCCCCGCCACACTCACCGGCAACAAGAACGTACTGATTGCCGAACCCAACCGGCTGACCGCCGTGGCCAGGCCAATCCCGCTGGCCCGCACTTCAGTCGGGAAGCTCTCGGCCGGGAACACGCCCACCAGGTTACTCACCGCCGACAACACCAGGGTAAACAGCCCGAACACCAGCACCATCAGGAACGCTGCACTGCTCGGCAACACCGCCAGCATGAACAACGCGACCGCCAGAATGATGAACGAGTTGATCAAGAACCCGCGGCGCGAGAATTTGATCGTGCACCAGATCCCGATCAACGCGCCGAGGATCAGCAGCATGTTCAACATCAGTTCAGTGCCGAAGCCTTCAGCCAGGCCCATCTTCTGCAGAATCGAAGGCAGGAAGGTGTAGATGGCGAAGTACGGCATGACGATGCAGACGAAAAACAGGCAGTTGAACGCTGTGCGTTTGCGGTACTCACGGCTGAACAGCACTGCGTAGCCGGAACGGGTTTCGGTGGATTGGGTTTCGTCGAGTTCGACGTTGGCGCCCAGATGCTTCTTGACGATTGCCCGCGCTTCGGCAATTCGGCCCTGGTTCACCAGCCAGCGCGGTGACTCTGGCGTGCCGATGCGCGCAATCAGAATCAACGCCGCCGGGATCGCCGAAGACGCCAGCATCCAGCGCCAGGCGTCATCACCCAGACTAAGCATGGCGGTGCCGACAAACGTCGCGGCCACGTAGCCGAAGGTCCAGATCACACTGAACGAACCGAGCAGCACGCCGCGATGCTTCTTCGGCGCGAATTCGGCCAGCATGGCGTGGCCGACACTGAAATCACCGCCCAGCCCGATGCCGATCAGCACCCGGCACAGAAACAGGCCCATCGCGGTTTCGGCGTAGAACTGCATGACCGAGGCGATAGTGATCAGGACAAAGCTGACCAGGAAGATTTTCTGACGGCCGACCTTGTCGGAGATCCAGCCGAAAAACAGGCTGCCGAGGAACAGGCCGATCAGGGCCGAAGCACCGATCAGTCCCTGCCAGAACGCATCCAGGTGCATCTGCGGGCTCAGCAAGGTGAACGCGATGCCGATCAGGCCGAGGATGTAGCCGTCGGTGAAATGCGCGCCGAAGGTCAGGCCGGCGATTTTCAGGTGAAAGCGCCCGATGGGCAGGTCGTCGATTTTTACCGGTTGTACGGACATGTAAATCTCCAATTGTTGTTATTGACGGAGAAATGAAACCGATCGCTGTTCTGTAGGAGTGAGCCTGCTCGCGATAGCAGTGTGTCAGTCGAAGCTGTGTTGCCTGACACACCGCCATCGCGAGCAGGCTCACGCCTACAAGGGGTGTGGTGGGGGTTAGAGGCCGCCCATCAACAGGTATTTGATTTCCAGGTAGTCATCCAGACCGTACTTCGACCCCTCGCGACCGAGGCCCGATTCCTTGATGCCGCCGAACGGCGCCACTTCCGTGGAAATGATCCCTTCGTTGATCCCGACCATCCCCGCTTCCAGTCCTTCGGCCATGCGCCACACGCGGCCGATGTCGCGGCTGTAGAAGTAGGCCGACAAACCGAATGGCGTGTCGTTGGCCTTTTGCAGCACTTCGGCTTCGTCCTTGAAACGGAAGCAGGCCGCCACCGGGCCGAATGTTTCTTCCTGCGCGATAAGCATTTCGCTGCTGGCTTCGGCGAGGATGGTCGGCTCGTAGAACGTGCCGCCGAGCGCATGACGACGGCCGCCACACAACAGCGTGGCGCCCTTCTCCAGTGCATCGCCGACGTGCAGCTCGACCTTGGCCAGCGCCGCCGCGTTGATCAGCGGGCCTTGCTCGGTTTCCCCGTCCAGCGCACTGCCGACGCGCATCGCCGCAACGGCTTCCGCGAGTTTGCCGGTAAAGGCTTCGTAGACGCCGTCCTGAATAAAGAAGCGGTTCACACAGACGCAGGTCTGCCCGGTGTTGCGGAACTTCGAGGCCATCGCGCCTTTGACCGCAGCGTCGAGATCGGCATCGTCGAAGACAATGAACGGCGCGTTGCCGCCCAGTTCCAGCGAGACCTTTTTCAGGGTTTCCGCCGCCTGGCGCATCAGCAATTTGCCGGTGCGCGTGGAGCCGGTGAACGACAGTTTGCGCACGATGCTCGACGCTTGCAGCGCCCCACCGATGGCCACCGCATCGCCAGACACAATGTTGAACACCCCCGCCGGAATACCCGCTTGCTCCGCCAACACCGCCAGGGCGAAGGCCGACAGCGGCGTCTCTTCCGAAGGTTTGAGGATCATCGTGCAACCGGCGGCCAATGCCGGACCGACCTTGCGCGTGACCATGGCCAACGGGAAGTTCCACGGGGTGATCGCGGCGACCACGCCGATGGCTTCCTTGACCACGATGATCCGCGCATCGGCCTTGTGGCTCGGGATCACGTCGCCGTAAGCACGCTTGGCCTCTTCGGCAAACCACTCCAGAAAACTCGCGGCGTAGACCACTTCGCCCATGGCCTCGGCCAATGGCTTGCCTTGTTCGCGGCTGAGCAGAGTCGCCAAGTCCTTCTGGTTACTCAGCATCAGCTCGCTCCAACGCTTGAGCTTCTGGCTGCGCTCCTTGGCAGTGAGCTTGCGCCACGCCGGCAATGCACGGTTGGCGGCTTCAATCGCCCGATTGGTTTCTTCGGCGCCAGCCTTTTGTACTTCGGTGATCAACTCGCCGTTGGCCGGGTTGAACACCGGGTAAGTCGGGCCACCAGACGACCATTGGCCGTCGATGAAATTACCCGTGCGAATCAGCGCGCTCATGCCACAGCCTCAGTCAGAATGAAGCGTTCCAGACCCGGACGGGCCGAACGCAAGATACGTTTGCCGGCGGTGTAATCGTTGATCACGTCGCACGGGGTGTAATTGCGTTCCAGTTCGTGCAGTTCTTCGGCGTCAAGTCTGGTATCGAGCGCGGCCAGTGCACTGTCGAACTGTTCGGTGGTGTCAGCGCCCACCAGCATGCAATCCACACCCGGATGGTTGGCCACCCAGGCCTGGGCAATTTGCGCGTTGGACACGCCACGGGCACGGGCGACACGTTGCACCGAATGGGCGATTTCGAACGAGGCTTCGTCGCTGTACATCTGCTGCGTGAAAAAGTCGGTCTGGTTGCGGGTCGACTGCACGTCGCCGGTCAGCAAGCCACGGGCCAGCGGGCTGAACACCGAGACACCGAGGCCTTGGTCGCGGCAGAACGGAATCATCTCGCGCTCTTCTTCGCGGTAGGCGCAGTTCAATTGCAGCTGCATGTTGATCGGCTTGACCCAACCGTTGCGCTCACAGGCCATGAGGATCTTCGCCAATTGCCCGGTGAGCATGGTCGAGACGCCGATGTAACGGGCCTTGCCGGAGCGCACGATGTCGTTCATGGCGCTCATGGTTTCTTCGACCGGGGTGTTCACATCGAAGTAATGCAGCATGAACACATCGACGTAATCCATGTTCAAGCGCTTCAGCGACGCGTCGATGCTGTCCATGATGTGTTTGCGCGAATGGCCACTGGCATTGATGCCGTTGCGGGTGCCGTAGCCGACTTTGGTGGTGATCACCAGGTCTTCGCGACGAGCCAGGCGCTTGACGATGCGTCCCACCACTTCTTCGCCGACACCGGCGGAATAGAAGTCCGCGAGGTCGATGAAGTTGACGCCGTTGTCGAGGGCGTGCGCGACGATTGGCTCGCTTTTCTTCTCGTCGAAGATCCACGGTTTCCAGTCCGGAGTGCCCATGTTCATGGTGCCCAGGCACAGACGGGAGACTTGCAGGCCGGAGTTGCCCAAACGAATGTATTGCATGGCGCGGACCTCAGGCTTTTGGCGTGTAGAAAGGGTTGCTGATGTGATTGACCACATCCGCCAGTTGCGCGGTTTCCGGCTTGCCGGTCAGCGCGGCACGGATCGCCGTGCGGCAGGCGTTGTAGTTATTCAGGTAGACCGCATCGAGGTCATCGCAAGCCGGGTTGACCCAGTTAGCGGTGACGATGGCCCATTCGTCTTCGGCTTCCGGCGGCAAGGTGCCGTCCAGCAGCGCTTCGAGTACTGCCTTGGCGATACCGGCCTGCGACGCGCCCCAGGTAGCGTTGCCGTGCAGGTCGCTGCTGATCGCGGCTTTGTTGACGTAAAGGGTCATTGGCTTGACCGGAATGTTCGGCTGGGCAATCACCATGAACGGGCAATGACCCTGGCTAGGCGACGCCAGGCTGTTGGCAAACGCCTGGCCGGCCGGGCCATTGCGCGGGCCGATCAGAATGTTGATGTGCGCGGCGTTCACGCCCGGGCCTTCGAAACCTTCACCGATGTACAGGTCGAGTTCTTTCATGAGTCGTTACTCTTCAGGGAGTTGAGGTTGATCAGAAACGCACGCAGGCAGCGGGCCTGGCGTGGCAAATGTCGGGGTTCGAAGAGCGCAGCAGGTCGCTGGCGAAGACGCGGCAGTGATGATGAGTCATGGTTGCAAACGCTCTTTTTTGTTGTTGATGAGCTGGTTTGCGATTTTTTAACACTGGGGGTTTGCGGGGCTGTAACCATTAAAAGTCATGAGGGTATGAGTTCAAGTCATACCCGGTAAAACCTGTGGGAGCGAGTTTGCTCCCCGCAGGTTTCAGGAAGGATTGGACTATTGCGACATGGCGTCTTTTTTCATGGCGTCTTTGCTCATGCTGTCCTTGGACATTGCATCTTTGGACATGCTGTCTTTCTTCATGGTGTCCTTGGCCATGGCATCTTTTTTCATCGTTGTGTCTTTTTTCATGGTGTCTTTGGACATGGCATCCTTGGACATCGAGTCCTTGCTCATGCTGTCGCTGCTGGTGGTATCGGCAGCGAAAACACTGGCGGCACCCAGTGCGATGCACATGGACAGGACGGCGGTGGCTAACTTTTTCATGATCAAACTCCTCGAAGCGCAGGTTACGAATGAACGCAGCGTGGGCTGCGTGATGAATGTGTCTGTCAGCTGCCACCGAACCAGTTGTAACCCTGGTCTTCCCAGTAGCCACCGCTGTAGGTATTGCTGACGAAAATCGCCTGAATGTGTTTGGGGTTTTTGTAGCCCAGCTTGGTGGGCATGCGCAGTTTCATGGGGAAGCCGTACTGGCGCGGCAGCACCGCGCCGTCATAGGTCAGCGTCAGCAAGGTTTGCGCATGCAGCGCCGTGGCCATGTCGATGCTGGTGTAATAATCGTCTGCACATTTGAAACCGACGTACCGGGCATCGGTGTCTGCGCCGACGCGCTTCAGGAAGTCGCTGAACCGGACGCCTCCCCACCGTCCGATGGCGCTCCAGCCTTCGACGCAAATATGCCGGGTGATTTGTTCGGTTTGTGCCATGGCGCGCAGTTCTTCGAGCCGCCAACTGTGTTTGTCCGCGACCATGCCGGTCACTTCCAGCCGATAGGACTCCTCCTCCACCGTCGGTGCTTCGTCAATGCCGTAGAAGGCATTGAAGGGAAACGGCCGGGTGATCATGGATTCCGGGTAGGTCGGCGCCATGGCGTCGGGATTGAACAACCAGCCTTGCACCCGATCGTTGAAGCGCGACATGGACGACAACGCGGTCTCGACGCTTTCGTTGTCAGTCAGGTTGCAGCCAGACAGCATCGCCACACCGCCGAGGGTCAGGCCGCGCAGCAGAAACGCGCGACGCGAGCGGCCGGGGATCTGCGGGGCGAGTATTTTTCGGGCGTCTGTCAGGATCGATGACTCGTCCAGCCCGGAACTTTCGATGCGCTTTTTCATACCCGCTCCTTGCGGCCGACGATCATCGCCCACAACGTTTTTGGCACCAGTGCGACCATCACCAGATGCACCGCGACAAAAGCAACCAACAGCGACATTGCAAAGAAATGCACCCGTCGCGCGCCTTCGTAGCCCGCCAGCAGTTCACGCAACAGCGGGAACTGGACCGACTTCCAAAGCACCAGCCCGGAGACCACCAACAGCGTGATGTCGACCATCACGAACAGGTAGGCCACCCGTTGCACCTGGTTGTAATGACTCAGGTCGGCATGGCTCAACCGCCCTCTCAATGCGGCCCACAGGTCATGCAGGACACCTTTGGGAGAGACGGGTAGAAAACGGCGTTTCAGACGACCGCTGAACAGATTGATGCCGAGATAAATCAGGCCATTGAGGGCCAGAAACCACATCGCCGCGAAGTGCCATTGCAGCGCACCGCCGAGCCAGCCGCCCAGCGTGATCGACTTGGGAAAGCTGAAGTCATAAATCGGCGAGGCGTTATAGATACGCCAACCACTGGTGACCATGACCAGCACGGCCAGGGCGTTCAGCCAATGGGTCAGCCGTAACCAGCGAGGATGGCTACTGACAGAGGGTGAAGCAGATAGCTGCGACATGTCCGGCTCCCTGCGATTGATCATTGGGGCCGAGTATGGGAGCCGATTGATCGCCAAATCCTCACGTAAAGTTAAATTAAACGTGATAACTCCCGACGCGTTGCAACACGCCTTGCCCTGCATTTGTGGTTAAAATGCCGCCCCCTCAAATTGCCGACCCTGCCCGATGAACTCAGACGCACTTGCCACCCTCCACGCCCACCTGCTGACGGCCCTGGCAACGGCCCCAGCGGAAACCCGCCGCTTGTTTCACGGCCGTGGCCGCTGCTGGCCGGGGCTGGAGCAATTGACCGTCGACTGGTTGCAGGGGGTGGTGCTGGTCGCGCTGTTCAAAGAGCCGGAAGCGTCGCAGCTGGAAGCGTTGAAACAACTGCTGGTCCAGATCACCCAGTCACCCGAGTGGGCACAATCCGGCGCGCACACCTTGCTGTTGCAACATCGCTACTTGCTGCAAAGCACCACCGAGTGGCTGCTGGGCGAGGTGATCGATGAGATGACAATCACCGAGGGTGGCTTGCGTTATCGCGTGGACCTGGGCCGCAAGCAGAACACCGGGCTGTTTTTAGACATGCGTTATGGCCGTGACTGGGTGCGGGCCAATGCCCACGGCAAGCGCGTATTGAACCTGTTTGCCTACACCTGCGGCTTCTCGGTCGCCGCCATCGAGGGTGGCGCCGAGCACGTGGTCAATCTGGACATGTCCAGCCCGGCCCTGAGCCGTGGGCGCGAGAATCACCGGCTCAACGGGCACGATTTGAGCCAGGTCAGTTTTCTGGGCCATGACCTGTTCAAGTCCTGGGGCAAAGTGATTGGCAAGGGGCCTTATGACCTGGTGATCATCGACCCGCCGTCCTTTCAGAAAGGCAGTTTTTTGCTGACCAAGGATTACCAGCGTGTGTTGCGCCGGTTGCCGGAATTGCTCAGCCCTGCGGGCACGGTGCTGGCGTGCATGAATGACCCGGCGTTTGGGTCTGATTTCCTGATCGATGGGGTGATGCGTGAAGCGCCGAGTTTGCGTTTTGAGCAGCGGCTGGAGAACCCGCCGGAGTTTCCGGATGCCGATGTTGAGTGTGGGTTGAAAGCGTTGGTGTTCAAGCTGGGCGATTGAGTCTTGCCGGGCTCAACGCGGCTGCAACACCAACGCAAACAACTCCCCATGCCCGGTCACATTAAGCTTGTGATAGACATTGCGCCGATGCACTTTCACCGTCTCCGGTGAGATGCCCATGTGCTGGGCGATGGCCTTGCTGGAGAAGCCCTGAAGGATCAGCCGGGCGGTTTCGATTTCCCGTACCGACAGGCGCGCGTCGAAGCGGTCCAGCAACGTCGCGAGATCGCCGGCCACCGGTTCAGCGGTCGCGCCTTCCGGCGGCATCAATTGCAGATGGCGGCGCATCGCCGACAGCACCCATTCGCGCACGCACAGCAGGCGGCCCTGCTCTTCCAGGCTGAACCGCGTCGAACGTCCCAGCGACAAACCCAACACCGCCCCATCAACGTGGACCATGAACTGCAACTCGTCCGCCCCCACCACCGAGCGGAAGTAACTCAGGTAGTACTCGCTCTGCTGGAACTGGTCGGGCGCCACCGATTCGAGGCTGTGCAGGCCCTCGGCAATACCGGCGCAAGCCGCCTGGTAAAAGGGGTCGAGCAGGTACATGCCGGCGCTGTAGTCCGCCAGTTCTTCGTGCTCGGCGGCACCGCCCTTCGAATCGAAATCAATCAGCAAACGCGGGACCCGCCCCGCGCGCATCACCGCGACCAGCGCATTGTCCAGCGGCACCAGCAGCCGCAATGTGTCGACCAGCGCCCGCCAGAACCCGTCCTGCCCCAACGCGCCAAACACCCGCGCCAGCGACTGGTGCACCGGCAGCTCTTTCAACAATGCGTCCACGCACTACCCCTTTCGAGTAACCCATGATGGGAATGGGTGAGTCCCCCGCCTGCCAGTACGCTGCAAGCACCTGTTCATCACCGGCCTGCAGCAGGCCAGGAGTGCCGCATCATGAGTCGTCACCGCTCGCATATCAATCTTGGACTGGGCGCCTGTTTGTGCGTCTCGTTGTCGGCCATGGCCACCGATGCCCCGACGGTGCATGTCTACAACTGGTACGACTACATCGGACCCGACACCCTGCACGACTTCAAGCGCGACACCGGGATCGAACCGGTCTACGACACCTTCGACAGCGCCGAAGTACTCGAAGGCAAACTGCTGACCAGCCGCAGCGGCTACGACGTGGTGGTGGCGAGCAATTTCAGCCTGCCGACGCTGATCAAGGCCGGCGCCCTCGCCCCGTTGCCCCACGCACAAATGCCTGACTTCAAGAACATGGACAGCGACCTGCTGGCGAAACTCGCCAACAACGATCCGGGCAACCAGTACGCAGTGCCGTACCTGTGGGGCACCAACGGGATTGGCTACAACATCGACAAGGTCCGCGCGGCGTTGGGCGACAAGGCGCCGGTGGATTCCTGGGACCTGGTGTTCAAGGAAGAGAACCTGGCCAAGCTCGGTCAATGTGGCGTGGCGATGCTCGACTCGCCGTCGGAAATGCTCCCGGTCGCCCTGCACTACCTGGGCTTGCCACCGAACAGCACCAACCCTGAAGACTACAAGAAGGCCGAGGCGCTGCTGCTGAAGTTGCGTCCGCACATCGCGTACTTCAACTCGTCCAAATTCATCAGCGACCTGGCCAACGGCAACATCTGCGTGGCGGTGGGCTGGTCTGGCGCGATGCTGGAAGCCAAGACCAACGCCGAGCAGGCCAACAACGGCGTGAAGATCGCCTACAGCCTGCCGAAGGAAGGCGCGCCGGTCTGGTTCGACACGCTGGTGCTGCTCAAGGACGCACCGCATCCGCAACAAGGCCTGGCCTTTATCGACTACCTGATGCGCCCCGAAGTCATCGCCCCGGTCAGCGATCACCTGAACTACCCCAACGGCAACCGCAGCGCGACACCGTTGGTGGCCGAAGCGACCCGCACCAACCCGGCGGTGTATCCGTCGGCTGAAGCGCTGGCCACGTTGTTCACCCTTCAACCGCTGCCGCCGGCGACTGAACGAGTGCGCACGCGGGTCTGGAGCAAGGTCAAAAACGGCCAGTGAGAACCCTGTAGGAGTGAGCCTGCTCGCGATGGGGCCATCACCTTCAACATCGATGGCGACTGATCCACCGCTCTCGCGAGCAAGCTCGCTCCCACAGGTTTTGTGACTATTTGACGGTTATCGAAAAGCCCAATTTTCTGCCACGATTTGAAGATGAGAAACCCCATGAAACCACGTGCCCGTGACCTGAACATTCAGTTCGGCCAACTGCAACCCGGCCCCCTCAATGCCATCACCGATGTACCCGGCGTCCGCGTCGGCCACAGTGAAGTGCGTGGCCGTACCGACAGCGGTCGTGACATCCACACCGGCGTCACCCTGATCGAACCGCGTGCCGGTTCCACCAACCAGCAACCGTGCTTTGCCGGTGTGCATGTGCTCAATGGCAACGGTGACGCTACCGGTCTTGAGTGGATTCGCGAAGCCGGCCTGCTGACCAGCCCGATCGCCTTCACCAACACCCACAGCCTGGGCGTGGTGCGCGATGCGCTGATTGCGCTGGACCGACAGGCCCAGCCCGATGACGGCCGGTTGTACTGGAACATGCCGGTGGTGCTGGAGACGTTCGATGGCTTGCTCAGCGACATCAATGGTTTCCACGTCAAGCCCGAGCACGTGGCCCAGGCACAGCGCAATGCCGTCGACGGACCGGTGATCGAAGGCGCAGTAGGCGGTGGCAGCGGGATGATCTGTCATGAGTTCAAAGGCGGGATTGGCACGTCCTCGCGACGCTTGAGCCCGGCGCAAGGCGGCTGGACCGTTGGCGCCATCGTCCAGGCCAACCATGGCATTCGCAACGAGTTGCGTGTCGACGGTTACCCGGTCGGGCGCTACATGGAACAGGTCGACTCACCCTTCCTCAAAGCCTCGCTACCCTATCCGGGCATGGGTTCCATCGTCGTCTGCCTGGCCACGGATGCGCCGTTGCTGCCGCACCAGTGCACACGCCTCGCGCAGCGTGCCAGCCTGGGATTGGCCCGCACCGGTGGCGGTAACGAGGACCACAGCGGTGACATCTTCATTGCCTTCGCCACCGGCAACCAGCACGTGCCACCCGCCGCCTATGAAGGCAAAGGCGCGCCGACATGCGACAACCTGCGCATGGTCAACAACGATCACATCAGCGAGTTGTTTCTGGCCGCGACCGAGGCCGTGGAAGAAGCCATCATCAATGCGCTACTGGCGTCTGACACGGTGGAAGGCAACGGCCATACGGTGAAAGGACTGGATGCGCAAACGTTGCTCAAGGCATTGCGCCAGGCGGGTTGGCCAGGCCAGCGCTGACAGAATCGCCCGATGCCACGCATCGGGCGGTCACTGATTATTTCTCCAACACCAGCAGCGGCGTGCCTTTCTTCACAATGTACGTCGCCAGCTCCGACGCTTTACCGCCACCCACGTTCCTCGCGACATGCGCCGTGCCCTCCGGGATGTACAGTGAATCGCCAGCCTTGAGCGTGACCGGTGGCTGGCCCTCCAGCTGATACTCAAACGAACCTTCGATAACATAAGCCACTTCCACTCCGGGATGCGAGTGTTTAGGCGAGGTCACGCCGGCATCGAAATCGACACGCACCTGAATCACCTCACGCTCGGCCGCCCCCAGGTCTTTGCGCACCAGATCGGTACGGTGGATGCCGGACTGCCAGCTTTTGCCAGGCTGCGCCTCATGGCCTGATTCGCCAGCCTGCGAAAAACTCGCGAAAGCTGCCAGTGAAAGAACGGCAAGGGCAATGCCTGAGCGGCCAGCAGTGTTGCGGGAAGTGATACGGGACATCGCGATTCTCCAATGATTGCCGTCAATACGGTGAGCCCATTTAGAGGGTGCGGTGTATCCCGCTCGTGTCACGCAGGCCATGGTTTTGTATGCGAAGTTGGCTGCTGGCCCCGCGGATACGTAGCGATACAAACATGCGCCCGCGAAGACCGACTGTCTGCAGAAATGCCCACCGTCACCAGACAGCTGACATTCACCGGGGACTCACTTCAATGCGCTCATTGACCCTGAACCACTGCGACCGGATCCGCCCCACGCCCCCCCTTGAAGGCGTCACGTCGTGCTTTGCGTTCAGCGGCGTAGGCTTCGCTGGGTGTGCTGATCAGTTCGCCACGGCGCAACGGTTCGCCGCAATGTGCGCACAACGGCCCCAGCCCTGCGGGATGTCGACAGGTGGCGTGGGTGTAAACGACCGCCAGCCCCTCCTCCTCTGACTTGCACCAGGTTTCACCCCAGGCGCGCAGTGCCAGCACCACGGAATAGAACGCATCGCCTTTGGGCGTCAGGTGGTACTCGTAGCGCGGGGGCCGCTCGCTGTAGGCGCGGCGCACGACCAGCCCGTCAGCCTCCAGGCGTTTGAGACGGGTGGCGATCATTTGCGGGGTCCCGGCGGTTTGCGCCTGGATCTCGTCGAATCGATGGCTGCCCATGAACAACTCGCGCAGCACCAGAACCGTCCAGCGGTCGCCGACGACGGCCTCGGCCCGTGAAATCGGGCACAGGGTTTCAGGAACAGGTGTATTTACCGACATGCGGTCTTGCCTCTCTTGCGGTTACTATGATTATCATATCAACATGATATCCGGGCAAGCGCCGGACATCGGTCACTCAACATTCCAGGAGAACACCGCCATGTCAAAAGCCCTCTATCCCCTCGACAGAACCGCTTATCTGTTGGTCGATCCTTACAACGACTTCCTCTCCGAGGGCGGCAAAGTCTATCCATTGATCGAACCGATCGCCGCCCAAGTCGGCCTGCTCGACAACTTGCGCGCACTCGACCGCACCGTCCGCGCCCTCGACATTCCGGTGGTCATCGTACCGCACCACCGCTGGGAAAAAGGCGACTACGAAAACTGGGATCACCCGAGCCCCACCCAATGCAAGATCATGCACATGCATCACTTCGCGCGTGGCGAATGGGGTGGTGAATGGCACCCGGATTTCGCGCCGAAGGACGGCGACATCGTCGTTCAGGAGCACTGGGGCTCGAGCGGTTTTGCCAACACCGACCTTGATTTCCGCCTTAAGCAGAAAGGCATTACCCACGTGATTATCGTTGGGTTGCTGGCCAATACCTGCATCGAGGCTACCGCACGTTACGCGCAAGAACTGGGCTATCACGTCACCCTGGTGCGCGACGCCACGGCGGCCTTCAAGCCTGAAATGATGCACTCGGCCCATGAACTGAATGGTCCTACGTTCGCTCATTCCATCGTGACCACACCCGAACTTATCGCCACGCTGACCCAAGGTGACCGCCCATGAACTTGACAGGCAAGCTCATGATCGGCGCTCGTGATGTGAGCGGTTCTGAAGGAACGATGAAGGCGCTCAACCCTGCCACGAACCAGTTGATTGAACCGGATTTCGCCCTGGGTGGCTCGGCCGACGTCGACCGGGCCGCGACCCTCGCTGATGCAGCGTTCGATGTTTACAGCCATACCTCGCTGGCCAAGCGCGCCGCGTTCCTCGACAGCATCGCCGACAATCTCGATAAGGTCCGTCAGGCGCTGGCGGCCCGAGCCGCACTCGAAACCGGCGTGCCCGAGGCGCAACTGGAGGGCGAAGCGATAAAAGCCGCCACCCAGTTTCGCCAGTTTGCCGATGTCGTACGCAGAGGACGCTTCCTGCAACTGGCCATTGATCCGGCACAACCTGATCGTCAGCCGCGTCCGCGCATGGACCATCGTTTGCAGAAGATCGCCCTCGGCCCGGTAGCGATTTTCGGCGCGAGCAACTTCCCTATCGCCTATTCGGTTGCCGGCGGTGATACCGCTTCGGCACTGGCCGCTGGCGCAACCGTGATCCTCAAGGCGCATAACGCGCATCCCGGGGCTTCGGAAATTCAGGCACACGCCATCCGCGACGCCGTGCAAGCGCACGATCTGCCCGAAGGCGTGTTCTCGATGGTGCGCGGTGACGGTAACGCCATCGGTGAAGCGCTGGTCGATCACCCGCTGATCAAAGCGGTGACGTTCACCGGTTCGGAACGTGGCGGCATGGCGCTGTATCGCCGTGCGCAACGGCGTCCCGATCCGATTCCGGTGTTCACCGAGATGACCAGCATCAACCCGACGTTCATCCTGCCCCATGCGCAGGCGGCAAAAGGTGCGCTGATCGGTGACGGCTTTATCGAGCGCATGCTGGTCAACGTCGGGCAAGCCTGCTTGAAACCCGCGCTGTTGATTGCCATCGACGGGCCTGGCTTTGAGGCCATGCGCGCCGCGATGATCAAGCGCGTCAACGAGGCGTCAGCGCGACCGATGCTGACACCCGGCATTCACGCAGCCTATTTGAACGGTCTTGGCCAGATCGAGGACGCAGGGGCACGGCGTATTGGCGAAGGTTCACCGGCCATTGCGGCACTGGAGGGCGCCTCAGCGTTGCTGGAAGTCGACGGCGATCAATTCCTGAGCGAAGCGCTGCTGGCTGAAGAAGTCTTCGGCCCGTCAGCGCTGTTGGTGAACGTCAGGGATGAGGCAGAAATGCTCGCTGTGGCGCGTTCGCTGCGGGGGCAACTGTCGGCGGCCATGCACCTTGAGGATGAGGATCTGCCCTTGGCGCAGCGCTTGTTGCCCGTGCTGGAGCGCCGCACCGGACGCATCGTCGTCAATGCCTTCGCGCACCCGCAGGAAGTGACGTTTGCCACCGTTCACGGTGGACCGTTTCCGGCGACGTCGGACAGCCGCTTCACGTCGGTCGGCATGACCTCGATTGAGCGGTTCTTGCGCCCGGTGGCTTACCAGGGTTTTCCGCAAGCGCTACTGCCGCAGGTGTTGCGAGACGCAAACCCGCTGGCGTTGCCTCGCCTCATTGACGGTGTCTAGAACGGGGGCTCGGGGTTCAATGCCGGGCCATCAGGCCATGCAGGACCCCGAACCTCAACCCGCCCTCGGAAGGCGTCATCTGCGAGATACCGAAGACTTTGAACGCCGCCAGCATCACCACCAGCCCACCCGGCAAGGTGCTCAAACGGTGGTTTTGCAAGCCGGCCAACTTGAGCTGTTTCACATGCCCCACTTCCAGCAGGCGCAACGACAGGCGCAGCAGGCCGCTGTAGGTGATGCCGCTTTCGCCGTCGTCGTTCATGCCGTTGGCCTTGAGCACTTTGGCGAGCATCCGTGCGGTCCCCGACGAGCCGATGGCCTGCTGCCAACCCAACGCTCGATAACGCCGCGCGACTTTTTCAAACTGCAGCGTGGCCACCCGTTCCGCCTCCAGCAGTGCCGGAGCCGTGATGCAACCACCGGAAAAATAACGCGCGCCAAAGGTGCCGCTGCCAATCGCAATGCTCTCGGTCAACAGCGGTTGAGTGCCCTGCCCCAGAATCAACTCGGTGGAACCGCCGCCGATGTCCACCACCAGTCGCATGCTAAGCGGACTGGGGATCGAATGGGCCACACCGGCGTACACCAGATGCGCCTCTTCGTGCCCGGAAATCACATCGATGCGAAAGCCGAGATGACGCTCGGCGCTCGCCAAAAACAGTTGTGCATTGTCGGCCTCGCGCACTGCGCTGGTCGCCACCGCCCGCACCCGCCCAGGTTCGAATCCGCGTAGCTTTTTGCCGAATCGCGAGAGCGCCTGCCAGCCACGGTCCAGCGCCATTTCATCCAGCGCTCCGCCCTGAAAACCCTCCGACAAACGGACAGGTTCACGCAGGGTTTTCACCTCGTGAATCATCCACTTCTGGTTCCGTTTGACCGGTTGGCCAATCATCATGCGAAACGCATTGGAGCCCAGGTCGATGGCTGCAAACAGGGAGGCGTCTCCTTTCATGGGGCGGATTCCTGGCAATTTCATCAGCCCGCGGACGGAGTTCCGCTGAGCGCTCAAGACGGTTTGCGAGGATCCTGCCATGGGTTAGGTGACACCAAGATGACACCACGGTTTTTTTCACTATGTCTTCATCGTCACTTGTCCGTCACATCCCCCGGCCTAGCATGGCCACCTCCACCTCTGTCGGGACTCGGACCATGCATTTAGACAACGACACCCTGATTCAACGTATCCATCGTGAGCTGCTCGACCACAGCGACGAAGAGCTGGAACTGGAGTTGATGGAGGACGGACACGACCTTAACGCACTGTTCGATGAGCACGTCGGTGACAGCCGCGAAAAAGAACAGCGTCGCCGCTATTTCAGCGAGCTGTTCCGCCTGCAGGGTGAACTGGTCAAGCTGCAAAGCTGGGTGGTGAAAACCGGGCATAAAGTGGTGATCCTGTTTGAAGGACGCGACGCAGCGGGCAAAGGCGGCGTGATCAAGCGCATCACCCAGCGGCTCAATCCGCGAGTCTGCCGGGTCGCCGCCCTGCCCGCCCCCAACGACCGCGAGCGCACCCAATGGTATTTCCAGCGCTATGTCTCGCACCTGCCGGCCGCCGGCGAAATCGTGCTGTTCGACCGCAGCTGGTACAACCGTGCGGGCGTCGAGAAGGTCATGGGTTTCTGCAACGACGACCAATACGAAGAGTTTTTCCGCACCGTGCCGGAGTTCGAACGGATGCTCGCCCGTTCCGGTATCCAGCTGATCAAATACTGGTTCTCGATCTCCGACCAGGAACAGCACCTGCGCTTCCTCAGCCGCATTCATGACCCGCTCAAGCAATGGAAGCTCAGCCCGATGGACCTGGAATCCCGCCGTCGCTGGGAGGCGTACACCAAGGCCAAGGAAATCATGCTGGACCGCACCCACATCGCCGAAGCGCCGTGGTGGGTAGTGCAGGCCAACGACAAGAAACAGGCCCGACTCAATTGCATCCACCACCTGCTGGGGCAGATGCCGTATGAAGAAGTGCAATCCCCGGTGATCGAGCTGCCAGAACGCGTGCGCCAGGAACACTACACGCGCAGCCCGACGCCACCGGAACTGATCGTGCCGCAAGTATATTGAGACCGACGGGGGCGCATGCGCGCCCAACCGTCATCATTGTGTAACCTTGCGCCAACAATACTGACGCCATACACCGCGTGCTTTTTTTTGGGCTGCCTTTTGGGGCGGCTTTTTTTTGTCGGCTGGTTTGTACACCTCAGGCCGCTGGGTGAGCTCGTACTAGCCATTTTCGACTTCGGCTACGGCTCGCATCGCAGGCGCTTTCGCGTATCGCGACAGTCCAATCTTGAGAATAACCAACAGAGGGGCAGCAACGACAAAGAGCATCGCGACTGCGAAGAACGCGGTATCAAAAGCAATCACAGTAGCCTGCCCTGTCACGACCTTGCCCAACAGGCTCGTCGCGGCACGACCGGCGGAGACTGGGTCCATGCCCTTTCCCGCCAGCATCGCACCTGTGGTGGTCAGCCGTTCGATGAGTGCGTTCCCTCCTGGCGTAACGTTGGCACCAAGGACCGCGCTATTGATGACAACGTGATGCTCGATCAGCGTCTGGAGCCCCGCGACGCCCATCAAGCCCCCCAATTGCCGCCCTGTGTTGAACAGGCCAATGCCACAGGCGAGGTTGCGGCTGTTGAGGTCGCTGAAGGCGATCAGCGTGATCGACAGAAACAGGAAACCAAGGCCCAGGCCTCGTAGCAGGATGGCGGTCATCATGCTGGCCGTGCCGCTTTCGCTGGTCGAACCGGACAGCATCCACATGGCCCCCATGATCATCAGGATGCCAAAGGGCACGGTCGCCACAGGGGGAACGTGGCGGACTTTGAAGAGAAAGGCCGCGATAAACAGTGAACCGATAAAAAAACCGCTACTGGGCAACAAGAGCAGGCCGGCCTCCGTCGGGGTGAACGCGAGCACCGACAGGGCAAACGCCGGAATCAGGAACGCGCTGCCGAACAACGCAGCACCGGCGACGAAACTGACGATAAAGGCAAAGGTAAATTCGCTCGATTTGAACACGGTGAAATCGAACAGCCCCTGGCCTTTGACCAACAGTTGCTGACCGATAAATGCCAGCAACGCGCCGCCGCCAAGCATCGTCAGCAACAGAATGTGCGGTTCCTCAAACCAGTCCCAGCGGCTGCCCTGACTGAGCACGTAGGTGAAACAGAACAGCGTCGTAGCGATCAGTGCGAAGCCGAGCCAGTCGAAGGAGCGTTGTCGCGCACTGGCAGGCACCGGGTGGTCGGCGATGAGCAAAAGACCGGACGCCGCCAAGGCCAGCGGCACCACGCTGAAGAAAATCCAGGTCCAGGACTGGCTGTCGATCAGCCACCCTTGCAGGGCCGGCGCGACCGTCCCGGGTGCGACCACCGAACCCATGGCGAACAGGGCTTGCAGGATTGGCTGCCAGGACCGCGTATACGCGCGAAATATCAGCGCCTGCCCCCCGACCAGCAGGATCCCCGCAGCGAAACCCTGGATAACGCGAAGCGCAACCAGCAGGTCCAACTGAGCGGTAATGGCGGCCATGCAGCACGCCAGCCCCATTAACAGTGTTGAGCCGGTGATCACATGACGCGGATAGAAACGGCTCAACAGCCACGGGGCGGTCATGAACCCGATCAGCTTTAGCGCGATGTAGCCAACGTCCAGCCAGGCGAACTCATCAGGCGTGGCATAGGTGTCGCCGATAATGTCGCCGCGTCCGAGCGATAGAACGGTGCTGGCGATCGCTTCCGTCAACGTGGCCAGCACGATCCCCGTCATGAGCAGCACGCCGGAGGTGGCACTGACAGGGCTGCGCGTGGCGACAGTCGTGTTCATGAGTCATCCCCGCTCGCCACTTCAACCCGCGCGGACAGACCCGGCACGATGCGCCCCGGCATTGGGTTGTGGGCAAAGCGGATCTTTACCGGAACCCGCTGCACGACACGCACAAAGTTACCGGTCGCGTTGTCGGGCGGTAGCAAGCTAAACGCCGAACCACTGCCCGGTGCAAAACTGTCGACCACGCCGGCAATGGCCTGGTCGGGATAGCCATCGACCGTGATACGCACACGCTGGCCGGGATGGAGGGTTTCGAGCTGGGTTTCCTTGAAATTGGCCACGACCCATACATCGTTGACCGGCACGATGTCGAGCAAGGCAACGCCCGGTGTCACGAACCGGCCGAGTCGAATCTGCCGGTTGCCGACAACACCCGCCACCGGCGCACGCACCACGGTGTGGTCAAGATCGATCTGCGCGAGATCACGCGCGGCCTGCGCTTGCGACACAGCCGCCTCGGCCGCCGCTCGTTCGGCCACGAACACGGCGATGTTTTGTTGTTGCGCCTCGACCGTTGCCGAAGCAGCCGAAACCGACGCCTCGGCTCTGGATTGCGCGGTGCCGGTTTCATCGACCAGTGCCTGGCTGACCGCGTTGCTGACGATCAACTGGCGGCTGCGGTCATGGGTCTTGGTCGCCAGGCTCATCTCGGCGGTGGCCGAACGGCGTTGCGCTTCGGCCTGTCGAATCAACGCATGTTGCAACTGGATCTGTGCATCGACATGGGTCAGGCGTGCCCGGGCTGCGCTGACATTGGCCTCCGCTTGCGCCAGTCTGGCGCGATAGTCGCGCTCATCGATACGAAACAGCACGTCACCGGCCCGTACAGTCTGATTATCCTCAACCTCCAGCGCTGTGACATAGCCACCGACTTTGGCGGCGAGCGACGTAACATCACCGCGGACATAGGCATTATCGGTCGAGGTCACACCACTCGAAAATGCAATAACCACCCAGGCCGCCATAACCCCTACAGCAGCGACGCACAGCAGTTTGCCGATGGTCTGGCGCTTGCTTCGCGGCGCAATGACAACAGGAGTGCCGGCGTCAGCGCCAATGGCGGCATTGTCCTGGAGCGAGTTCATATTTTTATTTCCTGTTCAGTGCCTGGAACAACCGCTGCCGCCGGGCGGCAGAGTCTGCCGCCCGGCTGTCGAACATTCACGAGCGCGTTGACCGGCTCATTTTTTGATCGGTGTGACGAGTTCCTTTTCGTTGGTGTCGAGGACGAACACTGCCAGCAGGCGTGCAGGCTCGGTATCGCTGGCGTTGGCGCTGACCTCATGCACGGAGCCCGGCTCCTCTACGAAGTTTTGGCCGACGGTGTAGATCTTTTCCGGTTCGCCTTTGACCTTGATGCGAAACGAGCCTTCCAGGACCGTTGCATAGATGAAGGCCGTTTTTGGATGGGTGTGGGCCGGCGACGCAGCGCCCGGCCCGTACTCGACGACGACGCCTTTCATGCTCTTGCCAGGAAGATTGGGAATGGGACGGTCGAACACGACCGTCACCTTACCGTGGGGCGGCTCAGCGGCGGACGCTGCGCTGATCGATAGCACTGCGAAGGCCGCGGCCAACAGGATTCGAGTAACCATGGGATGGCTCCTTCGTGGGTGGGAATGTGAGGGTGCGGGCCGTTATCGGGCCTTCGATTGAGCGATCCAGTCTTCGAAGCAGATCGCCCCCAGCCGTGGATTCTTGCCAGGCACCAGCGATTGATCGTCGAGCACGGCGCCGAAGTAACGGGCGTGCACGTCCGGCAGGACCTTGCGGCTGTCCCCAGTCGCCCGCAGAAAACGCCTGGCGAGTTCGTCAATCGGCATCGCTTCCGGGCCACCCACTTCAACCGTGCCATTGACCGGTGCTGCCAGCACCACATCGGCCAGCGCCGCCACCACATCGTCGGACGCTATCGGCTGGATCAGCGCCGGCGAGACACAAAACTCCTCGCCGACGGCGAACGACTGGACGATACCTTCGACAAACTCGAAGAACTGCGTGGCACGCAGGAGGGTGTAAGGAATGCCGGATGCCTTGATCAGGTTTTCCTGCGCGACCTTGGCCCGAAAATAACCGCTGTCGGGAAGGCGTTCGCTACCGACGATCGACAGGGCTACGTGATGACGAACCCCGGCGGCCGCTTCGGCGGCCAGCAGGTTACGCGTCGATGTTTCGAAAAAATCAAGCACGGCCTGGTCTTCCCACGACGGCGCGTTCGCCACGTCCACAACGATGTCAGTACCATCCATCGCTGCGGCCAGGCCTTCGCGGGTGATGCTGTTCACGCCCGTGCTGGGGCTGGCGGCGACCGCGTCGTGGCCGCGCTCGCGAAGGGTGTTCACAAGTTTCGATCCGATGAGGCCGGAGCCTCCGATAACTACGATCTTCATGGCTGTTCTCCACGTGTCGACGGCAACCATTGCGTCGGTGTAGAGAGATTGCATGCGCGCACGCGGCAAGTCCTTGCAGCGGGCTTGGATTTACCTTCATGAACGCTTGGATTTGCGTCCAAAGCAGTGGTTATTCGTCCATCGTCACCGTGGACCATGCAACGGGTTTCGAGCTGTCGTATTATCAATCTCAACTAAATATCACCAGCAGCCTGGGACACGGAGTTGAAGGCGCTTTGCCAGGGGACGCCCACGTTGCAATTCGCGTTTGAAGACTTCGTGCTCGATCAAGAGCGCCGGGAATTGACCTTGCGTGGGCAAGTCGTGGCCGTCGGGCCACAGACTTTCGATCTATTGCTGTACCTGGTGTGCAACCGCGATTGCGTTGTCAGCAAGGACGACCTCCTCAAAGCCGTGTGGAGCGGCCGGATCGTCTCGGAGTCGACGATCACCAGCCACATCAATGCGGTGCGTAAAGCCATCGGCGATACGGGCGAAGAGCAGCGCCTTGTCCGCACAATTGCCCGTAAGGGTTACCGCTTCGTCGGGCACATCAACGTCGACAACAGCGAGCAAGCACGACACCCTGGCGTCGACGAACACGCGGCCTCCAGGCAAACGCCCTCCTCTGCGCTGCTTCTCCCGGACAAACCGTCGATTACGGTCTTGCCCTTCCAGAATCTGAGCGGCGATCCAGAGCAGGAATACTTCGCCGACGGCGTGGTAGAGGACATCATCGTCGCCCTTTCAAGGATCCGCTGGCTGTTCGTCATCGCGCGCAATTCGAGCTTCACCTACAAAGGTCAGGCGGTGGACATCCAGGGCATCGGTCAGACGTTGGGCGTTCGCTACGTGCTCGAAGGCAGCGTGCGCAAGTGCGGGAACAAGGTGCGCATCACCGGGCAGCTCATCGACGCGACCAGTGGCACGCACCTCTGGGCGGAACGCTTCGAAGGCCTGATCGACGACATCTTCGAGTTGCAGGATCAAATCGCCGAAAGTGTCGTGGGTGCCATCGCGCCGCAACTGGAACGGGCAGAAATCGAACGCGCCAAACGCAAACCCACCGAAAGCCTGGACGCCTACGATTATTACTTGAGGGCCATGGCAAAACTGCACAGCGGCACCCGCGAAGCCATCGCAGATGCCCTGCCGATGTTCAACACAGCCATAGAACTCGACCCCGAATTCGCCTCAGCCTATGGCATGGCCGCCTGGTGCCACTTCTGGCGCAAGCTCAATGGCTGGATGAGCGACCGGCCTGCCGAAATCGCCGAAGGCACACGGCTTGCGCGCCTGGCGGTGACACTCGGACGCGACGATGCCGTCGCGTTGACGCGCGGCGGACATGCGCTTGCTCATCTGGCCGGTGATGTCGATGGCGGCATTGCTCTCCTCGACAGGGCACGCCTGCTCAACCCTAACCTCGCCCCCGCCTGGTTCCTGGGCGGCGTCTTGCGCGCGCTGCGCGGTGAAACTGAAGGCGCCATCAAGGACTTGACCCATGCCGTTCGCTTGAGTCCGGTGGACCCCGAAATGTTCAGGATGCAGATTGGGATGTCGCTCGCGCACTTCTTCGCCGGCCGCTTCGACCTCGCTACGCAATGGGCGGAAAAAGCCTTGGGCAACCTACCCAATCTGCTGGCCCCGGTGGCCTTGGTGGCGGCCAGTTACGCGCTCAGCGGACGCATGGACAAAGCGAAGCAGGCCATGCAGCACCTGCGAGCGCTGGATCCGTTGTTGCGGGTTTCTAATCTGAGGGATTGGCTGCCTATTCAGCGTGCGGAGGACCTTGCACGGTTTACGGAGGGACTGCGGCGGGCGGGGTTGGAGGAGTGAGCTGGGGATGGCTGACCGTAGGAATGTCAGACAGTTGACCTCTTCAGGCAGAAAAGCGGTTCGCGTGTTAATCAGAACTGCCAAACCCACGAGACTCATGATCGGTAGACCGCTGAACGATTTAGCCAAACTGTTGAATCAACCGGTTGAATCCACCCCCTAAAGCGTCCCTTCATAACCGGTAGCCGCCAGTGCTAAATGAGTTTTTGCGATGGCCCGCGCAGCCAAAAAAATGGCCCGCATGCGGGCGGGCCAAATGGGGATTTTTCAAAGGAGCAAGGGTAATCTGCGCTCCAGTCTGTGAGCACTGCGTGAAAAACATGTCGCCGAAACGAAAGCATTCGGTCGAAGCAAACACACTACTGTTGCTGATGCAGGTATTTCTGAATGGCATCAATTTCAAGTTTGCTTGGCTTTACACCGTTGTCAGACTTGAAGCTAGCGCTAGCCCAATGCGGCATTGGCGCCTTCAGAGGCTTCCCATGGTCGTCGATACCGCTCAGCACGGCGCGCTCGAATACTTTTGATTTCCACTCACTGGCATCTCCGGCCAGCTTGGGCGCCGATCCTCCCGCGCCTCGAGGCCCGTGACAACCAACACAGTTATCTTGAAAAAGTACTTCTCCATCTGGCGGTGATGCCATGGCCGATGAGCAGGTGAGTAGGGCTATGAGCGTCAGAAATGCGCATTTCATTTTAGGCTCCCGGCGACCCAACGATGACGTGAGCGGCTTAGGGGCGCTAAGTGAGAGCCTAGCAGCTGGCGAAGCCTGCTACAGGACGGTGTCGTTCTTACTCGGTCAGGCGTTCGTATTGCCCGACCGGGTAAACGAGTACCGATCGATATCCGTCCGTAGCGTCCAGCCCTGACGTTGCCAATAGCGGGCCGCCGCCTCATTGGTCTTGAACACATCGAGATGGCACTTGAGGATACCGAGTGGCTCAAGACTCGACAGGCAACGCTCCACCAACGCATTCGCAATGCCCTGACGCCGAAACGCCGGCTCGACAATCAGGTGCTGCAAGTACCCTCGACGCCCGTCGTGGCCCGACATGATGCAACCGCACACCACGCCGTCGACTTGCGCCACAAAGCTCAACCCGGGGTTGCGTTCCAGATAGCGGGCAGTGGATTCACGCGAGTCTGCGTCACGCAGCGAGACGCCGGGCGTGCGCCGCAACAGTTCGATGACGGTTTCGTAATCGTCCAGGGTCATGACACGAATGTTGAACATTGAGTGCGCCTGAAAGTGGGAATTGTCTGGCGCAGAAGCCTATCAGATGCGATTCCGACGGGCAGAATTGTATCGATCTGTATGTTCGCCGGCGATCTTACACAGCGATACACAACGGCCGGTTCCAGACACACACGCACGACATGAGGGTGCAAAAGTGCGCCACGTCGCAAGGACTTCCCTGAACCCGCGACCTGAACACACAAGCCCTATACCCTCAGCAGGAACTTGCCATGATCAATCAAATCGACACTGTGCTGTACACCGGCAAAACCCACACCACCGGCGGCCGTGACGGTCAGTCCAAAAGTTCGGACGCACGCCTGGACATCAAGCTGTCCCCGCCCGGTTCGTCAGGCAGCGGCACCAATCCGGAACAGTTGCTGGCGGCGGGTTGGTCGGCGTGTTTTATCGGTGCGATGGGTAAAGCGGCGGTCGCATTGAACGTGACACTTCCGAGCGACGTGGCCGTGGATACCGAAATCGACCTGGGCAAAACCGATAACGCTTTTTTCCTCCAGGCACGCCTCAATGTCAGCTTTCCAGGCCTGGATCCAGCCGTCGCCCGCGCCGTGGTGGACGCGGCTCATCAAACCTGCCCGTACTCCAAAGCGACCCGTGGCAACATCGATGTCGAGATCAATCTGGTGTGATCCGGCCCGCTGGAACAGCCTGCCTTTCGGGGTGGGCCGTGCCGATAGCAGTTTTCCGTCCTGCCGTGTTTTTCACAGGACGAAATCGGTCTAAAGAGCGCGCTTTACACTGCGCATGCTTTGCTATTCTGAAGGTGTAGGTGAAGACGCAGACTGATGCGCAAGCGGATAGCAAGGAGACGTGGGGCACGTCCCGAAGGGTACACGGTTAGAAAGATCTCCGCGCTGAGATCCAGCCCTTACGCCGTGTGAAGCAGAAGTACATAACACTGTTCTGTCAGAGTCCTGATAAACCTTGTAAGCCAGAAACCAGCACTGGCCACCTACTCGAAATCCGAAGCCCGCCTTGTGCGGGCTTCTTCGTCAACGCCCCCCCACCTATCAGCAGGACTCTGCGCTTACTGAACGTTTTTCAGCTTGACCACATCACCGGAGATTTTGGTGGTGTAACCGGTCAGGACCCAGGCCCAGAACCAGTTTTCCTGCACTTGGGTGTTGATCATCGCGTCGCCGCCCTTGGCTTTGATCGCCGCGTCTTGCGCGCGAACAAAACGGCTGTTCTGCCGGATCGGGATCACACCAAACAGCAACAGGCCGGTAGCGGATGCTTCGCTGTGGCCGAGGACGGTGTATTGGCTGGCGTCATAATGCTGGGTGTTCATCGGGGCACCGGTGCAACCCGCCAAAACCAGACCGAACAGAGCAACCGCGACAACTTTACTGAGGTACTTCACTGAAAAACTCCATGAGAATGTGCCCGGGATCCGTCTCTCGGGCGGCGCACACTCTAACGGAGGTGATGGCCAATTGGTACTACCCACAAAAAATTGCGCTGGTGTTCTCCCGATTTGTGCTCACTTGACCGGTTTACGCCGAGCGGCCGCCCGCGACAGGTTGAGCGCCACGGCGGACTTGATCAGTGCCTTCAACGCCTTTTCATCGAGCTTTTCGCCCTCATGCACATCAATGGCACGTCGGGTATTGCCTTCCAGGCTGGCATTGAACAGCCCTGCCGGATCCTCCAGCGCGGCGCCTTGGGCGAAGGTCATTTTGACCACGCTTTTGTAGGTCTCCCCGG
Source organism: Pseudomonas sp. URMO17WK12:I12 (assembly GCF_000514395.1). Classification (NCBI taxonomy): domain Bacteria; kingdom Pseudomonadati; phylum Pseudomonadota; class Gammaproteobacteria; order Pseudomonadales; family Pseudomonadaceae; genus Pseudomonas; species Pseudomonas sp. URMO17WK12:I12. The sequence goes on from NZ_AZVV01000013.1 coordinate 141,303, forward strand.
TGCACAGGATCCCGGCGTGAGACCAGACCGGCACGCCCCGCCACTTCCATTCCTCGACCACCTCGGGATCGGCCTGACGGATCAACGTTCGAATGTGACCGAGCATCTCGCCCCGCCAATCGCCCAGTTCCTTGATTCTGTCGTCTATCAACGCCGAGGCGTCCTGCGTCACGGCAGCCTGTGCAACGGGCTCGTCCTTCTTCATACAGTGATCACCTGCTTCATGATGGTTTTGACCCGCCTCATGATAGTTGTCGCTCGTCCACCGCTCGAGCGTCACTGACTGACGGCGCCCCCGTCCGGCACGATCTGCGCACAGCGTTTCCTCTGCCACCGGCTTAATGCCAAAATGCAACGCTCAGGTCACCCGTCCAGCCCCTGCCCCGCGTCATGCAGTGCAACGAGAATCGATATGAACCCCCATTTTCAGATAAGTGATGCCCCTGAATCCCACGTCTCCCATCAGCCGCCGGCGGTCACAGCATGATTGAAGTCACTGAGGTTTCCATTGCGCAACTGCGTGCTGCGCTTGAATCCGGCCAGACCACGGCGGTCGAGTTGGTAGAGGCTTATCTCGCCAGGATCGATGCCTACGACGGCGCCGACACCCCTACCGCCCTCAACGCGGTGGTGGTTCGCAACCCCGACGCGCTCAAGGAAGCGCAAGCGTCGGATGCCCGTCGGGCCAAAGGCGAAACGCTGGGCCCGCTCGACGGCATCCCCTACACGGCCAAGGACAGCTATCTGGTAAAGGGGCTGACCGCCGCCTCCGGAAGCCCGGCCTTCGCCAATCTGATTGCCTATCGCGATGCGTTCACCATCGAACGCCTGCGCGGTGCCGGTGCCATCTGCCTGGGCAAGACCAACATGCCGCCCATGGCCAACGGCGGTATGCAGCGAGGGGTCTATGGTCGTGCCGAGAGCCCGTACAACGCGGACTACCTTACCGCGCCTTTCGCTTCGGGTTCGTCGAACGGTGCCGGCACCGCAACTGCTGCCAGTTTCGCCGCGTTCGGTCTTGCGGAAGAAACCTGGTCGAGTGGGCGCGGCCCAGCATCGAACAATGGCTTGTGCGCCTACACGCCCTCGCGCGGGGTGATTTCGGTGCGCGGTAACTGGCCGCTGACACCGACCATGGACGTGGTCGTGCCGTTCGCCCGGACCATGGCGGACCTGCTTGAGGTGCTCGAGATTGTCGTGGCCGAAGACCCGGACACCCGCGGCGATCTGTGGCGGATGCAACCCTGGGTGCCGATTCCGAGTGTCTCCTCGGTGCGCCCCGCTTCCTATCATGACCTGGCCGCACAACCTGAGGCTCTCGCCGGCAAGCGTTTCGGCGTGCCGCGCATGTACATCAACAAAGATCTTGAAGCCGGCACCAGCGAGGCGCCGGGTATCGGCGGGCCGACCGGGCAGCGCATCAACACCCGCGCCTCGGTAATCGGTCTATGGGAAGCGGCTCGCAAGGCCCTCGAAGCCGCCGGCGCTGAAGTCGTCGAAGTCGATTTCCCGCTGGTCTCCAACTGCGAAGGCGACCGTCCGGGGGCACCGACCGTGTTCAATCGCGGCATCGTCTCCAAGGAGTTCCTGCACCACGAATTGTGGGACCTGACGGCCTGGGCGTTCGATGATTTCCTTCAGGCCAATGGCGATCCCAAACTGAATCGCCTGGTTGACGTCGACGGGCCGCTGATTTTCCCCCACGACCCCGGCACGCTGCCCAACCGCGAGGGCGATCTGGCGGCCGGCATGGACGAATATGTGCGGATGGCTGAACGCGGCATTACGCCGTGGAACGAGATCACCACCGTGCCTGATGGCTTGCGCGGGCTTGAACACACGCGGCGTATCGATCTTGAGCAATGGATAGATCGCTTGGGACTGGACGCGGTGCTGTTCCCGACCGTCGCCGACGTGGGCCCGGCGAACGCCGATGTCGATCCTGCGTCTGCGGACATTGCGTGGAGCAATGGCATTTGGGTCGCCAATGGCAACCTCGCCATCCGCCACCTCGGCGTTCCGACGGTCACGGTGCCGATGGGCGTGATGCCGGACATCGGCATGCCTGTCGGGCTGACGTTCGCCGGTCGCGCCTATGACGATTCGTCGCTGCTGCGCCTGGCGTCGGCGTTTGAAGCCACCGGGAGCAAACGCTTGATCCCGCCGCGCACCCCGCCGCTGCCAACCCGGCCGTAAACATTGAGCGGGATTGGTGCGCTACAGGCTCCAATCCCGCTCAATAATTCAGCCCTTGGCCGCCATTGCGGTGACTTCCACACGCATGCCTTCGACCGCCAAAGCGGCCACGCCCACAGCGGCGCGAACCGGCCACGGCTTGGCGAAGAAACGCTTGTAGACCTCGTTGAACGCGGCGCGATCAGCCATGTCGGTGAGGTAGATGGTCAGGTGCAACACCCGATCCATCGAACTGCCAGCCCCTTCCAGTGCTGACTTGAGCGCTTGCAGCGTGCATTCGCTCTGCTCGACGATGCCACCCAGTTCCAGACTGCCGTCGGCGCGGGTAGGGATCTGAGTGGAGACCAGCAGCCCACCAAAACCGGCAACGTCGGAGGAGATGGAGTCCTGGTCTGGATCAGGGATGAACGTGATGTCTTGGTTAGCCATGAGGATCTCGCGCTTGAGGTGAAAAGGGGCTGTTGCGTATCAGCCGCGCAGTTTACATCCATCTCATTTAATCGGGGCGCAGCAACCCGGAAGGAACCACCGTTTCGATCAGCCCGGTCGTCACGTCGTACACCAGCCCCGTCACCGTGAAACCACCCGGCAGGTTCGGATTGGCCTTCAGTGCCGCCACGTCAACTGCCACCGCTTTATAAGGGTCATCGATTTCAAGCGCCGCCAACTTGTCTGTCTCGACGCCCATGTGTCTGGCCATCGTCTCAAACAGCGCCGCGGTCACACAGTGCCTTGACCACGATACCAAGGGCGGCGAAGAAGTGAAGATCCTGCGCGACAATATGCCCTTTGGCAGTCCGGGTGCGGGCGAGTTTGGCACGTACTTCATCGGCTACGCCCATTCGCCCGATCCCCTTGAACAGATGCTGGAGAACATGATTGTCGGCCGACCACCGGGCAATTATGTCCGCTTGCTGGATTTGCGCACTGCCTTCACTGGCGGCTTGTTTTTCATCCCTTCGGCAGACTTGCTGGAACAACTGGCGGACCGCAAGCCCTGAGCCGCGGGCGCAGCCTTCATGAATGACGGCTGCGCTCTGCTAGTTCGGATCGAGCAACCCGCCGCTCCAGTTGCGCGATACCCGGCTGCCGGTGAATTTCGCCACCACCATGCCCTGCGGCACCAGCCGATCGCGATAGCGAGTGACCATGCGCCCCGCTTGCTCGGCGACCAAAACCATCTCGGACGATGGATCGCCCGGCCGCCGCAGAATCCGCGCAAAGCGCTGCCCTTCTTCGACGAAATCGCCCAGTTCTTTTTCAAAGATCAACACGCCGGGCTGCGGCGCCAGAATGGTTTCCATGTGGCCCATTTCCATCGCCTCGACGGGCCAGTCAGCGGGTGCCTGCGCCTCATCGATGACCCCGCAGCCGCATAGCCAGACGTACAACCCTTCGGCGTCCTGCTCGGCAAACCGGTCGCTGACGTCGCCTTGCCCGCGCAACTCCAGTATCGCCGCCATGCGTTGGTCGGTGACGCCGTCGCGCAGCCATGGCGCAATGAGGGTCTCTTCGAAAGAGCCATCGCCGCCGTCATCCCAGATGATCGCCACGTCCATTTTCATCGCGGCGGCCAATTCACGACCACGGGGCCAGAAACGGCGGTGGACGTAGAGGTAGGGCATTGCTTCGTCATCGGTGTGCAGGTCGAGCATCACGTCCGCCGGGGCCGCGAGCTGCACCAGTTTTTTTTGCCATTCCTGGACGTTGGTCGAGGGTTGGGCCATGGCGGCCGACTGGTCGAACCCGCGGTTGAAGTTATGCCCGGTGGCGTCGTGAAAGCGACCGAGAAGGCGTCCTTGGCGAAACTGCCCGATGCCCAGCGGATTGGCTTGCGGCACCACCGTCACGCGGCCGTTGAGCCGCCCCTGGGCCTGGGCGACCTCAAGCTTCTGCATCAGCAGATGCAACACCAGCATCCCGGCGATTTCATCCGCATGCACCCCGGCCTGGAGGTGCACGGTCGGGCCGCTGCCATGGCCGTCGTAGCGCCACGCGCCGACCTGCACCGAGTCACCGTTGTTGTTGCGAACACTGAACGAAACATCCTGCGCCATCTGCTTGTCCTCCCGCGTCACGAACGTTAAAAACCGACACGTTGCCAAGGCCGAACTGGAGATTGAACGCACGTTCAACTAAGCTCGCCAACCAGGCAACACACCCAAGGAATCCTTGTGACAGTCCCTTCCACAAAAAACCGCCGCGCTGAACCGGACGAGCGTCGCGAAATGCTGGTGGCCGCCACCCTGCGCTGCCTGGTGCGCGACGGTCACGCCGGCATTTCCGTGCGCCGCATCGCCACCGAGGCCGGGGTGTCCGTGGGGTTGCTCAATCACCATTTCGGCAGCATCGATGCGTTGATTGCCGACACCTATCAAAAGATCGCCAGCGAGCTGACCACCGCCCTGCTCCAGGAGATCCAGCAGGCCGGCACGCCCGCGCAGAAGATGGACGCGTTCCTCACCGGTTCCTTCTCGCCTCGGGTCATGGACCCGCAATTGCTTGGGGTCTGGGTGGTGTTCTGGAGCCTGATCCGGCACTCAGAACACGTCAGCCAATCCCACGAAAAAAGCTACCGTGCCTACCTCGACCTGCTCCGCCAACTGCTGGATGACATGGCGGCCAGCGAAGGTTTCGTGATCCACGACACGCGCCTGGCTGCCATCGGCTTATCGGCGATGCTCGACGGTCTCTGGATCGAGTGGTGCCTGAACCCCGAAACCTTCAGCCCCGCCAACGGCCTCCACATCTGTCGCTGCTGGATAAAGGGGCTGCGACACGGAGCATTCAGCACCGACGACGTCCTGTGAGGGGTGACGGCCGAAGATCATCGCCAGGGTGCCGCTGACGGCGATCAGCCCGGCACCGACCATCAGCGACACGTCCATCAGCGTGCCCCAGATCAGGCTCGACAAGAGGAACGCCCAGATCAGCCCGGTGTATTCGAACGGTGCGAGCAACGTGGCCGTGGCCCGCTGAAAACTGGCAAACAGCAGAAACTGGCCGATGCCGCCGACCAGCCCGGCGCCGAGCATCCCGAGCCACGCGGGGGTGGGTGCGGGTGTGTAGGTCCAGGGCAACGCCACTGCCATGCAAATCACAAACACCACGTTGGTGATCAACATCTGTTCGAGCACGGACGTCTGCTCATCTACCTGGCGCAACTGGATGTAGGTGAACGCCCAGCACATCGCCGCCAACAACGTCAGCACCACCGGCACCGGATCGACCAGGTTGCTCGGGCGGCAGGCGATGATCACACCAACAAAACCGATGATCAGGCTGAGCCACTGCCAGCCGCTGGCGCGTTCCTTGAGAATCACCGCCGCCAGCACCGTAACCATGATCGGTGCGGAAAAATACAGCGTGGTCATTTCCGCCAGGGTCAGGTCCCGGGCCGCCGTGTAATACAGCACCCAGGCAACAATTGACAACAACCCGCGCACCACCAGCAAGCGTCGGCTCGGCGAGCGCCAGGCGCGCTGGACCAAACGCAAATGCCCGGCCAGCAGACAGGCCAGGACCACCACAAGGGCGCGCCAGAACAGAATGCTGACCACCGAATAATCCGCCACCAGCCACTTGATGGCGGCGTCCTGCAGGGCCAGGAACGTATAACCCAAGGTGCACAGGCCAATGCCTTGCAACGACCGGTCAACCATCCTTGGCGTACTCATTACACTGACCTGCGCACGGGTGTCCCGCGCCGTTCGGCAAAGGCAAACAGCGCTTCGATCATGAACGTCAGGCAGACATACACGCCGGCCACCAACAGCAACGGTTGATAGACTTGCAGCGTTTGCGCCCGCACCACGTTGGCGGCGCCCAACAGATCGACAATCGCAATGGTCGAGGCCAGTGCGGTGGACTTCAGCAGCATCACGGTCTCCCCGGCCAGGGTCGGCAACAGCAGACGCAACGCCCTGGGCAAACGCACCCGCAGCAACGACTGGCGCGGGGTCATGCCAAACGCCGACGCCGCTTCCATTTCCCCTTTGGGCACCGCCAGCAACCCGCCGCGAATCACTTCGCCGACATAGGCCCCTACCGACACCACCAAGGCAAACACGATGTACCAGTAACCGTCGCGCAGGTATGGCCAGAGGAAGCTGCCGCGGATCAACGGGAACTGCGCAAACAGGCTGCCGAGGCCGTAGTAGAAGATGTAGATCTGGATCAGCAACGGCGTACCGCGCGTCACGCTGGTATAGAAGAGGCTGACCTTGGCGATCACTTTGTTTTTCGAGATCCGGGCCAGCGCCACCAGCACTGCGAGCGCATAACCGAACACGCTGGAAATCAACAAAATGGTGATGGTCGTTTGCAGCCCCCGGCCCAACAGCGCCGCGTATTCAACTATCCACGCTGGAATCATTTCATTCACTCAGCCAAAGGCATCCAGCGACGGATGCGTCGCTCAAGCCGTCCCGACAGGTAGTTGGACACCAGCGTCACGGCGTAATACATCGCCGCGGCGGTGAGGTAGAACAACAGGTAGTGACGCGTCGAGCCCGCGCCTTGCTTGGCGGTGTACAGCAACTCGTTGGTGCCGACCACGCTGATCAATGCGCTGTCCTTGATCAGGTTGATCCACAGGTTGGCCATCCCGGCCATGGCGTAAGGCGCCATGATCGGCAGCGTGACCCGTCGGAACAGGCCGAAGCCGCTCAAGCCGAACGCTTTGCCTGCCTCGATCTGACCGAACGGAATGGCCTGGATCGCCGCCCGGAAAATCTCCGAGGCGTACGCGCCCTGCACCAGCCCCAGCACCACAATCGCCGCCAGCGGACCGCTGACATTCACCGTGTCGTAGCCCATCTGCGCCATCAGCGAATTGAGCAGCATCGAACCGACGTAGTACAGCAGCAGGATCAGCAACAACTCCGGAACCGCACGGAATAACGTGGTGTAACTGCGCATCAGTGCCGCGATCGGTTTCGGCGCGCCCAGCTTGAGGCAAGCCACCACCAGCCCGATCAGGAGCCCGAGCACAAACGCCCCGGCGGAAATCTGCAGGGTCATCCAGAGCCCTTTCAACAGCGCACTGCCCCATCCTTGTTCGCTGAAATTGATCAAATCGAACATTGCCGGCATTTCACTCTCCCGTTAAAGCACCACCGGACCTTGTGGGCGCGAGCTTGCTCGCGCCCACAGGGTTTTGCATCGGCCACAGGATCTCTATCAGAACGCCGGTTTCACGCTGGTGCCGAAGTAGTGTTGGGACAGGTCGTCATAGTCCTTGCTCGCCAGCAAGGTCTTGATCGCCGTGTCGAGTTTGGCCTTGAGCTCGGTGTCGTCCTTGCGCAAACCGGCGCCCACGCCTTTGCCAAAAATCGGGTCGTAAGGCACTGCGCCGAGGTAGGCCAGGTCCTTGGCATCCGGGGTCTGGACGAAGGCCGCCATGGCCGTGCCGTCCGCCATCATCAGGTCGATACGACCGGCAATCAGGTCGGCGTTGGCCGAGTCCTGGGTGTCGTAATACTTCACGTCGGCAATTTTTTCGTAGTACGTCTTCAGGTAACTGGCGCTCACCGTGGAGTTCTGCACCCCAATGGTTTTGCCCTTCAGGTCATCCGGGTACTTCTTAACAGACGCGTCCTTCGGCCCGACAATCGCGATCACCGAATCGTAGTAAGCCTTGCTGAAGGCGATCTGTTTTTCCCGTTCTTCAGTGACCGACATCGAGGAAAAAATCACGTCGATCTTCTTCGCCAGCAACGAAGGAATGATGCCGTCCCACGCCACTTCCTTGATTTCACACTCGGCTTTCATCTCGCTGCACAGCTTGTGGATCAGGTCGACTTCGAAGCCCTTCCACTCACCGTTGGCCTGTTTCTCGGTGTACGGCGGATAGGGTTCGGCCGCGACCGCGAACCTGATCGGTTGCGCCTGCGCCGCGCTCATGCCAGCCAGCAACAAGCAGGCCGCGCCGGTAAACCAGTTTGCCAAACGTCGATTTCCCATGATTTCTCCCCGTCTTTTTATGATGTTTTAGCGAGTCTGATGTGCGTTGACGAACTGTCGGCAACGTTCACTGCGTGGGTGTACGAACACTTCATCCGGCGAACCGGTTTCCTCGATCAGCCCTTGGTGCAAGTAGGCGACTTGGGAAGACACATCGCGGGCAAAGGCCATTTCATGGGTCACCAGGATCATGGTCCGGCCTTCTTCCGCGAGGGAGCGGATCACCCGCAGCACTTCGCCGACCAGTTCCGGGTCGAGTGCCGAGGTGGGTTCATCGAACAGCATGACCTTGGGCCGCATGGCCAGGGCCCGGGCGATGGCCACCCGTTGTTGCTGCCCCCCGGAGAGAAACGCCGGGTACTCGTTGCGCTTGGCCGCAAGCCCCACGCGTTCCAGCAAGGCTTCAGCCCGTTCAGTGGCTTCGGCACAGCTTTCACGCAGGACCTGGGTCGGCGCTTCGATGAGGTTTTCCAGCACCGTGCGATGGGGCCAGAGGTTAAAGTTCTGGAACACCATGCCCAGGCTCGAACGGATCCGCACCAGCTGTTTGGCGTCGGACACCAGTGGCGCGCCGGGACGGTCGTGGTTGAGCTTGATGCTTTCGCCGTCCACCAGAATGCGTCCCTGGTCCGGCACTTCGAGCATGTTGATGCAGCGCAGCAAAGTACTTTTGCCCGAACCGCTGGCGCCGATCAGGGAGATCACATCGCCTTCGCGGGCCGTCAGCGAGACGCCCTTGAGCACTTCGATATTGCCGAAGCGTTTGTGCAGGCCATCGACTTCGATCATGGTCTTGGACGTGACGGGGACAACGGTGGCTTCGCAGGTGACGCGACTGAGCACCGGTCGTGGCGCCTCACCTTTCAGCACCAGGACAAAATCGCGAATACGCTGACAGGCCTGGGCCAACCGCTCTTCTCCGAGGGTGAACGAGAGCCGCACAAAGCCTTGCGCCGGCTCGCCAAACGCCGCCGCATCGAGGACCGACACGCGCGCCTCGCGCAACAGGCGCCAGGCGAACTCCAGCGAAGTCAGCCCGGTGTCACGCACATCCATCAACACGAACATGCCGGCATCGGGGTTGAGCACTGAAATACCCGGGCAGTTGGACAGACTCGTGACCACCAGATCACGCCGACGGCGATAGATGTCGCGCATGCCGTGGGTCACGTCTTCGTGGGCCTGCACCGCTTTCAGCGCCGCTTCCATGACAAACCCCGGCAAGCCATAGAGCATGCTCAGCACCAGGGTTTCCGCGTGGGCGATCAAGGCTTCGTTGGCGACGATCCAGCCGATCCGCCAGCCGGTCATGGCATGGGATTTCGACAGACTGCCGACCACCACGCAGCGCTCGGCCATGCCCGGCAACGCCGCGAGGCTGAGGTGTTCGCGTTCGAAGGCGAGGCTTTCGTAGACTTCGTCGACCACCACCCACAGGTCATGTTCGATGGCGAGGTCGGCGATGGCTTGCAGCTCTTCGCGGTTGAGCACCACGCCGGTGGGGTTGTTCGGGTTGGAGAAGAAAATCGCCCGGGTGCGCGGGGTGATGGCCTTGGCCAACACGGCGGCATCGAGCCTGAAACCGCAATCCGCCGAGCACGGCACCCGCACCAGCGTGGCGCCGGAGGCCTTGAGGGTGGCCTCGTACGTCACGTACATCGGGTCCAGGGCAATCACTTCATCGCCCGTGTTGAGCAGGCACATCGAGGTGATGAACAACGCGTTCTGCGCCCCGGCCGCGACGATCACGTTCGGCGCTTGCACCTCACGGCCGAACAATGGGCTGTAGCGGTTGGCGATGGCTTCGCGCAAGGCCTGGCGACCGGCGATCTCGGTGTAGTGAGTGTCACCCTCGCGCAGCGCTTCGATGGCGGCATCGGTGATGAAATCGGGTGTGGGGAAATCCGGGTCACCGACGCTGAGAATGATCACATCCTCGCCACGGCGCTGGGCTTCAAAGGCTGCATTGTGAATATCCCAGGCGGCGACACCGTCGCCTGAAATCCGCTCAACAAAAGGTGAAAACCGCATGCCAGTGCCTCGTTCGAATTGAAGAAACGCCAGCCCGCGCTACCCGCCGGGGAGGTGGCCATCAACATAGTCGAAGCTGAACAGTCGTTCAACAGAAAAGTCGCGAAGGTTCGCGATCAGCGTAAACAGGTCGTTTTCACGACAGTCGCGGCGTTTTCAGCACGGGGGCATGGTGAAGCTGAATGGGAATCCCGAGAGGGTTTCCAGCCACGGAAGTTTAATAAGACGGGTACAACTTCTGAGTCAGCCTTATTAGATAAGTGCTGCACATTAGATAATTCCTTCACACGTGTAACACCAACAAGACACTTATAAAACCTGACACCTTCAACCTAGGCTAAACCTCAATAACATCAGCACTTCGTACCGACGCGCCTTTCTGAACACCCCGAACCCCAAGGCCTTCACCCGCACCTTAAAAGTTCACCCCAATAGCAATGCTCTCAATTAAAAACAACTGACTCATTCCAATTAATCATAAAAAAGCCCAGTCGGATTTTGCTAATCGAATATGCTCAACTCAACGCACCAACAGGCAGTTAGTTCTCTTATCAAGCCGATGACAACAACCGCTTGTTCATGCAAATAACGCCAGCAGACATCACTTCAAGGAAATGGACATGAAGATCAAGATTCTGTGCGTGCATGGCATTGGCCATGAAGAAGCGGATGAGAGTTTCGAGCAATCCTGGAAACGGTCGATTACCACGGCGGTGCTGAGCGTGGCGCCGAATGCGGTGATCGAACTGGACTATTTCGAGTATGACGCGCGCTTTGCGTCCAGCGGTCTGGGCGCGCCGGAAATTGCCGAAGCGACGCTGCGTCTACTGACCAGCGCCGTCATCCATTCAGTCGGGGATCTGTTCCGGCGTGATCGCGGCATCGGGCAATTTCCTGATCGCCTGCGCTGGACGGCCGGCATGGTGGCGCAATGGACCGCGGACGAGGCGCTGCGAACCACGCTGCGTAAAGACCTCGCCACGCGCATCAACGACTCAGAACCGGATATCGTCTGTGCGCACAGCCTCGGAACACTGGTCGCCTATGACACGTTCCGTCGGGATCCGTCGCTGATGAACAAGCGCGTGCTGATCACGTTCGGCTCGCAGATTGCCAACCCCGCAGTACGCGAGACGTTCGGCGGACGTATCGAAGGCATTGACACGGCATACAAGTGGTACCACCTCTACAACGAACACGATCATGTGTTTACCGCACCGCTGTACCTGCGCGATGCCAACTTCACTCAAGTCATGACGCCTTTCGACAAACCGGGCGACGCGCTCAATCACGATGCAACGTACTACCTCGGTCACCCCGAAACCCGGTCCAATGTCTGGGGCCCGCTGTTACAGGTCGGCCTCGCCAGGGGGTTCGACAAACGTTTGCTCGCCGTCGACAAATCACTCGGTCTGGCCGTGCCAAAGGCACAAACCGCACGTCGTTCGAGAGACAAGGCGTTGCTGATCGGGATCAACAACTATCCCAACCCTTCGGACCGGCTCGAGGGTTGCGTCAATGACGTGTTCCTGATGAGTTCATTGCTGCAAGAATCGAACTTCTCTCCGGATGACATCCGCGTCGTGCTCGATGACCGCGCCACCACCGCCGGCATTCGCGATCGCCTGCACTGGTTGCTCGACGACGCCCAGGCGGGTGATCGCCGAGTGCTGTTCTACTCAGGGCACGGTGCGCAGATTCCCAATACCAATGCCGCCGGCGAGGCCGATCGCATCGATGAATGTCTGTGCCCCTGGGATTTCGACTGGACGCCGGAACACGCCATCGTCGACAACGACTTTCGCGACCTGTACATCCAGCTGCCGTACAACACACAGTTCATAACCATCTTCGATTGCTGCCACTCGGGCGGCATGACGCGTGAAGGCGCGCGGCGTGCCCGAGGGTTGACGCCACCGGATGACATCCGCCATCGCGCCCTGCGCTGGGAGGCCAGTCTGCAGATGTGGGTCGAGCGCGATTGGGTGAAAGAGGCGCGCAAGAACGCGCAGAAGGCAGAAGCCGCCAACACCGTGAGCAATCGCGACGGCATTCGCCGGGTCGGCCAGGCCATCGCGGTACGCGGGTACGACGACAAGCTCTACAACAGACGTCGCATCGCTTACAAACACGATGGCCCTTTTCTGCCGATCCTCATGTACGCCTGTGGCGAATCCCAACTGTCGTATGAGTACCGCCACGGCGTGATTTCGTACGGCGCGTTCACCTACGCGCTCGCCCAGACGCTGCGCTCATCCAAAAAGCGTCCGACATTCAATGCCTTGGTCCGCGCCACGGGCAAGCTCCTGGCCGAGCTGGGTTATGACCAGAAGCCGGCCATTGTCGGGCCGAAGGTTTTACTCGGCAAAGTCGTTCCCTAAACCATCAACCACCACGCTGAAAATCAAACCGGGCGTCTTGAAGACGCCCGGTTTCTTATTGAGTGGGTCAAAATCAAATCGGCTCCTGCTCGCAACTGAGCTAACGTTGGCGAGGGACCTATCATCGAAACCTGACCTCTAATAAAAACAACCGAGGGTCGCGATCAGGCTATGAACATTCTTTACGACGAACGCGTCGACGGCGTTTTGCCCGAGGTCGACAAAGCCGCCCTGCTCCAGGCGTTACGAGCGCGCTTGCCGGATCTGGACATCCTGCATCAGCAAGAAGAGCTCAGACCGTATGAATGCGACGGGCTCTCCGCGTATCGCACCACGCCGCTGCTGGTGGTGTTGCCGCGCCACCTGGACGAAGTCCAGGGCATCCTTCAAGTCTGTCATGAGCGGCACGTCGCGGTGGTTGCCCGTGGCGCCGGCACCGGGTTGTCCGGCGGTGCACTGCCGCTGGAAAAAGGCGTGCTGCTGGTAATGGCGCGCTTCAACAACATCCTGCACATAGACCCCGCCGCCCGCACCGCGCGGGTTCAGCCGGGGGTGCGCAACCTGGCGATTTCCCAGGCCGCGGCGCCGTTTGGTTTGTATTACGCGCCGGATCCCTCCTCGCAGATTGCTTGCTCAATCGGCGGCAACGTCGCCGAAAACGCCGGTGGCGTGCATTGCCTCAAATACGGCCTGACCGTGCACAACCTGCTCAAAGTCGACATTCTGACCGTCGAGGGCGAACACCTGACGCTGGGCTCCGACGCGCTCGACTCGCCCGGTTTTGACCTGCTGGCCTTGTTCACCGGTTCCGAAGGCATGCTGGGGGTCATCACCGAAGTCACGGTGAAACTGCTGCCCAAACCGCAAACCGCCAAAGTGCTGCTGGCCGCCTTCGATTCCGTGGAAAAGGCCGGGCGCGCGGTGGGTGACATCATTGCCGCCGGCATCATCCCCGGCGGCCTGGAGATGATGGACAACCTGGCGATTCGCGCCGCCGAGGACTTCATCCACGCCGGCTACCCCGTCGACGCCGAAGCCATTTTGCTCTGTGAACTCGATGGCGTTGAAGCCGATGTCCATGATGATTGCGACCGCGTGCGCCAGGTGCTGGAACAGGCTGGCGCCACCGAAGTCCGCCAGGCCCGCGATGAAGCCGAGCGCGTGCGGTTCTGGGCCGGGCGCAAGAATGCCTTCCCGGCCGTCGGACGGCTGTCGCCGGATTACTACTGCATGGACGGCACGATCCCGCGCCGCGAACTGCCCGGTGTGTTGCGGGCTATCGCGACACTCTCGGATGAATATGGCCTGCGGGTGGCCAACGTGTTCCACGCCGGCGACGGCAACATGCACCCGCTGATTCTGTTCGACGCCAATCAACCGGGCGAGCTCGACCGCGCCGAAACCCTGGGCGGCAAGATCCTCGAGCTGTGCGTGAAGGTCGGCGGTAGCATCACCGGCGAACACGGCGTGGGGCGGGAGAAAATCAATCAGATGTGCGCGCAGTTCAACAGCGATGAGCTGACCGTGTTCCATGCGGTCAAAGCGGCCTTCGATCCTGGCGGCTTGCTCAACCCCGGCAAGAACATTCCGACCCTGCACCGCTGCGCCGAGTTTGGCGCGATGCACGTGCATATGGGGCAGTTGCCCTTCCCTGATCTGGAGCGCTTCTGATGCGTAGCGAACACGACATGGATGACAGTGCCGCGCTGCTGGAGCAGGTCAACCAGGCGCTGCAAAACGCCACGCCGTTGCGCATTCAGGGCTCCAACAGCAAGGCATTCCTGGGACGGATCGTTGCCGGTGAGGTGCTCGACACGCGCACCCACCGGGGCATCGTCAGCTATGACCCGACCGAACTGGTGATCACCGTCCGCTGCGGCACACCGTTGTCAGAACTGGCTGAGGTATTGGACCACGCACAGCAGATGCTGCCGTGTGAACCGCCCTCCTTCGGCGAAGGCGCCACCGTCGGCGGCATGCTTGCCTGCGGCTTGTCGGGGCCTCGACGCCCGTGGTCAGGCTCGGTCAGGGACTTTGTCCTCGGCACACGGGTGATCACCGGGCATGGCAAGCATCTGCGCTTCGGAGGCGAAGTCATGAAGAACGTCGCCGGTTACGACCTGTCGCGCCTGATGGTCGGCAGTTACGGATCGCTGGGGGTGGTGACTGAAGTGTCACTCAAAGTCCTGCCCAAACCGCGTCAATGCCTGAGCATCAGCCTGGACATGGACAGTGACCGCGCCCTGCTGCGCCTCGCGGAATGGGGCCAGCAGCCCTTGCCGATCAGCGCCGCGTGCCACGACGGGCAACGCCTGCACCTGCGGCTTGAGGGTGGCGAAGGCTCGGTGGCGGCGGCCCATGATCGATTGGGCGGCGAGCGGCTGGACGCGAACTATTGGGCGGACCTCAACGAACATCGACTGAGTTTCTTTGATGAGGACCAACCCCTTTGGCGGTTGTCCCTGCCCCACAACACACCCCGACTGTCTTTGCCCGGCGTTCAACTGATCGATTGGGGCGGCGCACAGCGCTGGCTCAAATCCGAGGCGCAAGCCTCGTTCATTCGCAAGATCGTCGGCGAGGTCGGCGGGCATGTGACCTGCTACAGCCATGGCCTGATCGACAGCCCGTTCCAACCGCTGCCGGCTGCACTGATGCGCTATCACCAGAACCTGAAGCAGCAACTTGACCCACGGGGCATTTTCAACCCCGGTCGCCTGTACGCGGAGTGTTGACCCATGCAAACCACGCTCAGCGACCAGGCCCGCCAGCTGCCCCGCGCCGAAGAAGCCGAACGCATTCTGCGCACCTGTGTGCATTGCGGTTTTTGCAATGCGACCTGCCCGACTTATCAATTGCTCGGCGATGAACTGGATGGCCCGCGAGGTCGCATCTACCTGATCAAGCAGGTGCTGGAAGGCAACGAAGTCACGCAAAAAACCCAGCAGCATCTGGACCGTTGCCTGTCGTGCCGCAACTGCGAAACCACCTGCCCCTCCGGCGTCGATTACCACAACTTGCTCGACATCGGACGCGCAGTGGTGGACGCCGCCGTACCGCGCCCACTCGAGCAGCGTTTATTGCGCGAAGGGTTGCGCCGCGTGGTACCCAACCCGGGATTGTTCAAAGCGCTGGTGAGCGGTGGCCAGGTGTTCCGTGCCTTGTTGCCGAACACCCTGCAAGCCAAGTTGCCTCGCCGTGTGTACCCGGCCAAACCACGCCCGACGGTGCGCCACGCCAGGCAAGTGCTGATACTCGAAGGTTGCGTGCAGCCGGGGCTGTCGCCCAACACCAACGCCGCCACTGCGCGGGTGCTGGATCGACTCGGTATCAGCGTCATACCCACCCGCGAAGCCGGGTGCTGCGGCGCCGTCGATTATCACCTCGACGCCCAGGTGGCCGGCCTTGATCGCGCACGGCACAACATCGATGCGTGGTGGCCGGCGATTGAAAACGGTGCCGAAGCGATTGTGCAAACCGCCAGCGGTTGCGGTGCGTTCATCAAGGACTATGGTCATTTGCTGCGCAGCGATCCGGCCTATGCCGAGAAGGCGCAAAAGGTCAGCGCACTGGCCAGGGACCTGGTCGAAGTGCTGCGCGATGAACCGCTGGAAACCCTCGGTATCCACAGCGGCCAGCGCCTGGCGTTCCATTGCCCCTGCACCTTGCAGCACGCGCAAAAACTGGGCGGCGCGGTTGAGGCGCTGCTGACACGTCTGGGTTTTAACCTCACGCCCGTACCTGACGGCCATTTGTGCTGCGGCTCGGCGGGCACCTATTCGCTGACTCAACCGGAACTGTCCCGGCAACTGCGCGACAACAAGCTCAATGCGCTGGAGAGCGGGCATCCCGAAATCATTGTCACCGCCAATATCGGCTGTCAGTCCCACCTCGACGGCGCGGGTCGAACCCCGGTCCGGCACTGGATTGAACTGGTGGAAGCCGCCCTGCCCTGATCACCCTCTGGAGCAATCGCCATGAAGCGTAAAGCCATACTGAGTCAGGCCGAAGTCAGCCAGATCCTCACCGCCGCCCGCACCGAAGCACAGAACAATCAATGGGCCGTGACCATTGTGATTGTCGATGACGGTGGCCATCCCCTGGCGCTCGAACGCCTCGACGGGTGTGCGGCCAGCAGCGCCTACATCGCCACTGAAAAAGCCCGCACCTCGGCCTTGGGCCGGCGTGAGTCGAAAGGTTATGAAGACATGGTCAACGGCGGACGCTTCGCCTTTTTATCGGCGCCGTTGCTGACGTCCCTTGAAGGTGGCGTGCCGATTGTTTACGACGGCCAGGTGATCGGCGCAGTGGGCGTGTCCGGGGTGAAGTCCGAACAGGATGCGCAAGTGGCCAGGGCCGGGGCGCAGTGTTTGAAGTAACGCCATAAAAGGTTCGGCACTATCAACCTGTGGCGAGGGAGCTTGCTCCCGCTGGACAGCGCAGCTGTCCCGTTTTTTGGGGCCGCTTCGCAGCCCAGCGGGAGCAAGCTCCCTCGCCACAAAAGCGCCCTCGCCACAGGATCGCATTACTTGCGCGCCAGCTTGTACCGAATGCACTCTTCATAAAAACTCTGCCGCACCGCAGCCGGTTTGAACCGCGACGGACTGTCGTAGGTCTGCTCGGTAATGCCCATGGCCATCATGTGCATCCACGGTTTGTTGAATTTGTAGGTCTGAATCTTCTTGCGAGCGGCATACAGCGACACCCCGGACAACTTCAGCTCCTGGGCCCTGGCCGCCGTCCCCGCGCCCCAGTCGCACATATATCGGTCATTGGCCACCAACTCCCTGGCCTGGGCCGCGCCGGCCATGCTCGCCAGGGTAAACGAGATCATCGTGATCGCTACATTGCGCAATTGCATTCCGCCTAACCACCTGAAAATAAAGTGATTTTGGCGACTGTTTTGCGCCAGCGGGGCCAGCAGTTTGCCTTATCTGCACCTAATAACCGCATTCGGACTCAATGGGCCGGGATCAGCCCCGAGCCCATGTGGTTTTTTTTAGCGCAGCGCCGCCTTCAAGTCATTGACCCGCTCGTTCCAGGTGAAGTGATAGACGTTGACGGGCGGCAACGGATGACATTTACCGTTATCCGCGTCGGCCCCCACAATCGACCACTGGGCACGCGAGGTTTCGCCCAACTCACGGGCGGTCTGGGGATTGAAACACTTCTCCAGCTCCTCGTCGGGGACCAGCGCGTACGCCTTGGGATGGTCGCGCAGCCATTGTGCGGCTTGCTCGATGGAGGAGCCGGCCATGCCGAAATGCACAATCGGCTGCCGGGCGTACAACCAGTGACCCTCACGCCAGTCGACCAGCACCAGTTCTGCGCCACCGGTCATGGTCGCGGCCTGCGCCATGATCGCGTTATGCGGGTTGGCACCGTCCCTGACCGGTTCGATGAAACCACGGGCGAACCACAGCGCAAACCAGATCACCGCCACCACCTGGAACACCTGACGACCGCGTGGGCGCTGGCTGAACCAGCGTTTGAGCAGCCAGGGAATCAGCGGTGCCGCCACCAACACCAACCCTGGAAGCGCCGGGTAGATGTACAACTTGCGCTTGCCGCTGCTGATGCAGAAAAACAGCACCACCAGCAGGACCCACCCCAGCAGCACCAACACCCGGCCGTCATGCTTTTGCAACTGCCGACGCCACGCCGGCACCAGCCACGGCAACGCCAGCACCAGCGGCAGCCAGTATTGCGGGATCACGTAAACGAAGAAGTACCAGAACGGTTCACGATGGTCCCAGGCCGCGGCATATCGCCCTGCGGTTTGACGCAGCAATATTTCCTTGGCATAGGCGATTTCCTCGGCGCCGCCATTGAGCACGATGGACAACGCCAGGGGCAGCAACCAGATCGCCGTGGCGCCCAACATCACCGCCAGTCCCAGCCACCACTTGCGCGCCTCCCCCGGCATCGCCACCACGCCAGGCCAGTCTTTGCGCACCGCATAGGCATACGGAATCAACATCAGCGCCGGGACAAACCCGACCCCCTTGGTGATTACGCCCACGCCCATGGCCGCGCAGCCGATGTAAAACCAGCGCCAGGCCGGGCCAAGCAACAAATGACGCGTGAGACCGTAGAGGCCGACCGAGGTAAACAGCACCAAAAAGCTGTCGATCTGGCCGGTCTGCAAGATGCTATAGGTTTGATAGGTGGCCAGGTACAACAGGGCCGCGATCCGGCCGATGCGCTGGTTCCACAGGCGTCGGCCAAGGTCGTAAACCACTGCGGTGACTGTCACACCGGACAACAGGCCCGGAATATAAAGGGCAATCGCAGGCTTCCCGGTCAGCCAAGTGAAGAACGCCACGGTCCACATGAAAATCGGCGGCTTGTCGCCGTAGATCTCTGCCGCCCGGTGCGGAATCAACCACGCGTTGTTGTGCAACATCTCCAAAGCGACGCCAAGGAATCGTTCCTCGTCGACATTCTGCGGCTGACGCAGCCCCAACCCGGCGCCGATCAGCAGCAGGGCCAGCAACATCAAGCCCAGGCACTCGACTCCGGGCGATAGCGTTCTACGCATGACTCATTCCTTAGCGGGGGTGCTTTTGGCAATCAGTTGCAAATTGCGCAGGTAGACGATCGAGCCAAATGCCTGACCGGCGATAAACACAGGGTCCTGGCGGTAAATGGCGTACGCGAGCAGCAACGTGCTGCCGACGATGCTCAAGTACCAGAAACTCGTCGGGATCACGCTGCGCTTCTGGTATTCGCTGTACAACCATTGCAGGACAAAGCGGCCGGTGAAGGCGATCTGGCCAATGAAACCGACCGCCAGCCACAGGGCTTCGCGGGAGAGGTTCATCCTTCGATCTCCTGCGCCTTGGTGTTCAGGCGCGTGCGTTTGATCAGCCACCAGACCCCGAACAGATCAAGAATGCCCACCAGAGCCCGGTCGAGGTTGCCGTACTTGGACACCCCGGCGGTACGCGGACGATGGTTGACCGGGTGGACGATCATGCGGCCGTTGTGACGCTGGATCAGCGCGGGCAGAAACCGGTGCATATGGTCGAAGTACGGCAAGCGCAGAAACGCCGCCCGCTCGATCAGCTTCAACCCGCAACCGGTGTCCGGCGTGGCATCGTTGAGCATGCGCCGGCGCAGTCCGTTGGCGAAGCGCGAGGCCCAGCGTTTACTGGCGGTGTCGCGGCGATTAACCCGGTGACCGGCCACCAGTTGAACATCGACCGGACCGTGACCGCCCCGCACCAGTTGCAACATGCCGGGGATGTCCGCCGGGTCGTTCTGGCCGTCACCATCGAGCGTCGCCAGCCACTGCCCGCGCGCGGCGAGCGCGGCATGGTAAAGCGAGGTGCTTTGGCCCAGCGAACGCTCATGGCACAGAATGCGCAGCGTGCTCAAACCGCTGTTTTTGATCTGTTGCAGTTCGTGCAGGGTGGCATCGGTGCTGCCATCGTCGACGACGATGATTTCGTACGCTTCATCCGCCAACGCCACACGGATTTCCTCAATCAAGGGCTTGAGGTTATTGGTTTCGTTTTTCGCCGGAATCAGTACCGATACGAAAATGTCTTGGTTCATAGGGTTCTCCCCCCGCTAATGGTTGTTCTCAAGGGTGAACGCTTCATCGCTGATAAAAGTGCCGATACCACTTCACAAACTCCGCCACACCGGTCTCGACCGCCACTTGCGGGCGGAAGTCGACCCAATCCGCCAACGCCGACACATCGGCCCAGGTCTTGATCACATCGCCCGCTTGCAGCGGCAAATAGTTGCGCCGCGCCTTGATGCCCAGCACGTTTTCCAGACACTCGACGAACGCCAGCAACGGCATGGGTTCGCCCCGTCCGATGTTGAAAATTCGATTGATGCCTTCGCCGGCACTGTCCGCCAACGGCGGTTTGGGCCGCAGGCGCACGATGCTTTCGACGATGTCATCGATGTAGGTGAAGTCCCGCGCCATCTCGCCATGGTTATAGATGTCGATCGGTTCGTCGTTAAGCATCGCTCGGGTGAACTTGAACAGCGCCATGTCCGGCCGCCCCCAGGGCCCGTAAACGGTGAAAAACCGTAGGCCACTGGCGCGGATTCCGTAGAGATGGCAATAGCTGTGCGCGAGCAGTTCATTGGCGCGCTTGCTGGCGGCATACAGCGAAACCGGATGCTCGACGGCGTCTTCGACACTGAACGGCATTTTGCTGTTGGTGCCATACACCGAGCTGCTCGACGCGTAGATCAAATGCTCCGGGCGATGGTGCCGGCAAGCTTCCAGCACATTCACAAACCCCACCAGGTTCGATTGCGCGTAGACGTCGGGATTGTCCAGCGAATAGCGAACGCCGGCCTGGGCGGCCAGATGCACGACCTCGGTGAATCGATGCTCCTGAAACAGCCCCATCAGGGCCGCTTTATCAACAATATCCAGTCGCTGGAAGCGAAAACCCGGCAACGACTCCAACTCTTTGAGCCGTGCCTGTTTGAGTTCTACGCTGTAGTAGTCGTTGAGGTTATCGATACCGACGACATCAAGACCTTGCTGGCACAGCCGTTTAACCGTGTGATAGCCAATAAAACCGGCAGCGCCGGTAACCAGAACAGTCATAGCACCTCATTATTATTCGAAGCCCGATTCAACTTCATGCCCGGCACCATTGATAAGTCCTTGAGGCCCGTGACATCGTTGACACGCTGCCCCGTTACCTTGCCTGCCCAATGGTGAAATTTTGTTACATATTTATTTAATTTGTATGAAGGCAACAAGAGTGCGAAATCGCGTTTTAGCGCTACTGATAAGCCTTGTCATTTGCGGCATGGCCAATGCTGAATCAAGGCCTGAAAACATGGTGTATTTGCGCACCATCGACCCGAGCATCGAACAGGACATGCGCTACGCCAGTGCCCACAATTTCACCGGGCACCGGCTCGACGGTTATGACGCGGCCGAATGCCTGTTGTCCGTCGACACCGCCAAGGCCCTCGCCCGGGTCCAGGCGGAATTACGCACTCAGGGCTACGGTTTGAAGGTGTTCGACTGCTATCGACCCAGCCGCGCCGTCGCCGATATGGGGCGCTTCGCGACAGAACCGGGTGACCCGCGCAAGGCCGAGTTCTATCCGCGCGTGGACAAGCAGGACTTCTGGCGTTTGGGCTATGTGGCGCGGGTGTCGGGACACTCCAAGGGCTCAACCGTAGACCTGACGCTGATCGGCCCGGATGCGCTGCCCGCCGGCACTTGGACCCCGACGGCGACGCAAGTCGATTGCACCGCGCCCTATGACCAGCGCTGGCACGACGGCGCCCTGGATATGGGCACCGGTTTCGATTGCTTCGACGAGCGCGCGCATACCGCCAACCCGACGATCAACGCCACCGCCAAGGGCAACCGTCAACGTCTGAGCAGTGCCATGGAGAAAGAAGGGTTTGCCGGGTATTCGAAGGAATGGTGGCATTTCACATTCAGTGGCGAGGGCGCGCCGAAGGACGTGATGGATTTCCCGATCACACCGATGAGCGCCAGCGACACGGTCGGCAGCAGTGGTCAGTTGATTGTGGTCACCAGCAAAAACTGGGATGACATTCAGGGCACCGCTCAGCGCTATGAACGTGACGGGAAAACCTTTCGAAAATACGGCGATGCCTTTCCCGTCGTGGTCGGCAAAAACGGCATGGGCTGGGGCAAAGGCGTGAGCAGTGTGGGTGATGTTGAAGGCCCGATCAAACGCGAAGGCGATGGAAAAGCACCGGCGGGAGTGTTCAAACTCGGCACGGCGTTTGGTTTCAACAACACGGTCGACACCCACTTGCCTTACCTCGCGCTGACACCGACCACCGAATGCGTGGATGACAGCCAATCCAGTCACTACAACAAACTGGTCGACGGCGCAGCGACGGCTACAGACTGGAGCAGCTCGGAACACATGCGTAACGAAGAGGGTTATCGCCAAGGCATTTTCATCGAGCACAACACCCCGGCCACAGCGGGTTCGGGTTCGTGCATTTTCTTCCACATCTGGCGCGGCCCCGCGTCACCCACAGCGGGCTGTACGGCCATGGATCAGGGAGATATTGCTGCGTTGCTCAAGTGGCTCGACCCTCGCGAGTCGCCATTGCTGGTGCAGATGCCGGAGGCGCAGTACGAGCAGTTTCGTGAGGAGTGGGCGTTGCCGTGATGTGGGTGGGGGTGCATGACCACCACCCTTCTCAACCCTGCTTCAAATCAAGGCAATACGTGTAATACCCCCCATCACGCACATACCCCAACGACTCATACAACCGCTGCGCACCCACATTGTCGGTGGCGGTTTCCAGCACCATGCCCTTGGCACCGCTCAACACCGCAAAGGCACGGGCGGTGTTCATCAGCAACGTTCCCACCCCTAGCCCGCGGGCCTCGGGGGTGGTGAACAGGTCGCTGAGCAACCAGGTGCGGTGGGCGTCGATGGAGGAAAACGTCGGGTACAACTGCACGAAACCCAACGCGTGGCCCGCGGCGTCTTCGGCGAGGAAAATCACCGATTCGTCCCGGGCAATGCGTTCGGCGATGAAGTCCCGGGACTGGGTCGGGTTCGAGGGCTGGCCGTAAAAGCCTCGGTAGGCGTCGAAGAGGCGCGCCACCTTGTCGAGGTGGCTGGCGTCGGCGCGCAGGGCTTTTACGTCCATTTCGGGATCCCTCGAAGGTTGGATTACTTGGGCTGCGCCACAGTGCGCAAGTACGGTTTGATGGTTTTGAAACCGTCCGGGTATTTTTTCCGCGCATCTTCATCGGACACCGATGTCGGGATGATCACGTCTTCGCCCGGACGCCAGTTCACCGGCGTGGCGACGGTGTGCTTGGCGTTCAATTGCAGGGAATCGAGCAGACGCAGTACTTCATCGAAGTTGCGCCCGGCACTCATCGGGTAGATGAGCATGGCCTTGACCTTTTTGTCCGGACCAATGATGAACACCGAACGCACGGTGGCGTTGTCGGTGGCGGTGCGGGTGCCGCCACTGGCATTCGGGTGGATCATGTCGTAGAGCTTCGCCACCACCAGGTTTTCGTCACCGATCATCGGGTAGTTGACCGCGTGCCCCTGGGTTTCTTCGATGTCCTTGGCCCAGCTTGCATGGTTGCTGACCGGGTCGACGCTGAGGCCGACGATCTTGGTGTTGCGCTTGTCGAACTCAGGCTTGAGCCCGGCCATATAGCCCAGTTCGGTGGTGCACACCGGGGTGAAGTCCTTGGGGTGCGAAAACAGGATGGCCCACTTGTCGCCAATCCATTCGTGGAAATGCAGCGTGCCTTCGGTGCTCTCGACGGTAAAGTCCGGTGCCTCGTCGCCAATGCGGATTGCCATGTTCGTTCTCCTTACTGTGGGGTCGTAGGGAAAACCGTCGGAATGCTGGGTGCGTCTCCAACGGCATTCAGGATCGGTGTTGAACCTGCCAACGCGGATCAGTATAGGAGACGCTGCAAGACAAGGCCGTTACCGCTAAAACCCGCCTGAAAAACACAAAAAGCCAGATCGACTCGGCGTCGACCTGGCTGTTGTTGAGCAAAAAACCAGGGCATTAAACCCGGACGTTACGCCCCGGCAACGTCGAGCGCTGGCTGTTTTCCCAATTCTCCACCAAGCCAACCGGTGCATCCGAGGCTGGCAGCATGTTGCGTCCGCGCACCAGATCGCTGGCGCGCTCGGCGAGCATGATGGTCGGCGCGTTGAGGTTGCCGTTCGGCTCGGTCGGGAACACCGACGAGTCGATCACTCGCAATCCGGCGATGCCATGCACACGCAACTCGGAATCCACCACCGCCATGTCGTCCTCGCCCATGCGGCACGAGCCGCACGGATGGTAGGTGCTTTCGAGGTTTTCCCGCACGAAGGCGTCCAGCTCTTCATCGCTGTTCACCCGCGGGCCGGGGGCGATTTCGCCGTCGCGGAAACGGTCCATGGCTTTCTGGCCGATGATCTCCCGGGTCAGGCGGATGCAGCGGCGGAAGCCTTCGCGGTCTTCTTCCCGTTGCAGGTAGTTGAACTGGATCTGCGGGTGCTCGTACGGGTCCGCCGAACGGGCGCGCACGTAGCCGCGGCTCTTGGGTTTGTTCGGCCCGGTGAGCACCATGAAGCCGTGGCCCTTGATCGGTTTGTTGCCGTCATAACGCATGGCGGCGGGCAGAAAATGGAACTGGATGTCCGGCCAGCGCAGGCCCTTGTCCGAGCGAATGAAACCTCCGGCCTCAAAATGGTTGGTGGCGCCGAGCCCGTCCTTGAACAGCAGCCAGCGCAGACCGATCATCAGTTTGCTCAGCGGGTCCATTTTGCTGTTGAGGGTCACCGGTTCCTTGCAGCCGAACTGGATGTACACCTCGGCGTGATCCTGCAGGTTCTCCCCTACCCCCGGCAGGTCATGGCGCACGCCGATCCCGGCCTTGCGCAGGACCTCGGCCGGACCGATACCGGAGCGTTGCAGCAGGTGCGGCGAACCGATGGGGCCGGAAGAAATCAGCACTTCGCGGTGGCAGTAAACCTGGTGCGTCTGGCCATCGTGGTCGTACATGACGCCCACCGCCCGTTTGCCTTCAAGGAGGATCTGGCGGGTCATCGCGTGGGTGATCACCGTCAAGTTCGGACGGCCCATGGCCGGGCGCAAATAGGCGTTGGCCGTGGAGCAGCGTACGCCGTTTTTCACCGTCATGTGCATGGCGCCGAACCCTTCCTGCATGTAGCCGTTGCAGTCTTCGGTCTTGATGTAACCGGCTTCGGCACCGGCTTCGACCCACGCCCCATACAGCGGGTTTTTCATGTGGTTGCCGTTGGTGGTGTGCAGCGGCCCGGTGCCGCCGCGATAGCCGTCGCCACCCTCCTCGTAATGTTCTGCCCGTTTGAAGTACGGCAGGCAATTGCGGTAGCCCCAGCCCTGGGCACCGAGGGATTCCCACTCATCGAAGTCGTAGGCGTGGCCACGGATGTAGACCAGGCCGTTGATCGACGAAGAACCGCCCAGCACCTTGCCGCGTGGACAGTGGATGCGCCGCCCGTTGAGGAACGGCTCTGGCTCGGTTTCGTAGCGCCAGTTGTATTTCTTGGTGTTCATCGGGATCGAGAAGGCGCTCGGCATCTGGATCACCACACTGCGGTCGCTGCCACCGAATTCCAGCACCAACACCGAAGTCGCAGGATCTTCGCTCAAGCGGTTGGCCAACACACAACCCGCGGAGCCGGCGCCAATGATGATGTAGTCGTATTTTTGCGTAGCCATGGTTATCTCCCGGCCGTCGATTCGTTGAACACTGGGGACGGGCGATGGGTAAGCGAGTCGCCAGTGGTGTATTGCGGAGAGGTTTTCTCGATGTGCTGGATCACGGTTTCTTCACGCTTGAGATCAATCGAGCGGCTGAACCAGTAGTACACCAGCCCCGAAACGATCAGCCCGACCAGCCAGGCGATGTCGATGCTGCCCAGGGCTTTGGCGAGGGGGCCGACATAGACCTCGCGCTGCTCGACGCCGTCGTAGATGTAGAAGAACGGAATCATCGACACGAAACCGATGGCGTACGCGGCGATGCCACGCAGGCCCCAGTTGCCGTAGATGTTGCCGTGGGGCATGAAGAAGTGCGGGATGGCGTAGCGGCCCTTGCGCACGAAGAAGTAGTCCGTCAGGTTGACCGAGGTCCAGGGCACGAGGAAGTACAGCATCACCACCAGGTAGATCCCCAGCACCGACAAGCCTTTGCCCGAACTCTGGATGCTCAGCGCCACGCCGAGTTGCAGCAGGATCACAAAACCAATCGCCAGGATGCGGGCCTTGCGGGTTGGTTCGATGTGCTTGATGGAGTCGACGCAGGTCAACGTGGTCAGTTTCGCGCTGTAGATGTTCATCGCGATCACCGGCAGGAACGCCAGGATCGTGATCACCACCACCGCGGTGCCGATCAGTGGCGAGACGACGTTGCCGACCTGACCGAGGGCGACCAGCACGTCCGTGGAATGCAGGTGATCCGCCAACCAGCCACCCACCGAAATCATCCATGCGCCGGACAACGAGGCGCCAAGAAACACCACGGCAATCAGCTTGCCGCTGGAGGTGTTCTTCGGCAGGTAACGGGAATAGTCGGACACGTACGGGGCGTAAGCGATGTTGTAACTGGCCGCCGCCGCGAACTGGGCGATGAACCCGGTCCAGTTGAAGCCCAACGGCGCTGGCGCGACTTCTCCCGCAGCCAGTACCGGCATCGCGGCATCCGGTACCCAGCCCATCAGCACCGCCAGCGTCACCAGGCCGTACAGCGGAATCGACAGGTACAACGCCCATTTGAAACTGCGGTGCATCCAGTCATGACCGAGGATCGCCAGGACTGCCGCCGGTATCGTCACCGCCACCGCAATCGCCCAGGGATGAAAGCCGAATAGCGTGTGCAAACCCTGCATCATCAACACCAGGTTGACGATGTTGAACCCGGCAAACACAAACAGCGTCGCCAGCAACACGAGGATCACACCGCGATAGCCGAACTGCGCCCGCGACTGGATCATTTGCGGCAAGCCCAGGTGCGGGCCCTGTGAACCATGGAACGCCATGAACAGGGTGCCGAACATGATGCCCAGCGTGCCGGCGAGTGTGGTCCAGAGCGCGGTCAGGCCGACGCTTGGGCCGACGAAGCCGATGGTCATGGTGAAGAAAGTGAAATTGCCGAGGAACCAGAACGGGCCTTGGCTCGCCAGTTTGTCGGTGCGTTCGTGTTCCGGGATGAAGTCGATCGAATGGCTTTCGACGATCGGTTTGTCGTCGAGAAGCGACACGCTAGGAGCGGCTTTGGCGTCAGTGTTCATGATGGACTCTTATTGTTGGAAGATCATGACGGAACTGCATTCCTTGCGATGAGCACCTTGAGGCGAGGGAGCTTGCTCCCTCTCCACGGGTGCCGCGTGCTTAAGGCAACGTGATCCAGACGGCCTTTGTCTCGAGCAGGTAATCGAGCTGCTCGGCGCCCAGGTCCTTGCCGAAACCGGACTGTTTGTAGCCACCGAACGGCATCGACGGATCGAGGGTGCCGTGGGCGTTGACGTAGACCGAACCGGCCTTCAACCGTGGGATCAGGCTGTGCACCTTGCCCAGGTCGTTGGAGTACAGCGCGGCGGCCAGGCCGTACACCGAGTCATTGGCCAGGGCCAGCGCCTCTTCCTCATCGTCGAACGGTGCGGTGACCAGCACCGGACCAAAAATCTCTTCCTGGACAATGCGCATGTCGTTGCGGCAATGGGCGAAGATGGTCGGCTCGACGAAGAAGCCTGGGCCATCGACGGGCTGGCCGCCGTAGACCAGTTCGGCGCCTTCCTGCTTGCCGGTTTCGATGTACTCGGTGACCCGCTGCTTTTGCAGGGCCGAGACCAGCGGGCCAATGAAACA
The DNA here is from genome assembly GCF_000514395.1 of Pseudomonas sp. URMO17WK12:I12. Taxonomy (NCBI): domain Bacteria; kingdom Pseudomonadati; phylum Pseudomonadota; class Gammaproteobacteria; order Pseudomonadales; family Pseudomonadaceae; genus Pseudomonas; species Pseudomonas sp. URMO17WK12:I12. The sequence continues at coordinate 169,241 of NZ_AZVV01000013.1, forward strand.
GTCTGGATCCAGACCCGGTGCAATCTTCAGGGTGCGGGTGTAGGCGATCAGCTCACGCAAAAATTCGTCGTAGACACTGCGATGAATATAGGCGCGTGTACCGGCGTCGCACACCTGGCCCGAGTTGAAAAACACACCGTTGGCGACCGCTTGCGCGGCCGCGGGGATGTCCGCATCGGACAACACGATTACCGGTGATTTTCCTCCCAGTTCCAGGGTTAGTCGCTTCATTTCGTCCAGTGCCGCACGCCCGACGGTACGGCCGACCGGGGTCGAGCCGGTAAAGGTCAATTTATCGATGCCGGGGTGCGTGGCCATGGCCGCGCCGACCACGCTGCCGCGTCCCGAGACAATATTGATCACGCCGTCGGGAATCCCGGCTTCCTGCACCAGTTCGGCAAAACGCAGGGCTGACAGCGAGGTCAGTTCAGCGGGTTTGACCACCACGGTGCAACCGGTGGCCAGGGCGGCGCCGAGCTTCCAGGCCATGGTTTGCAGCGGGAAGTTCCACGGCACGATAGCGCCGACCACCCCCACCGCTTCCTTGCGCGTATACGCCAGATAGTTGCCCGGCAGCGAAGGCTCGACGGTGCGTCCGTGCAGCTTGGTCGCCCACCCGGCGAAATAACGCAAGGTATCGACGGTGCCCTGGATATCGACGTCCTTGGCAAACGCGACCGACTTGCCCATGTCGATCGATTCGATTTCCGCCAGTTCTGCCGCATTCTGCTCGATCAGGTCCGCCAGACGTTGCATCAAACGCTCGCGTTCCACCGGTTTGGCCTGGCTCCAGGCGCCACCGTCGAACTGTGCGCGAGCGGCTTGCACGGCGCGGTCCAGATCCTCGGTGGTGCCCATCGGAATGCGTGTGATCAGGCCTTCGGTCGACGGCTCGATGACGTCGGAGGTCTGTCCGTCGCTGGCCTCGACAAAGGCGCCACCGATGAACATCTTCTGCACCTTGCCGAGGAAGGTCTGGGTCGCTTCGCAGACACCGAATTTCTGCAGGTACTGCTTAACACTCGCGTCCATTTTTCATGCCCTCTGTGCGGCGGTCAGTTCACGCCGATTCGGTGGTGGTTGCGCTCACGGCGTGCTTCGCCTGAGCCCGTTCATGGAAGATGAAACCGATACTGTTAAGCAGCAGTTGCGCCGCCAGAATCGAGGTCATACCGCTCGGGTCATACACCGGTGCAACCTCGACCAGGTCCATGCCGACAATGTTGCCTTTGCTGCGCTTGGCCAGGGCCTGGATGATTTCCAGCACTTCGTAGTAGAGGAAACCGCCGTGGCTCGGGGTGCCGGTGCCGGGGGCGATGGACGGGTCGAAACCGTCGATGTCGATGGTGATGTAGTAGTTGATGTTCTGCGGGATCAGCGCCAGCACTCCTTCGACGCCGAGGCGGCGGACATCCCTCACCGAGAGGATTTTCGAACCGGCGGCGTGGGCCGCTTCGTAGTCATCGCGGTTGGACGACGAGACGTTGCGAATGCCCATCTGGGTCATGCCGACAATGTGGTTCATTTCCGAGGCGCGGCGCAGCGGGTTGCCGTGGCCGTAGCGCACACCGTGCCGTTCGTCGACGAAATCCAGGTGCGCATCGAAGTGGATGATGTGGATCGGGCCGCGGCCCTCGAAAGCCTTGATCACCGGCGCGTGCACCGAGTGGTCGCCGCCGAGCACCACCGGCATGACGCCGGCATCGAGGATCTTGCGCACAGCGTATTCGGTGTTTTCGTTACTGGTGACCATATCGGTGTGCACGATGTCGGCGTCACCGACGTCGACCATGCGCACGTCGGCGGCGGTCAGGTACATCACGTCGTCTTCGTGGTCGTAAGCGCCGGCGTGGCCGAAGGAAAACAGCGTCGATGCTTCGCGAATCCCGCGTGGTCCGAAGCGTGCGCCGGAGCGCCACTGGGTGCCCATGTCATTGGGCACGCCGAGCACCGCGACGTCGGCATCCAGCGCGTCCCAATCGGTGCACACCGGGGATTTGCCAAAGGTGCAATGACCTACGAATGGCAGGTTCAGGCGACCGGATTCATAACCGTTATTCGACATTTCAAGCCTCTCCACTTTTTGTTATCGGCTGGGCGGACTGCAAGGCGACCGCCGTTGGAATGACTATGGGCGCAGGTTTTCGTGGAAAAAATGCTAAACATCAGATACTCATATCGGCATTACCGATGCATCCACGTGCGGGAGGTCCAAGGTGATTCAGCTACACGATGTCGATCTGAAATTGCTCAGGGTGTTTGCCACGATTGTGCGGTGCGGGGGCTTTTCCGCCGCGCAGGCCGCGTTGAACGCCGGTCAGTCGACGATCAGCGAACAGATGACTCATCTGGAAACCCGGCTCGGGGTCAAACTCTGCCAACGCGGGCGCAGTGGGTTTCGCCTGACCGAGCAAGGCGTGGCGATACATGAAGCCACCCAACGCCTGCTGTCGGCGGTGGAAAATTTCTGCATGGACGCCGACGTGCTCAAGCAGCACATCAGCGGCAAACTCAACCTGGGAATTATCGACACCACCATCACCGACCCCGATTCGCCACTGCCACGCACCACTCAGCGCTTCGTGTCCCGGGGGCATGACGTGCACCTCAACGTCTACGTCGGCACCCCCGCCGAACTCGAAGAACGGGTGCTCGACGGCCGCCTGCACCTGGCCATCGGGCACTTCCCGATCCATGTACCGGGGTTGCTGCACACACCGCTGTATCAAGAGGCCTTGGGCTTGTATTGCGGGCGCAGGCATCCGCTGTATGGCAACAAGGCCGAAGGCGACGAACTGCTCGAAGAAATCGCCGCGAGCCGCATTGTCGTACGCGGCTACATGCAGCAATACGACCTCGAACATTTGGGTGTCAGCAAAGCCGCCGCGACCGTGGACAATATCGAGGCGCTGGCGATTTTGCTGATCTCCGGGGCCTACCTGGGCTTTCTGCCAGCGCATTTCGCCGCGCAGTGGATCAAGACCGGGGAGATGCACCAACTGGCGCCGAACAGCCTGCAACTGGTGTCGCCGTTTGACGTGATTACCCGACGCGGCACGGCCCCGCCACCGATCCTCCAGGCCTTCCTGGAGGACCTGGCGGCCAGCTCGCGTAAAACCGCCAATGGCTGATCTGCGCTCGCCACAGCCACGCAGTGCCCGGCATACTCATTGATGCAATCACCCCGCTCACCACCCTTGCAGGCCCGTTATGCGCATCCACGTCACCTTCATCGACCGCGTCGGCATCACCCAGGAAGTGCTGGCCCTGCTCGGTGGGCGCCGGTTCAATCTGGACGCCGTCGAGATGGTGCCGCCGAACGTTTACATCGATGCGCCGACCCTCGGTGCCGAGGTGCTGGAAGAGTTGCGCGAGGCCTTTCTCGGGGTGCAGGGCGTGCAAGCGGTGACGATGGTCGACATCCTTCCGGGGCAGCGCCGCAGCTTGCAACTCGATGCCTTGCTCGCGGCCAGCACTGACGCCGTTTTGGCCGTGGATGATCGCGGTGTCGTGCTGCTGGCCAACCCGGCGCTGATTGCATTGTGTGGGCGCGAACCGGCTGGTGAATCGCTGACGGCATTGTTTGATGATCCGTCCCTGCAACACACGTTGATCGAACACCACTTCCGCCTGCCCATGCACGAGGTCAGCCTGGGCGGCCAGACGTTACTGCTGGACGCCATGCCAATCACCGACGCCGGCGCCCTGCTGACCCTGTATCACCCGAGCCGCATCGGCGAACGCCTGTCGGCGCTGCACCATGACCATGCCGAAGGGTTTGATGCGCTGCTGGGCGAGTCCCCGGCGATCCGCACGCTCAAGGCCCGTGCCCAACGTGTGGCCACCCTCGATGCGCCGCTGTTGATCCAGGGGGAAACCGGCACCGGCAAAGAGCTGGTCGCACGGGCCTGCCACGCGCTCAGCACACGTCGGGAGGCGCCATTTCTCGCCCTGAACTGCGCGGCGCTTCCGGAGAGCCTCGCCGAAAGCGAACTGTTCGGCTACGCCGCCGGCGCGTTCACCGGCGCCCAGCGCGGCGGCAAACTCGGCCTGCTGGAACTGGCGGATCAGGGCACGGTGTTTCTTGATGAAGTCGGTGAGATGTCGCCCTACTTGCAAGCCAAGTTGCTGCGCTTTTTGAGCGACGGCTGCTTCCGCCGGGTGGGGGGGGATCGCGAGGTCAAGGTCAACGTTCGGGTGCTGAGTGCAACCCACCGGGATCTGGAAAAAATGGTCAGCGAAGGCCACTTTCGCGAAGACCTGTTCTACCGCCTCAACGTGCTCAACCTGCAAGTACCGCCGCTGCGCGAACGCGGCCACGACATCCTGCTGATGGCCAATCACTTCATGCAACAGGCCTGCGCGCAGATCCAGCGCCCGGTCTGCCGTCTGGCCCCGAGCACCTTTGCCGCCCTGCTCGGCAACCGCTGGCCGGGCAATGTGCGCCAGCTGCAAAACGTGATTTTCCGCGCGGCGGCCATTTGCGAAAACCCGCTGGTAGACATCGACGATCTGGACATCGCCAGGACGGCGGTGGAGCGCCAGAACGACGGTGAAGTTGGCAGCCTGGAAGAAGCTGTCGAAGGGTTTGAAAAGCACCTGCTGGAGCAGCTCTACCGCAGCTACCCGTCCAGCCGCCTGCTCGCCGCCCGCCTGCAAACCTCCCACAGCGCCATCGCCATTCGCCTGCGCAAATACGGCATTCCCGCCAAGCCCTGAAACCCTGCCCGCCTCCTACAGGGGGCTATGTGCTGTCGATGCGGACTGTTTGCAAATCGATACAGCGTATCGAATTCAAGACACAGCCCTTCCACCCCGTGTTTTCTTGCCCTGCTCGCTACACGCCTGTTGCCCGTATTGATTTCAATACAGGCAACACCCTTTGCCTCTCAACAAATAACTACAAGCCATTGATTTAATACAAATAACAAACATTGGCACCCCCCTTGCTATCACTCCCTGCAACCACGCTCGCTGCCCCGCACGAGCCTGTAAACGTCATCCGCCACCAGCAGCGGATGGGTCTGAACAATGAGGAGTGGGTATGAGCGAATTGCGTTTTACCGTCGATCACGAATGGCTGCGGCTTGAGCGTGATGGCCTGGTCACCGTTGGCATCACGCCGTACGCGCAGCAGGCTTTGGGCGATGTGGTGTTCGTGCAGGTGCCGGAACTGGGGACGTTCGGCGCCGGTGATGAAGTGGCGGTGCTGGAATCGGTGAAAGCGGCCAGCAACATCGGCATGCCGCTGGACGGCGAAGTGGTCGAAGTCAACGCGACGCTGGAATCCTCACCGGAACGGGTCAACGAAGACTCACTGGGCGAAGGCTGGTTCTTTCGTTTCAAACCGGCCGACGCTGCAGCCATTTACCAACTGCTGGATCAGGACGCCTACGCGCGCCTGACCCAGGAATCCGCCGAAGCCTGAACCCCTTCCCGCTTACCACACAGGACACCACCATGTTCAGCAAACACGATCAGATCAAAGGCTACGACGACGAACTGCTGGCAGCGATGAATGCCGAAGACGCACGGCAGGAACACCACATCGAGTTGATCGCCTCCGAGAACTACACCAGTCAACGGGTGATGGAAGCGCAAGGCAGCGGCCTGACCAACAAGTACGCCGAAGGCTATCCGGGCAAGCGTTATTACGGCGGCTGCGAACACGTTGATGTGGTCGAGCAACTGGCGATTGATCGCGCCAAACAATTGTTCGGTGCCGACTACGCCAACGTCCAGCCGCACTCCGGCTCTTCGGCCAACAGTGCTGTGTATCTGGCCCTGATCCAGCCTGGAGACACCATTCTCGGCATGAGCCTGGCCCACGGTGGCCACCTGACCCATGGCGCCAAAGTGTCTTCCTCGGGCAAGCTGTATAACGCCGTGCAGTACGGCATCGACACTAAAACCGGGCTGATCGATTACGACGAAGTCGAGCGCCTGGCCGTCGAGTGCAAGCCAAAGATGATCGTTGCCGGTTTCTCGGCTTACTCCAAGACCCTCGACTTCCCGCGTTTCCGCGAGATTGCCGACAAGGTCGGCGCATACCTGTTCGTCGACATGGCCCACGTCGCCGGGCTGGTGGCGACCGGTCTGTACCCTAACCCGCTCCCCTTCGCCGACGTCGTCACCACCACCACGCACAAAACCCTGCGCGGTCCGCGTGGCGGCCTGATCCTGGCCAAGGCCAATCCGGAACTGGAGAAAAAGCTCAACGCCGCGGTGTTCCCCGGCGGCCAGGGCGGCCCGCTGATGCACGTGATCGCAGCCAAAGCGGTGTGCTTCAAGGAAGCGCTGGAGCCCGGTTTCAAAACCTATCAGGCGCAGGTGATTCGCAATGCCCAGGCCATGGCCAAGGTGTTTATCGACCGTGGGTTTGACGTGGTGTCTGGCGGCACCGACAACCACCTGTTCCTGGTCAGCCTGATCCGTCAGGGCCTGACCGGCAAAGACGCCGACGCCGCCCTCGGTCGAGCCGGGATCACGGTGAACAAGAACGCCGTGCCCAATGACCCGCAGTCGCCATTCGTGACGTCGGGGTTGCGCATTGGCACGCCGGCGATCACCAGCCGTGGTTTCAAGGAAGCGCAAAGTATCGAGTTGGCGGGATGGATCTGTGACTTGCTTGATCACCTCGGTGATGCCGATGTCGAGGCGCAAGTCGCCAGCCAAGCCGCCGCCATGTGCAGCGACTTCCCGGTCTACCGCGACTGATCAGCCACCCCGTAATCCCTGTGGGAGCGAGCTTGCTCCCACATTGGACTGTGTGTGTGTGGGCTCGCCTCTGCCTTCCGAAGAAAGAAAATACTCATGAACCCCATTGTGGAATCAACCAACCCCGCCCCGGCCAAAATGCAAGTCGGCGTCAAACTGCGCGGTGCGCAAAAGGTCGCGCGGATCCCGGTCAAGATCATCCCGACCGATGAGTTCCCGCGCAAACCCGACTGGATCCGCGTGCGCATGCCGATCTCTCCCGAGGTCGACCGGATCAAACAATTGCTGCGCAAACACAAGCTTCACAGCGTCTGCGAAGAAGCTTCGTGCCCCAACCTCGGCGAATGTTTTTCCGGTGGCACCGCGACCTTCATGATCATGGGCGACATCTGCACCCGCCGTTGCCCGTTCTGCGATGTCGGCCACGGTCGGCCAAAACCGCTGGACGCCGATGAGCCGATGAACCTCGCCGTGGCCATCGCCGACCTGCGTCTGAAGTACGTGGTGATCACCTCCGTGGATCGCGACGACCTGCGCGACGGCGGCGCCCAGCACTTCGTCGACTGCCTGCGCGAGATCCGCAAGCTGTCGCCGGGCGTGCAACTGGAAACCCTGGTCCCGGATTACCGGGGGCGCATGGATGTTGCGCTGGCGATCACCGCGACGGAGCCGCCCGATGTGTTCAACCACAACCTGGAGACCGTGCCACGGCTGTACAAAGCCGCGCGGCCGGGTTCGGATTTCGAGTGGTCGCTGGACCTGTTGCAGACATTCAAGTTACTGGTCCCGTCCGTCCCGACCAAGTCCGGCCTGATGCTCGGCCTTGGTGAAACCGACGAGGAAGTGATCGAGGTCATGCAGCGAATGCGTGAGCACGACGTCGACATGCTCACGCTCGGCCAGTACCTGCAGCCGTCGCGCAGCCATTTGCCGGTCCAGCGTTTTGTGCACCCGGACGTGTTCGCCTGGTTCGCCGAGGAAGGCGCAAAAATGGGCTTCAAGAACATCGCCTCCGGCCCGCTGGTGCGCTCGTCTTACCATGCAGACCAACAAATGCAGGGTGCAAAGGCAGTCTGAGGTATGTCGCCTGGAAGAAAGTGACGGGCATAAAAAAACGCCAGACCCGATAGGATCTGGCGTTTCTTGAAGATGGCAGGGGCGGCTGGATTTGAACCAACGCATGGCAGGATCAAAACCTGCTGCCTTACCGCTTGGCGACGCCCCTGTAGCACTTGCTACGTGTGGACGGGAATTTAACAACTTTCGCGCCGTCCGGGAAGCCCCTGCTTAAAATATTTTTCTTCTAAAACAGCCACTTAACATTAATTGATTGCAGATACAACGGGCGCCGCAGCCGATTAAACCCCTGGCTGATGACTGGTCACACAGTGAATGCCGCCGCCACCGGCCGAGATGGCGTCGATATTGAGCTGCACCACCTCACGGTCTGGGTAGAGCTCTGACAGCAGGTCGAAGGCCTTGGTATCGGCAGCTTTGTCCCCGAACTCAGGCGCAATGACCGCCCCGTTGATCACGAAGTAGTTGATGTAGCCGGCGGCGAAGTCCGGGTTGTTCTTGTTGAACTTGCTCTTGCGCGGGTACAGCGGTGGCGACACGGTATGCACTTGGAGCTTGCGGCCATCGGCGTCCGTGGCGTTTTTCAGAATCTCCAGGTGCGCCAACGTGACGTTGCGGTCGTAGGACTCGGGGTCGTTGTCGAGGTTGGCGATCACGACGCCCGGCTTGACGAACCGTGCGTAGAAATCGACATGAGCGTCGGTGATGTCTTTGCCTTTGATCCCCGGCAGCCAGATGATTTTGCGCAAGCCGAGGCGCTCCTTCAGTTCTTGCTCGACCTCGGCCTTGCTCCAGTCCGGATTGCGATTGGCGTTGATCCAGCTGCTTTCGGTCATGATCCCGGTGCCGTGACCATCCACTTCGATACCGCCGCCCTCGCCCACCAGTTCGGTGCGCAGGTCACTGGCCTCTGCGTGTTCAGCGACCAGACCGGCCAGCTTCGCGTCCTTGGCGTGCTGCTGTTTGTTGCCCCAACCGTTGAAGTTGAAGTCCACAGCACCCAGTCCGCCGTCGCCGTCGATGACAAAGTTGGCGCCGATGTCGCGCATCCAGATGTCATCGAGCTGGGTGCTGATATAGGTGATGTTGGCCGTACCGCACAGCTCCTCGGCCAGACTTCGCTCGTTGCTGCGGCAGAACACCGTCACCGGCTCATAGCGGGCGATGGTGCGGGCGATCCGGCCAAGGGCTTCTTGCACATCGGCGGTGAAGTCCTCCCAGATCGCGTCCTGTGCGCCAAAAGCGATGAAGGCGCGTTGGTGTTTATCGCCTTCATCGGGCATGAACCATGGGCCCCGGGTGGCGGCGTTGACCCAGCCCATGGAGGCGGCGGCGCCGAGACCTGCGACCACGGAGACGTATTTGATGAACTCGCGACGCGTCGACATATGTAAATCCTTGAATAGCGGTTCGTAATTGCGCAAAAGGTGAAGGCCGGCACCGGGTGCCGGCCGGATGTCACTGCGCAGTGGCAGTCTTGAACTTGGTCCAGGTGCGCATCCGCGCGCGCATATCGGCTTGCGAAATGTCCTTGCCCGGGATCAGCCGTGCGTAGGTGGCGTCGTCGAGGTAGATGTCCGGGTTATTGCGCATGGCCGCATCGACACTCGGCCGCGCCTTGGCGCTGGAAGTCGGGTATCCGGTGAAATTGCTGATAGCCGCCATGTTCTGCGGGCGCATGACGAAATTGATGAACGCATAGGCGTACTCCGGATGTTTGGCATCGACCGGAATCGCCATGGTGTCCATCCACACCGTGGTGCCTTCACGGGGAACGCGGTACTGGAACGTGGTTTTCTTGCCGGCTGAGTCCGACGTCCGCTGCGCTTGGGTCATGTCGCCGCTGTAGCCGAGTGACAGGCACAGGTTGCCATTGACCAGATCGGTCACCGGCTGCGATTGGAACTTGCGAATGTACGGCCGCAATTTCATCAGCAGATCACTGGCGGCGGCGAGGTCGGCCGGTTTGGCGCTGCGTGGATCTTTGCCCAGATAGTTGAGCACCACGGCCAACACTTCGTCCGGCGAATCGATCATCGAGATCCCGCAATCGGCAAACCGCGCGGCCAGTTCCGGTTTGAACAGCATGTCCAGGCTGCTGACCGGCGCGTCCGGCATGCGCTGCTTGATCTGCTCGGCATTGTAGGTCAGGCCGATGGTGCCCCAAGTGTAGGGAACGGTGGCCTTGCTCGAATGCTCATAGTGCGAGCGCAGCTTCTGCAAACCGGGTTCGACGTCCCCCATCGCGGTGAGTTTCGACTGGTCCAGCGCTTGCAGGCTGCCGGCGCGCATCAAGCGTTCGGCCACGGTGTCACCGGGGAAGATCAAGTCATAACCGCTGCCCCCGGCAAGCATCTTGGCTTCCAGGGTTTCACTGCCGTCCATCACGTCGTAGATCACCTTGATTCCGGTTTCCGCGGTGAACTGGCTGAGCGTGTCCTCGGCAAAATAATCGGCCCAGTTGTACAGGCGCAGGGTTTTCTCTTCGGCGTGCAGCGACGGGATCGCGCAGCACAGGGTCAGGCCCAAGGCGCCGAGCAAGCGTTTGTTGGCAATGTGCATGTCAAACCCCTTGAGTGTTCCAGCGAGCATTGAGGTGACGGCCATCCTGGCTCAACAGCGCTCCGTACATGTCCGGACGGCGATCGCGATAGATGCCCCAGCTCAAACGCTCTTCGCGCATGGCAGCGAGGTCCAGGGTGTGGACCCGCACGCCCGTGCTGTCGCGGTCGGCTTCGGCGAGCAACTTGCCTTTGTGGTTACAGATGAAGGACGAACCGTAGAAACTCATTTGCAGTTCGGGATCGGTGGTCGCCACTTCGCGGCCGACGCGGTTGGCGGCCACCACCGGCAGGATGTTGGCCGCCGCATGGCCGCGCATGGTCATTTGCCAATGATCCCGAGAGTCCAGCGCTGCGCAGCCAGGTTCAGAGCCGATGGCCGTGGGAAACAGCAACACTTCGGCGCCCATCAACGCGAGGCAGCGAGCGGTTTCGGGGAACCACTGATCCCAGCAGATCCCTACGCCGAGGCGCCCGAACGCGGTGTCCCAGACCCGGAAGCCGGTGTCGCCAGGGCTGAAATATTCCTTCTCCTGATAGCCGATGGCGTTGGGAATGTGCGTCTTGCGATACACGCCCAGCAGGCGCCCGTCGGCATCGGCCACGCTCAAGGAATTGAAGTAGGCGTTGCCAGCCTTTTCGAACCAGCTCAGTGGCAACACCACACCCAATTCCCTGGCCAGCTCAGCGAAGCGCTTGAGCACTGAGCTGTCGCTGTATTCTTCAGCCAGCGCCAAGTGCTTGTGGTTTTGCTCGATGCAAAAATACGGCGTGGCAAACAGCTCCTGCAGCAGGATGACCTGCGCGCCCTTGGCCGCCGCATCGCGCACTAATTGCTCGGCCAGATCGAGGTTGTTTTTCAAGTCCCAGGTGCAGGGCATTTGCGTGGTGGCAATTGTCAAAAGTGTCATCAGATCAACCCTCCACCGGCCACGCCGGCTGTTGTTGGGTGATGCAATGCACCCCGCCGCCGCCATGGGCCAGATGATTGATCCGCACCGGCACCACTTCACGTCCGGGAAACGCCTGGCGCAGTACATCCGCCGCATCATCGTCGGCGTCGATGCCATAAGCCGGCATGATGATCGCGCCGTTGGCGATATAGAAATTGGTGTATGACGCGCAGAACACTTGCGCCTCGGTGTCGACGGCATCGGTGGCTTCGTACAACTCGATCATCTCGAACTTGCGCCCGTGGGCATCGCTGGCCAGTTCCAGGGCGCGACGGTTTTCGCGCACCACGTCGGCATACACCGAGCCTTGGTCGCGGGTGGCGTCGACCAACAACACACCCGGACGCGCAAACGCACACACGCCGTCGACGTGACCATCGGTCATGTCACCGGTCACGTAGTCCGGATCACCCGGCAGCCAGATGGTTTTCTTCACGCCCAGCAACCGCGTGAAAATCTCTTCCATCTCGGACTTGCTCATGCCCGGATTGCGATTGGGGTTGAGCAGTACCGATTCGGTGGTGATCAACGTGCCCTCGCCATCGACATGGATCGCGCCGCCTTCGTTGCTCAACGGTGTGCCAAAGCACGGTAAGCCCAGATGATTGAGCGCACGGCGCGCCAGGCTTTCGTCCAGCTCATGCGCCGACTTGCCGCCCCACGCGTTGAAGCGCCAGCTCACCCCGGCCATGCCGAGTTGCGGGTGGCAGACGAAGCTTGGGCCGGAATCGCGGCACCAACTGTCGTTCACCGCCAACGGGATCAGCTCGATGTTCGGCCCGCACAAGGCTTTGGCACTGGCGACAGCAGACGGGTCGACGACCATTTTTACCGGTTCGAAACGGGCAATGGCATTGGCCACACGGGCGAAATCCTCTTGCACCAGCGGCAGTGTGACGTGCCAACCCGACTCCCAGAGTGCCTGGTTGTGCGGCCACACCATCCAGGTCGCGGCATGGCGAACCCACTCCGCCGGCATCCACCAACCACTGTTTTGAATTTCCTGCTGCTGCTTGACCTGCTGCATGATAAAAAGCCCTTTTAGTTAAGCCATTGTGTTCAATGAAAACTGCCTTGGCGGTCTTGGCATGCATGCTACGGCTGGAAAAACGGGCGAACAAACGATGGATTTTGCGCAGAAGTGATTAGGAGAACTTATCAATGCTCAAGCACTGGCCACCCCTCAGCACCCTTCGCGGCTTTGAAGCTGCGGCCCGTTTGGGCAGTTTTCACAAGGCCGCCGACGAGCTGAACCTCACCCAGTCGGCCATCAGTCAGCAGATCCGCAGCCTGGAGGCGTACCTCGAACAACCGCTGTTCTTTCGCAGCGGCCGCAGCGTCGCCCTGACCGACGCCGGCCACGATTTGCTCAGCACCACCCAGGCGCTGCTGCAACAATTGGCGGTCGGCATTCGCCGTCTCGGGCAATACCAGAAGCCCAATCAACTGGTGCTCAACACCACGCCGGCGTTCGCCCGACATTGGCTGTTGCCGCGTTTGGGGGATTTCCGCGCTCAACATCCAGAGGTGGACCTGTGGATCTACAGCACCGATGAAGTGCCGGACATGGCCACCCAGACCATCGACATTGCAGTGCGCGACGACATCAGCTCCCAGGCTGAATGCAGCTTCAAAGTGCTGCACGCCGACCGACTGTTCCCGGCGTGTCACCCAAGCCAATTGGCACTGCCGAGCGAACAGCGCACCACCCTGCACGGCGAGCGGGAAATGGACTGGAGTCATTGGGCGGTGGAAGCCGGTATCGACGTGGGCCAGCAGGATCAGGGACTGAACTTCTCCGATCCCGGTTTGCTGCTGGACGCGGCGTGCGCGGGGCTGGGTATTGCGTTGGTGAGTCAGTTATTGAGTCAAAAGGCGTGCAGTGACGGGTTGTTGCAGCCGTTGGTGGAGCAAACCATTCGCGGGCCGAATTGGGCGGTGCTGACGCATCGCGACAGCGAGAGCAGTGCGAGGGGGTTTAGTGAGTGGTTGGTGAGACATCTGGAGGCGATCGGCTAATGACCTGACAAGGTGGGGCGAGGCATCGCGTATCGAGCGCATCACAGGATCTGAGTTAACATTCAAGTCTCGCGTCATTCAAGACCAGGCAAGCCGAGTAAAAAACATGAACCGCCGTAAAAAAATACAGCAGCTATTAAAGGCTCACGCCAAAAAGGCCAGCGCCAAACTGGCGCCGCAAAGCAAGGAAAAATACATCAGCAAGGCTGACCGGTTGAAACTGGAGGCCGAGGCCAGTTCAGACTCAGCCGCTACCGCTGAAAGTTGATCGATACGTCTTAAACGCCGACAACCAGTCTCACCCTGTGGCAGTCAGAAGGCTCAAGTTTTTGACCGTTTGATGAGCGAACCTCAAGCGGCATCAGCGGCTGGCCGAACTGGTTATCCAGCAGCACAGAACGCGTCTCTTGGGGCTGGAACAGAAAACGTTCGCCCCACTGCCTGATACTGACCACTACCGGAAAGATCTCCCGTCCTTTTTCCGTCAGCACGTACTCCTTGTACGCGCTGCCATCTGACGCCGGTCGAATGTCGAAGACCCCGACTTCAACCAACGTTTTCAGGCGCGACGCCAGAATGTTCTTGGCCACGCCGAGACTCTTTTGAAATTCGCTGAAGCGGCGAATGTCGTCAAATGCGTCACGAATGATCATCAGCGACCAGCGATCTCCGATGGCCTCCAGTGTTCTGGCGACCGGGCATTCGTTGCTTTGCGGTGAAGCGTCTTCGACCATTTTTTTGCCCTTCCCAAAGGTGGCTTTTTCAGGTTGCAATTTGAAACCAGATGCAGCAACAATCGCATCAGGTTTTTATTTGAAACCAGATTAACACCATGGAGGTGTGCATGACAGCCAAGGTCGACTTAACCACCCAACAACTGTCCACGCAGCCTGCGGGGCTTTCTCCGTCGCTCACGTTGTTGTTTTCTGTCACCTGCGCGCTGGCCGTCGCCAACGTTTATTTCGCGCAGCCTTTACTCGACTCAATGGCTCAGAGCCTGGGCGTGGAATCATCCATGATCGGGGTTGTGGTGACGGCCACTCAGGTCGGTTACGCGCTGGGGTTGCTGTTCATCGTCCCGCTGGGTGACTTGGTCAACCGCAAGCGGCTGATTCTTTCGCACGTGTTGCTCTCCGCCGTTGCGCTCGCAGCGGTCGGCGCAGCGCAGCAATGGCTGACCCTGTTGGGTGCGATGGTCGTGATGGGGTTGTTGGCCGTGGTCGTTCAGGTGCTGGTGGCTTATGCCGCCGTGCTGGCAACGCCCTCACAACGCGGGCATGCCGTGGGGACGGTCACCAGCGGCATTGTCCTGGGCATTCTTCTGGCGCGGTTTACTTCTGGCCTGATTGCGGACCTCGCGGGCTGGCGCGCCGTGTACTGTGTGTCCTCAGGATTGATGCTGACGCTCGCGGCGGTGCTCTGGCGAGCGGTGCCTGTCACGGCGTCGCCAAGGCATGAAGAGTCCTACCTGATGCTGATCAGTTCTCTGTTCAAACTGTTCATCACCGAACCCGCGTTGCGTGTCAGGGGCTTGCTGGCCCTGCTGATCTTCGCCGCTTTTTCCGTGCTGTGGACCGCCATGGTGCTGCCGTTGAGCGCCCCGCCGCTGTCGCTCTCACACACGGCCATCGGCCTGTTTGGCCTGGCCGGTGTCGCCGGTGCCCTGGCGGCCAGAAGAGCCGGTCGCTGGGCCGATCAAGGCCTGGGACAGCGGGTGACCGGGATTTCGCTGGCGCTCCTGACGTTGTCCTGGCTGCCCATCACGTTTGCCGAGACGTCCCTGATCGCGCTGGTCTGCGGCGTCGTCCTGCTCGACTTCGCGGTGCAGGCCGTACACGTCACCAACCAGAGCGTCATTTTCGCGGCGCGACCCGATGCCCAGAGTCGTATGGTCGGCGCCTACATGTGTTTCTACTCGGTCGGTAGCGCGCTGGGCGCCGCTGCCGCGACTCAGGTTTATGCGCTATGGGGATGGATGGCCGTCAGTTTGTTGGGGGCCTTGATCAGCGTGACTGCCTGGTTTGTGTGGTTTGTCACGTTGCAGCGGGTTTCGCAGCCGTGTCTGCCACTAGGACGCCGTCCATGATGGCGAGGACTGCGGTCGAGCGCGACCCCGGCTCGAACGCAGCCCCGCGGGCTCGGCAGCGGCTACAAGATGGTGGTGTTAGCCTCGTCTGTAGCAGCGGTTACCTGGGGGGTTCTATTTTATCCAGCACGCCGTTTGCCGTGATTTCGGCCACCATGATGCTGTTTGAAATGCCCAGCAGCGCGTAGCGGGCCTCCCCCTCCAGATGATCCACCAACTGATGGACCATCACGTCGATCGAGGCCAGTGTCTCGACCAAAAATACGCCCAGGGTTTCGGCGGTGGCTTTAGGGTCCACGGAAAACAGCGTGCTGCGGGTTCGCGGTTTGGCGTTGATGTCGGCGTTCGACGGGAAATGGAAATTGAGGGCGCGTTCGGCGGCTTCGTTGAGTTTTTTTGAATCGGGTTCGTACGGGGATGCCGGATCGGTGTCCGGTGGGTTGGGTGTTACTTTGAACATATGCTCGCTTCCATGATTGAGCGCCACCCTCCTGCGACTAAACGAGAGGGAGGCAGCTGTACGCAGGTTAGTCGACCGGGGAAGCTAGCAAAGCCGGCGCGCCCGAAGGCGCCCTGCGCACAACCACCATCAAGTGCAGGCATGGGAATGCCTGAATGACAGAGCTAATGCACCTTACTTTTAACCCCGGGCGACTAAACCCGACCACTGATGGGCAGTGGCAGGGAAACGATAGAGGCCAGGGACAAAGCAAACAAGCCGGCGGATTCTGTCTTACCCGTAGGCGATGGCGCAAGGCGTTGTAGCCTCAGAGTGGTAACCGAAGGCTTCATTTAAACGCGGGCGATTTTTCTTGTTTAAGCCAGCCTGTCGACTGAACACGCGGCTTACCTGAAACCGGAAACCCTCGCAGAAATAACACAAAATAATCCGCGCCAAGCGGCACCCCGGATAAGAGCTGCTACGCTTCAAGCATTAACTTTCGCGCTTTCCAACACGCTGGCGCACACACTCTCTGCAGGCTGATGGAACAGCCGAATGACCAGCTCCTGCGCCCAACCGAATCACACTTCGTTGAGCAAAGGAGTGAACATGCCGCCCCGTAAAAACAGGCCTACCGACAACACGTCTGGGCAATCGCGAGACAACGGGGAAGAACGGGTCTTTCACTCACGCAAGGAACGCCTGTACGCCGGTGAGCAATTACGCGTGAGTCTGCCGCATGCCCTTCACGCCGAATGGAAACCCGCGCGCAAACACCGCGACCCTATCGCACTCCTCGAAGAGTCCAATCGCTATCGACTGCCCAATCTGGTGCCCGTGCGCTACGGGCGCATGCTGGCCAGTCCTTTCACTTTTTTACGCGGCTCTTCGGGGTTGATGGCCCATGACCTGGCGACGACCCCGATCACCGGCTTTCAGGTGCAGGCGTGCGGGGATTGTCACCTGATGAATTTCGGATTGTTCGCGACACCTGAGCGCAATCTGATCTTCGACATCAACGACTTCGACGAAACCCTCCCCGCCCCCTGGGAATGGGATGTCAAACGCCTGGCGATCAGTTTTGCCGTGGCCGCCCGCGACAACCGCCTCAGCGATAAAGCGGCAAAGGCGAGCGCCGCCGAATGTGTGCGTGCCTACCGCGAGAATCTGCGCAAATTTTCCAAGATGAGCCCGGTGGAAGTCTGGTACGACTGCCTGGACGCCCAAGCGATCATCGACATGGCGCCCAATGCTGAAATCAAGAAAATCCGTGAGCAATTGGTCGCCAAGGCCAAGCTGCGTGTTGGCGATTACCTTTATCCCAAAATCAGCGGTGAAGTCGGAGGGCGACGGCGTCTGATCGATCAACCGCCGATTCTGTTTCATGTGTATGAAAAGGGCTTCGTGCGCAACGTCCATCTGGCGCTGCAAGATTATCGATTGTCGCTGCCCCATGAACGGCGCGTGCTGTTCGATCGCTACCGTCTCGAAGACATTGCCGTCAAAGCGGTGGGCATTGGCAGCGTCGGTACTTATTGTTTCGTCGGCCTGTTCTTTTCCGCAGAAAATCACCCGTTGCTCCTGCAATTCAAGGAAGCCTGTCCCTCGGTACTCGCGCCCTATGCCGGCAAGAGCGAATACGAGAATCAGGGACAACGTGTCGTCACGGGGCAGCGCCTGATGCAGTCGTCCAGCGACATCTTTCTGGGCTGGACCCGCGGTCAGAACGGCCGCTATTTCTTTGTGCGTCAGTTGCGCGACATGAAAATGTCAGCGCCCATCGAGGGCATTTCCGCCCCACGATTGAAGATGTACGCCGAGTGGTGCGGTCTGACCCTGGCCCGTTCCCACGCCAAATCCGGGGATGCTGCACTCATCAGTGGCTACCTGGGCAAGACCGACTCCTTCGACCAGGCCATCGGAACATTTGCCCTCACCTATGCCGATCAAAACGCAAAAGACCATGCCTCGCTGGTGGCCGCCGAGAAATCAGGTCGGATCATTGCATTGAGAGAAGAAGAGCTATGAGGCCGAGTTTGCCGGTGGGCGTGATTTTTCGCGTCTGTCACGAATAGCCAAGCGACTGTCGTCGAATGAAAAGCGCCCCCGATTCGGGGGCTTTTTAATGGGAGTCATAAAAAAGCATCTGGCGCTTGAGCCCGTCTGATCGCCCACAAGGCGAATGCGGTTGCTCCGCCTGAGCCACGAGTGGCCTGATGCACTCAGCAAGAGAATAACAATATGAAAATCGTGAAAAGTCTTCTGGCTGCCTCACTCCTGATGACGCTGGCCATTGAGGCCCAGGCCTCTGTATCGAGTCAGCAAGCTGCGGAACTTGGCACCAACCTGACGCTGGTCGGTGCTGAAAAAGCCGGTAATGCCGATGGCTCCATCCCGCCCTATAGCGGAGGCCTGACCACGGCCCCCGCCAGTTTCAAGATCGGCGACAGCATGCGCCCGGACCCTTATGCCGGTGAGAAACCGCTGCTGGTGATCAATGGCCGCAACGTTGATCAGTACAAAAACATGCTGACGGCCACCACCGTTGAGTTGGCCAAGCGCTACCCCGGCTACCGCATCGACGTGTACCCGACCCACCGCACCGCATCGTTGCCACAGACGGTGCTGGACAATAGCCGCAAGAATGCCACCACCGCCCGGTCCCTCAATGGCGGGATTGCCTTCGACAATGTATTGCCCGGTGTGCCGTTCCCGATCCCGCAATCGGGTGCCGAAGCGATGTGGAATTTCCTGCTGCGCTACCAGGGCGTCAACATCCATTCCAAGTACGACTCCTGGAACGTCGACTCGGCGGGCGTGGCAAGCCTAGCCGTCACCGGGGAGGCCTTCGTCTCCTTCCCGATCTACGAGAACCTGTCCAAGCCCATCAACAACTCCGACCTCTACTACCAGTTGAAACTGTCCTATACGGGACCTGCGCGGCGAGCCGGCGAGTCGATCATGCTCAAGAACGCCACCAACCCGCTGCAGCGTCCTGGCCGTGCCTGGCAGTACATGCCGGCCCAGCGCCGGGTCAAACAGATTTCAATCCTGGCCTACGACACGCCGAACCCCGGCACCGCCCGAGCCCTGGAACTGTATGACTGGACGCTGGTGGGCAAGCAAGAAATGATCGTGCCCTACAACACCTACAAACTGACCTACGCGCGGGAGGCCAAGTCGCTGACCACCCCCAATTACCTGTCCCCGGATTTCGTGCGCTGGGAGAAACATCGGGTCTACGTGGTGGAAGGCAACCTCAAGCCCGGCGCCAGTCACATCTACCAGAAGCGCCGCTTTTACCTGGATGAAGACACTTGGGCCGCTGTCGCCTCCGATCAGTACGACACGAGTGGCAAACTTTACCGGGGCTCCTTCGCGTTCCTCAGCCAGAGCTATGACGAGCAGGTCCCGGATGCCACGCCTTTCATGACGTACGACCTGTCGCGCGGCTCGTACAACATCAATGGCGTGGTCGGCCCGCATGGCGGGATTCGGTATATCGAGCCGCTGTCGACGGCGCAGTGGATACCGGAGTCGATGGCGGGTGCGGGTATTCGCTAGGTGCAGGGTGATGGCGAGGACTGCGTCCTCGAACGCAGCCTCGCGGGCTAGGCAGCGGCTACAAAAGGCAGCGCCAATTGTCCCTGTTATCGGTGCCTATTGAGCCGACTGCGCGAGGGTCCCTTGGGAGTCCTCGGGCCGTAGACAGCCTTTGGCCATCCACTGGCAGTCTCTGGCCCAGTGATAGCTGGTTTCCAGATCGCCTCGATCGTTGTAATACGCCAACCTCAATTGATCGGCGTTCAGGTCGAGTTTGGCAAACCCGGCCCGCGATGCGGTGAACGCGCTATCGGGCGTCGGCGTGTTCAGGGCATACAGCTTCTGCCCTCCCGCACCGGAGATGACCCACGCTGGTTCGCCGGCACGCAACAGCAATTGCTGATTGTGATCATGGCCTGACAACAGCAGATCAACGTTGTTGCGCTGCAGCGCCGGCAAAAGCCTGGCGACCAGATCCGACTCCTCTCCATGCTGGCCCTGATTGCGCACCGGGTGATGGGACGCTGCGATTCGCCACACCGGCGCCGGACCGGGTGCCTGGAACGCCTGATCAATAAAGTCGATTTGCTGCTGCAAACTTTCACGCGGCGCCGACGTGTCGAGGAACACCATTCGCACCAATGGGCGACCGTCGACTTCACCGAAATCCTTGGCGTAAAAATTCATCGGCATCTGCCAGCGGCCCGATCCCTTGTGCTGTTGTCCGTACTTGATCTCGTACTTTTGCGACACCGGGTAATCGTGATTGCCCAGTACCGCGTAGAACGGCACATGACTCAGCCAATGCCCCCAATAGACGCGCTCGAACCGGGTTTGCCAACTGGAGTCATGGGTACTGGCCAGCGACTTGCCGTAGAAGTTGTCGCCCAGGAACACCACCATGTTCAGGCTTCCCTCATTGGCGGCGACTCGCTCCATGGCCCGCCCCACCCGCCACTGCTGCAGGTTACCGCTGCCTTGATCGCCCACGGCGATCATCGACACCGACGCAGGGTCCGGGCTTCTTAGCGGAACGTAAGGCGCTGGTGGCGTGTATAACCAGTAGCCACCCGCCATGGACAGACAGATGAAGGCGACGCTTGAGCACAGCGCGAGCCGTCTGAGCAGCAAACGTTTTGCAATCTTCGAGGGGGGCTTTATGCGCTTCAAGGGTGACTCACTGGGTGTCAGCGTTCGGAGGAAGTTCTGGTGAACTTTTCTCTTAATTGATCACACCAGTTGTTCACGCTTTGTTAAAAAATCGTGCGGTATACATTTTCAAAATGATTATTTCGACGCGATGGCGAGGACTGCGGTCGAGCGCGACCCCGGCTCGAACGCAGCCTCGCGGGCTCGGCAGCTGCTACACAGTCGACAGGGTTTTAGTGAGTGATTGGCGAATTATCTGCAAGCACCCGGCTGGATGACCCCACCAGCGAACTCGCCAACAACGCCTCCAACCCCATCGGCTTGGCGAAGTAGTAACCCTGGGCCTGCCCCGCACCTATTTCGCGCAGCAGCTCCAGCGTCGCTTCATCCTCGACACCTTCGGCAACCACACTCAGGTCCAGCGATTCGGCCATCCGCACAATCGCCCGGACGATGGCGCGGCTGCGCGCACTGGTGGTCAGCTCGAGGATGAACGATTTGTCGATCTTCAAGCCGCTGAAACGGTATTGATGCACATAGCTCAGGGACGAAAACCCGGCACCGAAGTCATCGAGCACCACCGACATGCCATTGTCGGCGAGTTGCTGCATGGTCAGGCGGGCGATGGCCGGCTCAGCCACCAGCGCACCTTCGGTCAACTCCAGGCAAATCCGCGAGGGCGCAACTCCGTGCCGCGCCAACAGTGCAAGCACTTCACTGGCAAAGTCCGGACGGGTCATGCTGTAGCTGGAGCAATTGACGTGCACCGCAGGCCAATTGGCATGTTCAGGCTGGGCGAGGATCACCGCAACGCTGGTGAGCATGTACAGGTCCAGTCGACCGATCAGGCGCAAGCCCTCGACATCCGGCAAGAACTCGCCCGGCGCGATCACCCGGCCGCCCGGCTGATGCCAGCGCACCAGCGCTTCAAGGGCAATCAGCTCGCCGGTGTCAACACTGACAATCGGCTGGAAATACGGCAGCAGTTCGTCAGTGCGTTTGAGCGCGTTGCGCAAGGCCCCTTCCCGCTCGACCTGGTCCGAAACTTCCCGGCGCACTTCCTGGTTGAACACCGCGTAGCTGTCACGCCCGGCGCTCTTGACCCGGTACATCGCCGCGTCGGCATCGCGCAGCAAGTCGGCGGGCTCGTGATGGAACTGACTGTCGGCGCTGACGATGCCGATACTGCAGGACGAAAACACTTCATGGCCATTGATGAAAAACGGCAGGTCGAACGCCACCAGAATCCGCTCGGCGATTTCGATCACCACCTCCAGCGATGCCTCGGGCGCCAGCACCGAAAACTCATCGCCCCCCAGGCGCGCCAGCATGTCGGTTTCGCGCAGGCAACCGCGCAGACGCTGGGCGGCCTGCATTAACAGCAGGTCGCCAAAATGGTGACCGAGGCTGTCGTTGACCATCTTGAAACGGTCGAGGTCAATGAACATCACCGCCAGGTGCCCGCCGACGCTGCCGAACTCCAACCAGGCCTGGCTCAGGCGGTGTTGCAGGTAGGTACGATTCGGCAACCCGGTCAGCGCATCGTGGGAGTTTTCGTGTTGCAACTTGGCATTGGCGTGATCAAGCTCACGGGTGCGGTTCTGCACCCGGGCCTCCAGCTTGAGATTGGCGGCATGGATCGCTTCGGCGGCCGTGCGGCGTGACAACGCGGTGTCGATATGCCGGGACACGAACGTCAATAGTTCCTGATCACGCAGGGTATAGCGCACCTGCGAGGTATAACTTTGCACCGCCAGCACGCCGCGCACCACATCGCCATCGAACAACGGAATGCCCAGCCAGGAGTAAGACCGGACAGACTCATTGGCCAGTTCGATTTCACCCTGCGCCGCCAATCGTTCAGCCTCGCCGACGTCAATCAGGCACGGCCGGCGCTGCCGGATAACGTACTCGGTCAAGCCCCGGCAGCCACGCCGTGCCGGCGGACAGATCGTCTGCCGCTCATCGACGTAATACGGAAAGGTCACTTCACTGATCGAGTCGTCGAACAGCGCAATGTAGAAGTTCTGCGCGAACAGCAAATCACCGACGATGCCATGCAAGGTTTGAAACAGCTCAGCCATGTCGCCGGGCTGGCTCGACAGTTCGGCAATCTGGAACAGCGCGCTTTGCAGATGCTCGGCGCGCTGGCGGTCGGCCACTTCCTGCCTCAACGCATCGTTGACGGCCGACAGCTCCAGGGTGCGGCGCATCACCGTCTCTTCCAGGTCTTCGCGGTGCAGAATCCGGTCCAGCGCCATGGCCACGTGGCGGGCCACCACCAGAAACAATGCGCGGTCTTCAGCGCTGTAGGTCCGGGACACCTCGTAGACTTGCA
The DNA here is from genome assembly GCF_000514395.1 of Pseudomonas sp. URMO17WK12:I12. Taxonomy (NCBI): domain Bacteria; kingdom Pseudomonadati; phylum Pseudomonadota; class Gammaproteobacteria; order Pseudomonadales; family Pseudomonadaceae; genus Pseudomonas; species Pseudomonas sp. URMO17WK12:I12. The sequence continues at coordinate 192,126 of NZ_AZVV01000013.1, forward strand.
TGGCCAGCATGCCAAAGACGTCGTCCGAGGCATTTTTCAACGGCGCGCCCATCCAGAACTCCGGACGATCACCCACGCAGTAGAAACGGTCCTCCGCCTGCGCCGCGATGATGCCGGCGGCGTCGATCAGCAGCGGCTGGCCCGTGGTCAACACCTGGCCAGTCAACGACAGGTGCGAAGGGTCGAGGTATTCATAGTGCTGGGACTCCACGGCATCCACGTCGATGATGTCGACATAATACGGGTAGTCAATCTTGCCGGTGTGCGGGTCATACAGCGCGAGATAGAAGTTCTCGGCGTCAATCAGGCTGGCCAGTAACTGGTGAACCCCCACCAGAAACACCGAGCGGTCGCGGGTCGAACTGGCCAGGTAGGTGATTTCATACAGCACACGCTGAGTAATCTGCGCGCGGGCCAGCGTATTGGTCTGGACCTGAATGCCCAGGCGCTGGGCGAAATCGGCGAGCGCCGGGTCCGCCGCTTCGTTGAGGGGGGCAAGTAGCCAACCCAGCTCGCTTTCGCCTTTACCGGTCGGCCAGCGGTGCAAGCGCCGGGTCTGGCAAAAGGCGTCAAAGTCTTCATTCGCCACGCTTGCCGGCCACTGCACCTGCGGGTCGCCCTGCCCGACCAGATGCATTTGTTCACCGGCGCGGTAAACCGCCCACGCCGTGGAGTGCGCCCAGTGGCGCGCGGGGATGAGCAATTGCTCGAGGGTGTCCTTGTTGCCAGCGTAGGTCATGCCGACCGTATCCAGATGTCCATTCAGTTGAGATGCGACAACGTCGCAATCGTTCGATTGCCGCAGGGCGTCGGTCCATGGACGAACTCTCATCAACGCTCCCTGAGCCAAAAACTGGCAATACTCACTTACAGATTGCTGGCAATGTGCCGGTTAGCTTCCCGTTTAAAGCTAATGGGAGTTTTTTTCAATCGTTTTATTGGGTGGTCGCTCTAAATGGACGACCAACTCACACCAGCAGCTCAGTGATCCACCGAGCCTGCCGGGCGATGTCTTGCAGCTTCTCCTGCGGCACGGCCTGTCGCGCTCGGGCGAGCTGGCTCAGGGTCTTCTGCTTTTCGCGCAGCAGGCGCTGCCACTTGGCCAGGAACGCCGGACTGCGTGCCTGCATCTGCAGCGGGCCGAAGTATAGCTCCTCAGCGGTGTACATCACCGGGCCAGCGCGCTCGGCAACGATGATTTCGTAGTCGAAGCGATTTTCCCGCAGCAGTTCCTCGCAGAGGATGCGGTAGCCATTTTCCATCAACCATTGGCGCAGTGGCTGCTCGCCGCCGTTGGGCTGCAGGATCAAGCGCTCCTGCCCGCTCAGCCGCGCCTTGCCGTTGTCGAGGATGTCGCGAATCGTCTCGCCGCCCATGCCGCAGATGCTGATCGCGGTGATCCCGTCGCCCGGCTCGATGGCCGCCAGTCCATTGGCCAGGCGCACGGTGATCCGCACGTCCAGGTCGTTCTCGCGCACGGTGCGTTCAGCCGCGTGGAACGGCGTCAACGCCACCTCACCGGCGACGGCCGCCACGATGGCGCCACGGTGCATCAACGCCACGGGCAAGTAGCCGTGATCGGAGCCGATATCGGCCAGGCGCGCACCGACTGGCACATGCGCCGCCACGCGTTCCAGGCGCATGGACAATGTCTGTTCGTTCAACTGCAGTTCCCTTCACCACGAATGCCCGGCACCGTTGGCCGGATCGGGACGCGATTGTGTCGGGCAATGCTGCGCATTACAAATTCCTGCGACCGGGGCCCGGATCGGCCCCGTCCTGGCGCCTGCGTCAGGGTCATCGGACCAGCCGATACGTGGACTGCACCAAACCGGAAGGAAAGCAGCAACTGGAGACCAGTTTCAAGTCAACATCCTGCTGAAGACGCCCGAACAATGGCCTTCCCGACCCGATCAGCACGGGCACGGTGGTAATCACCATGTCAGCAACTAACCCATCGCGCAGGAATGACTGCACCAACTGCCCGCCATCGACATAAACCCGATGCACGCCCTGCCCGGCCAGTTCCTCCATCAAGGCCGCGGGGGTGAGACTGGAAAAACGCAGCTTGCCCTTCAACGCGTCGGGCACCGGTGAATGGGCCAACTGTTCAGACAGCACCACGACGGGCCGGTCATAGAACCATGATTCGAAGGTCAGCACCTTCTCGTAGCTTCCCCGCCCCATCACGATCACATCCTTGTCGGCGATGAAGGCTGAGTAGCCATGATCCTCGGCCGGATCATCACGCTGCAAAAGCCAGTCGATGTCCCCATCAGCGCGGGCGATGAAGCCATCCAGACTGGTGGCAATGAATACATGTGCGGTGGCCATCAGGTCCCCCTATTTATCCGTCGTAGGTCAAAGCATGATCATACGTGTGAATTTGAGGAAGACCTGGACAAGCAAGCATTTGGGCGCGACAGGAAGGATTTGACCCGCCTGCTATGCTGCATCCACCGTTCATTGACTCAGGTCTAAACGCTGAACGGTCGAATCCTGATAATGATTTTTCATATTTTTAGGCAGGCTCTGAATGACTCCACAGATCTTCCAGATTCACGGCCTCGTGAGTTTTACCCTCGCCATCCTCCTGCTTTTTCTCGGCAAATCCCTTGTTCAGCGCAATGCCTTGCTCCGTCAATACTGCATTCCCGAGTCGGTGGTTGGCGGCTTTGTCTGTGCGGCAGTGACGACCCTGTTTTATTTCGGCCTTAACATCGAGATCGAATTCGATCTCGATGTTCGCGACACCCTGCTGCTGTATTTCTTTGCCGGCATTGGCTTGAACTCGGACATGCGCCAGCTGCTCAAGGGCGGCGTCCCGCTGCTGATCCTGCTGGTGCTCGCGGGGGTGTTCATCGTCCTGCAAAACGCGCTGGGCATGGGCGTGGCCGAGGCATTTGGACTCGATCCCAAGGCCGGGTTGATGGTGGGCTCCATTTCCCTGACGGGTGGCGCGGGCACGACCCTGGCCTGGGCGCCGCTGTTCGTCGACAAGCTGGGCATCAATAACGCGCATGAACTGGGCATGGCCAGTAACACTGTCGGCCTGATTGCCGCGTGCGTGATCGGCGGCCCGATCGCCAACCGCCTGATACGTCGTCATCAACTGACACCTTCCGGGGACGGGAGCCTGGAAGTCGGCGTCCTTGAACAGCAACCCCACCAGTCAATGGACTACTACGATGTGCTCTGGGCGTGGATGTGGCTTAACCTGACCCTGATGCTCGGCTACGGACTCAACCTGCTGCTGGTCGATGCCGGTATCACCCTGCCCAAATTCGTCAGTTGCCTGTTCGCGGGTATCGTCATTCACCACATCGTTCTCGCGGTGATGAATGAACAACGGTTGAAATCCTGGGGCGGCGCCCGCCTGGGTCTGTCGCTGATCTCCGATATCTGCCTGGGCATGTTTCTGACCATGGCGCTGATGGGGCTTCAGTTATGGCAGCTCAGTGGCGCGTTGTTGTTCATTCTGTGCGCCCTGAGCCTGCAAATCCTGCTGACGGTGCTCTACACGTATTTCGTGGTGTTCCGCTGCATGGGCCGCAATTACGAAGCCAGCGTGATAGCGTCCGGCTTCGGCGGCATTGCCCTCGGGTCCACGGCAACGGCCATCGTCAACATGACGACCGTGACGCAAAAATACGGCGCGGCACATCAAGCCTTCCTGATCGTGCCGCTGGTGTGTGGCTTTTTCATTGACCTGGTCAATGCGGTGATCATTGGTATGTTCAGTGGTATCTAGCACCGCCCCGGTCCATGGCGATCGGCATCAGGTCATCAGTATTTGATGTCCCGGGCAGTGCGGCGCGTGTCCTGTTTGGTGCTGCGCTTGTCCTGGCGGCATTGCGCGTTGCTTTTCTCACTGGCCTGTCTGCAATCGACCTTGGTTTGCCGTGCATCCGAGCGCCCTGTCTGCCGTGTATCCCGCGCTTCACGCCGCTGTTCTCCCTGCTCGGTCGCGTAAGCCGTTATCGATACTGACTGCACACCCACGGCGACGACCAGTGTCGCCAGGGCCATCATGCTGTATTTGCGAATCATGATATTCCTCCCGTTAAAACGCTTGGCTGGCTCACTGCCAATCAGTTTAGTCGTCCACTCAGTTGGCGGGGTACATCGCGAGGTAGCTGTCGACGGCCGTGTCTACCGTTGGAAAAAACGCCGTTTCGCCAAACTGCGAGAACAGCCCGAACCGCTTCAGTTTGTCCTTGACCGGGTCTTTCATCTCGGCCAGACACAATTCGATGCCTGCTGCGCGCAAGGTTTCGTCCAGTTCGGCCAACATGTCGGCAGACGTCACGTCGACGCTGGTCATCGGTTCCGCCGCCACGACCACCCAACGCACGGGCGTAGGTGATGCCGCCACGGCGTCCAGTACCCGGTCGTTAAACAGTTCGGCATTCGCGAAAAACAACGGGGCGTCCCAGCGAAACAGGACCAGGCCGGGGATGAGCCGGGCATTGGGAAAACGCTTGAGGTCGTGGTAACCCTGGACCCCTTCGGCACGTCCCAATACGGCGGAGTACGGCCGCCAGCCATCCCAGAGGAATTCGATCACCGCCAGCAGGATGGCCAGGCCAATACCCTCGATGGCGCCGAACACCGCGACGCCGACGGTGCAGGCGATGGACAGCCAGAACTCCCAGCGCTGAATGCGATAGATACGCCGCAGATCAGTGATCTCAATCAAGCCGATGGCCGAAGCGATGACTACCGCCGCCAGCGCGCTGTTGGGCAGGTCCTGCAACAGGTTCGGCGCCACCATCAGCAGCAACGCCACCGCCAGCGCGCCGACGACACCGGACAATTGGGTTTTGGCGCCGGCGGCCTCGGCCACCGGAGTGCGTGACGAACTGCTGCTGATGGGAAAACCCTGGAAAAAACCGGCCGCCAGGTTGGCGACGCCGAGCCCGACCATCTCCTGGTTCGGATCGACGTAGGTGCGCGAACGCGCGGCATAGACACGCGAAAGAACACTGGTGTCCGCGAACGAAACCAGCGCGACGGCGCAACCACCGATCAGGACCGGAACCATATCGGCGGAAGTGATCCAGGGAATGGCGAACGCGGGCATGCCTTGTGGAAGTTCACCGAGCACCGATATGCCGTATTTCGTGGCAAGGTCCAGCACACCGACGGCGATGGTTGCCCCTGCCACGGCAATCAAAATACCCGGAATGCGTTTGTGCCCCTTGAGCAACAGGATTACCACCAGGGTGGCAGCGCCGACCGCGCAGGTGACCCAGTTGGTTTTTCCATGCAGCACGGCGGTGAAGATCGCCCATATGTTTCTCAGCGGTCCGTCGGACTCGATCTTGAAGCCGAAAAACTTGGGCAACTGGCTGATCAGTACGGTCAGCGCGATACCGTTCATGTACCCGTAGCGGATCGGTTTGGAGAGCAGTTCGGTGATGAAGCCCAGGCGCGCGATGCCGGCCAGGATGCAGACCACCCCTGACACGATTGCCATCATCCCCGCCAGGGCAACGGCGCGATACGGATCGCCACCGGACAGTGGCAGGATCACCGCCAGGATGACTGCCGCCAGGGAGGAATCCGGCCCCAGCACCAGAATCCGGCTGGGCCCGAATAACGCATAGGCGAGCAGCGGGATGATCGTCGCGTAGAGGCCATAGATGCCGGGCACACCTGAGGCCACCGCGTAGGCGATACCGACAGGCACCAGCATCGTGGTCAGGACGAGTCCGGCCACAATGTCATTTCGCAGCCACGCAATCTGATAGTGGCGCAGGGTGTTCAGCCCCGGCAGCCAGCGCACCAGCAAGCTCTGATCGGTGCCTGCAACGCGGCGGGCAATGCGCCCCGGCTCCGGGGCGGAAGGTGGAGAATCTGAATCGCTCATAGAACTGTAACCCCTTGGTGTACAGCGCATGTTGGCATGGGAGGCAGCGCCTATTGATGGCTTCCTCCTCTGTTTTCAACCACCGAGAGCGATGATCGCAACGATCAGCACAGCGCCAGTGAGCGCCATTGCCAGGCCGCCCTGCCACGGCTTTGCACCGGCGTATCGTGCCAGCATCCAACCGGCGATGAACAGCACGGCGAGGCCGACCAGGTTGGACAAGCGAACGGCGAGCGCCGTGTCTTCGAGTAACAGGAAAGGCACGACCAACGGAAAGGTCGAGGCCACCACCAACAGAAAAACGCCCAGCGCCCCCTTGAAGTCATCCAAGCCGAGGCCCGACCGGACCGACGTGGCCGGGTACTGGACCAGACGGCTGCGTAACAACTCCAGGGTCTCGGGCTTGGCCGCTGCCGCCAGGTGCGACGGCAATGCAGCCGCCACCAGCGTCTGGCCGGTGGCCGCGTCTGCCCCGCCGAGCTTTTCGTACAAGGTGCTTTTGCGCGTGCGGTCGATCAAGGCCCGCAACAGATACATCACCGCGTCCGCGAGTCCCCAGGCCAGGTTGCAACCGAGTGCGGCGAACATCATTGTCCGTTCCGCCTCCTGGCCCGACGTCGCCACGCTGATCGTTCCGGTGAACGTCATCGCCATGAGCAAGCCGAAAATCACTTCTGTAACACGATCAACGGGGTCGAGTATCCGTGCCCGCTTTTGTTCCCCTGTGTTCGGCATGCGTCCTACCTCGCTGAAAAGTCCTGTGCGGTGCAAGCTTTCAAAGGCCAGAGCACAGCGCTTTCAGGCGGCGCTCTTTTTCGATTTCACTTCATTGTAGTGACAAAAAAAATTGTCGCTGCCGGTGTGCGCGAGTCTCCAAAGCAACACGATTGCCTATGAGCGAAATCGCACTCTGTAGCAGCCGGACGCAGGCTTCGCCAGCATTCACCGACTATTCGTCAGCGCTGTACCGGCGTCCGGACTTTTATTACCACCGTCTGAAGCTGAGCATGCTCGACGCCGCCCGGTTTTTCCTCAACACCACCGACGCCCTGCTCGGCGGCACGCGGATTCCACCGAGCCCGGCCGAGATCCCGGCCCAGGCCTTCGCTGCCTGGATGCAGCCGGAACTGGACCGTTTCTTCGGCGAGGGGCGGATCACGGTCGTGCTCGATCCGACCCTGGCCGCCAAAGCCATCGCCGGGGCGAGCCGCATCCGCCTGCGTGCCAGCGCGCTGTTCTCGGAACTGGACAAGAACCAGTTGCTGCAGCACGAGGCGTTCGTGCATATCGCCACGGCGCAAAACGGCGCGCTCCAACCCAACCTCAAAAGCCTCGGCCTGGGCGCGCCACGCACAACCCAGACTCAGGAGGGTATTGCCACCCTGGCCGAGCTGTTTACCGGCAGCATGGACATCAACCGTTTGCGTCGCCTGGCCCTGCGCGTGCTCGCGGTCCAGCAAGCGCTGGATGGCGCCGACTTCATTCAGGTGTTCGAAGGTTTTCTGGCGGCAGGCCAGTCGCAAGAGGAGTCGTTTCGCTCGACCCAACGGGTATTCCGCGGCGCCGATCTGCGGGGCGGTTCGGCGTTCACCAAGGATGCCGCGTACCTGACCGGCTTGCTCGGCGTGCACACCCTGCTGCGCATCGCGATCCGCGACAACCGGCCGGAGCTGGTCGGCCATTTGTTTGCCGGGCGCCTCAGCCTGGGGGATACCGTACGCCTGGCGCCGCTGTTCGACTCCGGCTGGCTCACGGCGCCGGTCCATCTGCCAGCCTGGGCCAGCGATCTGCGCCTGCTCGCCGCCAACCTCGCCTTCTCGGCCTTTATCACTCGGATTCAGCTGGACGTGCTCGATCTAGAGGTGCTCATGGCGTTCGCAGACGAGCACGAAACCGATGCCAGTGGTGGCGCCAGGCCGGGTGAACGTAAATAAATGGCAGATATTTTTTGTTTGCTACGCTTAGTGAGCGGCGTCGAAGTCAGGACCTGAGGCTTGCACTGTCGGCTTCTACTTCCGGGGCATTGATTCACTTATTTCAAACCTGCCTGACTACAGGGAGTTGCAATGCGCATTCCAGTATTTTACGCGCTGTCGGCTGTCCTATTGTTGAGCGGGTCTAACTGCATTGCAGGTGCGACCGCACCTGCGCCGGCAAACGCTGCCGCTACGGCACCGGTCCCCGCTCCCGTCACGCCGCCTGCCAAAGACCCCGTGTTTACCCAGGAACAGCTGGATCAAATGCTGGCGCCCATTGCGCTGTATCCCGATCCACTGCTGGCCCAGGTACTGATGGCCTCCACGTATCCCGGAGAGGTCGCCGAAGCAGTCACCTGGTCCAAAGCCCATCCGGACGCCAAGGGCGACGATGCGGTCAAACAGGTGGCGAGCCAACCCTGGGACCCAAGTGTGCAGGCACTTGTCGCCTTCCCGCAGGTGTTGGCAACGCTGGGGCAGGATCCCGTCTGGGTGCAACGCCTGGGTGATGCCTTCCTCGCGCAGCCCGACGATGTCATGAACGGGGTGCAACGTTTGCGTCGTCAGGCCCAGGAAGCAGGCAACCTGCAGAGCAACCAGTATCAGAACGTGACCATTCAGAATAATCCTGCACCCGCACCCGCACCCGCAGCGCAATCCGCGCCCGCAGCTGCGCCCCCTGCCAGCAGCAGCTCCACCATCATTATTCAACCCGCCGATCCACAGGTGGTGTACGTCCCCACGTATAACCCGACAACTGCCTACGGCACTTGGCCGTATCCGGCCTCGCCGCCAGCGTACTACCCACCGCCGCCCGCCTATTACCCTGGCCAGGCCTTGATGGCCGGGCTGGCGTTTGGTACCGGTGTGGCCATCGTCGGTGCGTTGTGGGGTGAATGTGACTGGAACGACAACGACGTCGACATCGACGTTGAACGCTACAACAACATCAATGGCAACAACCGCATCAACGTGAATCAGAACAAGTGGGAGCACAACGCCGCGCACCGCAATGGCGTTCCCTATCGCGATAACCGAAGCCGCGAGCAATACGGCCGCCAACTGGACGGTGCCAGTCAGCGTCAGGCCTATCGAGGGGACAATGCCCAGCGCGCCCAGGCCCGCGAAAACGCCCGCACCTCAATGGACAGGGCCGGTATCGAACGCCCTCCTACCAGCAATCGCGAAGCCCGTGATCAAGCGCGTGATGCTTCCAGAGCTAACGCCAGCAATCGGATGCAAGCCGGTACGGACAGACCGAACACGGCCAATAGAGCGCAGACCTCCGACAGACAAAACACCGCGGATAGACAGAAGGCCGCTGACAGAGCCAAGGCTGCGGACAGAAGCCAAGGGACTGCCCGAAACAATCAGGCGAATCAGCAGCCGAGAAAACAGACCGCTCAGACAAATCAGCGACAGGGCAACGCGCAGGCGCGTCAATCGACGCAAAACCGGCCTTCCACGACAGCCGCCAGCAAGGGCAGTGCCCGCAACAATGCCTTCGCCGGCGCGCGCTCTCCGTCCCAGGTCAACGCACAAGCCAGTCGTGGCCGGGCCAGCCAGGCATCCGCCCAGCGCCCCAGTGCCTCGCGAGCCGCCGGCCATCAGGTCAGTCGGCCGTCCAATCCACCAGCGCGTCAAAGTCAAAGGGGTGGCCGTCGTTGAATAACTATCCTCAATTGAAGGCACGCCTGGGTGTGCTTCTTCAGGCCTTGGCGATAACCGCCGGTTTGGCGTGGTCGTGCATGGCGACAGCACAGCAGGAATTCCCAACCCCGGAAAAAGCCGCTCAAGCGTTCGTCGAAGCACTGGGTACGACACACGCCGATCACGAACGCCTGACCGAGTTGCTGGGTAAGGAATGGCGCAGTTTCATCCCTCGCGAAGGCGCAGAGCGTAAAGACGTGGAGGCGTTTCTAAAGCAGTACCACGAAGAAAACCACATCGAAAAAACCAACGACCGCACCGCGATTCTGTCGGTCGGCAGCAACCACTGGACACTGCCGATTCCCATCGTGAAAACCACCAACGGTTGGCGCTTCGACATCAAGGCCGGCAGTGCCGAGGTCCGGGCACGTCAAATTGGACGCAACGAACTGGCCGCGGTGCAAGCGGCGCTGGCCTATCACGACGCCCAGATGGACTACGCCTCAGTGGATCGTGACGGTGATGGCGCGCTGGAGTATGCGCAGAATATTTTCAGCACCCCCGGCACCCATGACGGACTCTATTGGGCGGACGACGACAGCGGCCAGATCAGCCCGCTAGGCCCTGAGTTCGGCAAAACCATTGCCGGCGAAGGCTGGCATGGCTACCACTTCCGCATTCTCAATGGCCAGGGTCCTTCAGCACCCGGTGGCGCCTACAGCTACCTTATCGGCGACAAGATGAGCCGAGGCTTTGCACTGATCGCCTGGCCAGAAAAATACAATGACACCGGCGTGATGAGCTTCATGATCAGTCATGAAGGACAGGTGTTCGAGAAAGACCTGGGGCCTGACAGTGAAAAAGTGGCGAAGGCAATGAAACGCTTTGATCCGGATGACAGCTGGAAGGAAGTGACTGCAGATTCGGAGTAGGCGGTGTCGTTTCAAAATCCGACTTAATCAGGGGACTTAAAGAATTGTTAAAAGGAGACGGATTTATTGTTCCGTCACCTTTTGAAAAATAAACCCGTCCCCTTTTTCTCTGCTTTTTCTCTGATCGAGATCGATCCATCCTGCTGGAGCCAGGTGGGCGTTTCCGTTCGTCTGTTGTTGCGGTGAACAGCGCATTGAGATGCGCATTCAAAGGGCGACCACCTATGCTTACCACACGCCACATCAGGCACCATCAGCCACGCCTGAAGCCCGCCCCCTTCAAGCTTTTACCTCAAGGCTGCGTGTTCTAACTGCCCACCCTGAACAGGCAGGTCATTGATGTATCAGAACTTAGCGCTACTGGCCGCCTTTCTCCTGACCTACAGCATATTTGCGGGGCGCTTCGAGTCACGTCTGCTCAATGGCCCGCTTATGTTCATGCTGGCCGGTCTAATTCTGGGCCCGGCATTTCTGGGCATTCTGCAACCCCGGATTGACAGGGATGGCCTCAAGTTCCTGGCCGAGCTGACGCTGGCGATTGTGCTGTTCAGCGATGCGGCCAACGCCGACCTGAAGGTCTTGCGGGCCAATGAAGGACTTCCGCTGCGCTTGCTGATGATCGGGCTGCCACTGACCATCGCGGGGGGTTGGCTGGTCGGCCTCTGGTTGTTCCCACAGGTCCCACCGTTGGAACTGGCAATACTGGCAACCCTTCTGGCTCCCACCGATGCTGCACTAGGCAAGGCTGTCGTGAGCAACCCCAAGGTTCCGGCACCCGTGCGTGAAGGCTTAAACGTCGAGAGCGGGTTGAATGATGGGATTTGCGTCCCCGTGTTGCTCATGTTTGTGGCATTGCTGGTCGAGCAATCGACACAGTCCCCTGTCTTACTGGCGTTGGAGTTAGTGATCGAGGAGCTGGGCATCGGCGCATTCAGCGGTATTGCTCTGACGCTCATTGCCTGGCAGTTGCAGCGCTACTCCGCAAAACATCACTGGCAAACGCCCATGTGGTCACAGCTGACTCTGCCCGGTCTCGCCATTCTGTGCTTTGCCACAGCACAAACACTCGGTGGTAGCGGGTTCATCGCCGCGTTCGTCGGAGGGTTGCTCGCAAGTTTTCTGTTTACCGAACAAAAGCACCAGATTCTCAAGGCCAGCGAAGAGTTTGCCAGCCTGTTATCGGTCATTACCTGGGTCGTGTTTGGCGCACTGGTGATTCCTTGGGCCTGGAGCAGTCTCACCCTGAACATCTGGATTTATTCGGTGCTCAGCCTGACTGTGATTCGCATCCTGCCTGTGCTGATCAGTCTGGTGGGAACCCGCTTCGATTTCGAAACCCGCCTCTTCATCGGCTGGTTCGGCCCGCGAGGTCTGGCCAGCATTGTCTTCGCCGTCATGATATTGGCCTCCCCCCTACAAGCCAGTCGTACGGTGGTGGCTACTGCTGTCTGTACCGTTTTACTCAGCGTGTTGTTACATGGTTTGAGTGCCAACCCATGGGTTGCACGGCTGGCCAATCGTGATCATTGATGCTGGTCAAAACCCGCAAAGCTTGGGCGGGTGGATGTGTTGGCGACCCGGCCGTGATTGCACCCGCTTGGGCTCAGGCAGGTGAGTAGTACGTCGGGGATCGAGCGTTATTACTCTGGGAAACCCCTATGACCACTTCGCAAGATAACGACGAGTCCGACGCAGATTTAGCTCAGCTGGTAATAGGGCAAGGGCCCTGCACTTATCTATTGCTGCTCTTATTAGGATTGATCCTGCTGTTTCCCTTTCTTGAGGAAGGGATATTTGCTCGCACGTTGCTCGGCATTGTGTTTTCCATCGTGCTGCTCGTGGGCGCTTTCGCCACCAGGCAGACTCGATGGGGGCTAATCCTCAAGCTGGGGCTGGCGTTTCTTGGGGTCAGCCTTCTATGGACGTCGTTGTGGGTCAAGAGCATCGCGATTTTTAACCTTGCCGGGATAGCGTATACGGCGTCTCTTGCCGTCTCGTTTAGCGCAGTGCTGCGCTATGTGCTCAAGCGCGGGCCAATTACAGCCGACAAGCTGCATGGCGCGCTGGCGGGTTACATCATGCTGGCCTTCGTGTGGTCCTTCGTCTTTGCCCTGGTGGAGATATCCAATACTGGCTCATTCGGCCCTGGCCACCTCGACTTCATGCAGCCCGGTACTTTTTTCAAACTGATCTATTTTAGCTTCACGACGCTCACGACCACCGGGTACGGTGACGTTATCCCATTGACCAACCACGCCCGTTCACTGGTGATGATCGAAGAATTTTCTGGCGTCTTTTACGTTGGCGTTGTGATCGCGCGGCTTGCCGGTCTTTACCCGTCGAATCAGAGGAATCAGGCGAAGTGATTCTCGTGGCTAAACGCCCCAACTCTGGGGCGCTCCATACGGGTCCGGGTTTGCCTGGATTAAGGTTCAGAAAGGGTGAACCAGAAGTCAAAGGTGTCGAAGTTGGTCAGCATTTCCTTAAATTTGGCTTTGTCGCCGTCGATAGTCACTTCGCCGCTTTCCGACAGATTGCCCAATTTCAGCTTGCCCAGGGCGATGTCATCGAGGGTGGTTCGGTTAAGAGTGACCGTGCCGTCGGCCTTATCCGATTGTGCACACTAGAAACTACGAGCGACTAAACCCGACCACTGATGGGCAGTGGCAGGGAAACAATAGAGGCCGAGGCCAGGGCACACAAGCCGGCCGATTCTGTCTTACCCGTAGGCGATGGCGCAAGGCGTTGTAGCCTCCGGGTAGTAACGGAAAGCGTCATTTAAACGCAGACGATTTTTCTTGTTTAAAACAACGGATCGCGAGGTTCGCCAAGGAATTTCGTATACCCTATCCCCATCTCACTGCAAACGACCTGCCGACGTGAACCTACCCAAACTCAACGCTCCCGACCTTGGCAATACGCCTTCGACCTCGGAAATCATCACCCGCCATCTGCGGGACGCGATTGTTGCCGGGCATTTTGCCGAGGATGAACCGATTCGCCAGGACGACATTGCCCGGCAGTTCAACGTCAGCAAAATCCCTGTGCGCGAGGCGCTCAAGCGGCTGGAGGCCGAAGGGCTGGTGATGTTCCAGCGCAATCGCGGGGCGATGGTCACGCGGATTTCCGATGCGGAACTGGCGCAGATGTTCGAAGTGCGCATGTTGCTGGAAGACAAGGTGTTGCGCCTGGCCATTCCCAACATGACCGAAGAGACCTTCGCCCGCGCCGAGCGTATCTGCCAGGAATTCATCGGCGAAGACGACGTCGGCCGCTGGGCCGAGCTCAACTGGGAGCTGCATTCCTGCCTTTACGAGCCGGCGCAGCGGCCGTTTCTGGTGAGTCTGATCCGTTCGGTCAACGATAAACTGGAGCGCTACCTGCGCATGCAGATGAGCCTGTCCGCCGGCAAGGAGCGCGCCGATCACGAACACCGCGAGATCCTCGCGGCCTGCCGTGCCGGGGATGTGGACCTGGCGGTGAAGCTGCTGGATGAGCACATTGCCGGGGTCTGCAAAACCCTGTTCGAGCACCTGCCCCACGCGCACTGATCGCTGCGGGCACTGTGCCGATTTCGTCATCGGCACAGTTTAAATCCATCAAGCCGCCACCCGACCGCACGGGCCACTCTAGCGTTCACTCAACCGAATGGACGTGGCCCTCCCATGAAACACATCTCCGTCATCGACTCCCACACCGGCGGCGAACCGACGCGTCTGGTGACCGCCGGTTTTCCTGATCTGGGCCGCGGCAGCATGGCTGAACGGCGCAAAATCCTCGCTGAACAGCATGACCCATGGCGTGCAGCGTGCGTGCTCGAACCGCGCGGCAGTGATGTGTTGGTGGGCGCCCTGCTCTGCGAACCGGTTGACCCGAGCGCCTGTGCCGGGGTGATTTTCTTCAACAACAGCGGTTACCTGGGCATGTGCGGCCACGGCACCATCGGCCTGGTGGCCTCGCTCGCGCACATGGGCAAGATCGGGCCTGGCGTGCACAGCATCGAAACGCCGGTGGGCACGGTCCAGGCCACCCTGCACGACGACCACACGGTCAGCGTGCGCAATGTCCCCGCTTATCGTTATCGCAAGGACCTGACATTGCAGGTACCGGGGATCGGTCAGGTGACCGGCGATGTCGCCTGGGGCGGCAACTGGTTTTTCCTGATCGCCGACCATGGCCTGCGGGTGGCCGGTGACAACCTTGAGACGCTGACCGCGTACACCTACGCCGTACAGCAAGCGCTGGAAACCCAGGGTATTCGCGGTGAAGACGGCGGCCTGATCGACCATGTCGAGCTGTTCGCCGATGACGATCACGCCGACAGCCGTAACTTCGTACTCTGCCCCGGCAAGGCCTACGACCGTTCCCCGTGCGGCACCGGCACCAGCGCCAAACTGGCGTGCATGGCGGCGGATGACAAATTGCAGCCAGGGCAGATCTGGCGACAGGCCAGTGTGATTGGCAGCGAGTTCGAAGGCTCTTTCGAATGGCAAGGTGAGCGCATTATCCCGACCATCCGTGGCCGCGCCTTCATCAGTGCCGAAGCGCGCCTGATCATTGAACAGGACGATCCATTCGCCTGGGGCATTCGCCCATGATTGAGGGGCGTGTGGCCGATGTGATCGTCATCGGCGCCGGCATCATCGGCGCGGCGTGCGCCCAGGCGCTGGCGCGGCGTGGCTTGCAGGTGCTGGTGCTCGATGCCGGCCTGCACAACGCGACGGCGGCGGGCATGGGGCACTTGCTGGTGCTCGACGACAACCCGGCCGAACTGGCCTTGAGTGATTACTCCCTGCAACGTTGGCGCGAGCTCGGGCCGGGCTTGCCCGACGGTTGCGCTTACCGCAACAACGGCACGCTCTGGCTGGCCGCCAACGCCGAGGAAATGGCGGTGGCCCAGAGCAAATACCTGAACCTGCAGGCTCAGGGAATCGCCTGTGAACTGATCGGTGCCAGTGCCTTGCGCCAGCGTGAGCCGGAGCTGGCCGAGGGACTTGAAGGCGGACTGCTGATCAAGGGTGACGGCATACTCTATGCGCCGGCCACAGCCAACTGGATGCTCGACACCACGAACATCCGCCAGCGCCGGGCATGCGTCGCGCAGGTCGATGGCCCTCGGGTACGCCTCGAGGACGGCCAGTGGTTGAGTGCCGACGCCGTGGTGCTGGCCAACGGTACGCAGGCCAATCAATTGTGCCCCGAGTTGCCCATCGAGCCGAAAAAAGGTCACTTGCTGATCACCGATCGCTACCCCGCTACCGTCACCCACACCCTGGTGGAACTGGGCTACGTCACCAGCGCTCACAATGCGAAAGGCCCGTCGGTGGCCTGCAATATTCAACCGCGTCCGACCGGGCAATTGTTCATTGGTGCCTCGCGGCAATTCGGCACGACTGACCCGCAAGTCGAAGGCTGGATGCTCGCGAAGATGCTCAAGCGTGCGGCCGGCTACATGCCGGGGCTGGCCCAACTGAATGGCATCCGCGCCTGGACCGGGTTTCGTGCCGCCAGCCCTGACGGTTTGCCGCTGGTGGGTCAGCACCCGCAACGTCAGGGCTTGTGGCTGGCGGTCGGGCATGAAGGACTGGGGGTGACCACCGCGCCCGGCACGGCGGATTTGCTGGTCGCGCAACTGTTCAACGAAACCCCGCCACTGGCCGCGCAACCTTATCTGCCGCAGCGATTCCTCGGAGAATCTGTGTATGCCTGAATTGATGCTCGACGGTCATGCCCTGACGGTCGCCGACGGTACCAGCGTCGCCGCAGCCCTGGCGCTAGGCGGCAATGGTTGCAGTCGCACCTCGGTCAGCGGACAACGCCGCGCACCGCTGTGCGGCATGGGCATTTGCCAGGAATGCCGGGTGACCATCGACGGTCGCCGCCGCCTCGCTTGCCAGACCCTTTGCCGTGACGGCATGCAGGTGGAGACACAGCCATGAACGAATACGCCGACCTGTTGATCATCGGTGCCGGCCCTGCCGGGATGGCCGCTGCATTGGCCGCGGCCCCCAGCGGCGCACGCATTGTCATGCTCGACGACAATCCGTTTGCAGGCGGGCAGATCTGGCGCGACGGCCCTCAAGCCAGCCTCCCCGCTCAGGCCCGTCAGTTGCGTGAGCGCTTGCAGTCCCACGGCAATATCCGCCATCACAGCGGCACGCGGGTGATTGCCAATCCCGGCCCGAAACAACTGCTGGTCGAAGACGACGAAAATGGCTGGCTGATCAGCTATGACAAATTGATCCTGTGTACCGGTGCCCGCGAGTTATTGCTGCCCTTCCCCGGCTGGACGTTGCCTGGGGTGACCGGGGCCGGAGGTTTGCAGGCACTGATCAAATCCGGACTGTCAGTGCGCGATGAACGCGTGGTGATCGCCGGGAGCGGGCCATTGTTATTGGCCAGTGCGGCGACTGCCACAAAACACGGAGCCTCGGTGCTGCGCATCGCCGAGCAGGCTTCATTAACGTCTGTCGTCGGTTTCGCTGCGCAGTTGCCACGCTGGCCAGCGAAATGGTTGCAATCGTTCAGCCTGTTCAACCGTCACTACCGTGCAGGCACTCATGTGCTGGCTGCGCTTGGCACCGACCGACTCGAAGGCGTGCGCCTGCAACAACAAGGCAAAGTCGTCGAGCTGGAATGTGATCGGCTGGCCTGTGGGTTCGGCCTGATCCCGAATATCCAGTTGGGTCAGGCATTGGGTTACGCCATCGAAGGACAGGCGTTGAAGGTGGATGCCTGGCAAGCCAGCACCCGGGCCGATCATTACGCGGCAGGCGAATGCACCGGGTTCGGCGGCAGTGAACTGGCCCTGGCCGAAGGTGCGATTGCCGGGCACAGCGCCGTGGGTGAGGTTGAACAGGCCCGCCAATGGTGGCCACGCCGGGCACGCTGGCAGGGTTTCGCCAAGGCATTGAATCAGGCCTTCGCCCTCGACCCGCAACTCAAGTCCCTGGCCCGTCCCGACACCCTGGTCTGTCGCTGCGAAGACGTGCCCTACGCCGCACTGACCGAACACAGTGACTGGCGCGCGGCCAAACTCGCCAGCCGCTGCGGCATGGGCGCCTGTCAGGGGCGAGTGTGCGGCGCAGCGGTCGAGCACCTGTTTGGCTGGCAACCTTCGGCGGCGCGTCCACCTTACAGCCCGGCGCGGATCGAGACGCTGATGTGCCTGGACGACACGCCGCCCGCGTGATGAGTGAGACTGGGGTTTCGGTCATGCGACCGAGCCTCTATGATCCGGAGGTCGCCCTCGGACCTCCCAGCGCTATGTACCCCTCACTCACCACGTTCAAACCCTGCGATCTGCCGACGCTGTTAAGCAACCTTCAGCCGATCGCGCCGCTGCTCGACACCCTGTCGGACGTGGTGTTTTTCATCAAGGATCTCGACGCCCGTTACGCCTTCGTCAACCAGACGTTGGCGCGGCGTTGCGGTTTTAAACACA
This sequence comes from Pseudomonas sp. URMO17WK12:I12, assembly GCF_000514395.1. Lineage (NCBI taxonomy): Bacteria > Pseudomonadati > Pseudomonadota > Gammaproteobacteria > Pseudomonadales > Pseudomonadaceae > Pseudomonas > Pseudomonas sp. URMO17WK12:I12. The sequence continues at coordinate 210,000 of NZ_AZVV01000013.1, forward strand.
GCGATCAATTGCTCGGGCTCACCGCCGACAAGGTGTTCCCGGAACACTTCGGGCCGCTGTACACCGAGCAGGATCGACGGGTGTTATCCAGCGGCCGGATGCTCGCCGACCAACTGGAACTGCACTTGTATTTCGGCAACCAGCCGATCTGGTGCCTGACCCACAAACTGGCCCTTCACGACGAACAGGGTCACATCGTCGGCCTCGCCGGCATCTCCCGGGATTTGCCAACGCCCCAGTCCACTCACCCGGCGTACGTGAAGCTCGCTGCCGTGGATGCGCATATCCGCAGCCACTTCGCGCGGCCCATCAGTCTCTCTGAATTGACGGCGATTGGCGGCTATTCCGTCGCGCAACTGGAGCGTCACTGCAAGCGGGTGTTCCAGCTCACACCGCGGCAGATGATTCACAAGGCGCGCCTGGAAGAAGGTTCTCGCCTGCTATTGAGCACCGACCTGCCCATCACCGAAATCGCCCTGCGCTGCGGTTACACCGACCACAGTGCGTTCAGTCGGCAGTTCCGCGCACTGACCAGTTTGTCGCCGAGCCAGTACCGCGATAATCAGCGTTAAGCCCGTCACCGGTGTTCCCTAAAGGGGCGAACGCACCACCATTGCTCCCATCTGTAACACCAGCACGCAGAACGCCGGCGCGGGGTTGTGCCACTGCAAACCTTCTACTTCAAGGGCTGACGCTAAATTCACGGTTCTGACTGGAAATCGGCACGTTGATTGCTATTGTTAATATCGTATACGAAATCCTCAATACGATTTTTCAACAGCACTTCACACGAACGAGGCCTCTATGAAAAACCCCGCATTTGCCGTAGCCCTCAGCGCTGTTCTCAGTACCTCCTTTGTCGCCAGCGCCCAGGCGGACAAGCTCGACGACATCATCGGTTCGGGCAAGCTGCGCTGCGCCGTGACCCTGGACTTCCCGCCGATGGGTTTCCGCGATGCCGGTAACAACCCGGCCGGTTTCGATGTGGACTATTGCCGCGACCTGGCGAAGATCCTTGGGGTCGAGGCGGAAGTGGTCGAGACGCCGTTCCCGGACCGCATTCCGGCGCTGGTCTCCGGGCGGGCCGACGTGATTGTCGCCTCCACCTCCGACACCCTCGAACGGGCCAAGACCGTCGGCCTCACCGTGCCTTACTTCGCGTTCCAGATGGTGGTGCTGACCCGCGACGACACCGGCATCAACGGCTTTGACGACCTCAAAGGCAAACCCGTCGGTAACACCAGCGGCACCTATGAAGCCATCGCCCTGGAGAAAGACGTGAAGAATTGGGGCACCGGCAGCTTCCGGGCCTACCAGTCGCAGAACGACACCCTGCTGGCCGTCGCCCAAGGCCACATCGACGCGACCGTGGTCACCAACACCGTCGCTGCCGCCACCCTCAAATCGGGGAAATACAAAAACCTGAAAGTCGCCGGTAACGCGCCGTACGTCATCGACTACGTGTCCCTCGGCGCCAAGCGCAACGAGTATGGCCTGCTCAACTACCTCAACCTGTTCGTCAACCAACAGGTGCGCACCGGGCGTTACAAAGAACTGTTCGTCAAATGGGTCGGCACCGATATCTCGCCAGCCAACCTGACCGTGCCACAGGTCTACTACTAAGGTGTCCGGCATGCCTAGGTCTGTTTCTCTGACCGGTCGCAGCCTGGTCGAGGGCGCCGCTCAAGGCGCCCTGTTGTTCGCCGATGTCGGGTTGAGTTTCTGGGGCGGCGTTGATTCCGCCAGTGGCGAGGTCATCGATCGCCACCACCCGCTCAGCGGTGAATTCCTGGCCGGGTGTGTGCTGGCGATTCCCAGCGGACGCGGCTCTTGCACCGGCAGCAGTGTGTTGATGGAACTGATCAGCAACGGCCATGCACCGGCGGCACTGGTGCTGGCCGAACCGGATGAGATCCTGACCCTGGGCGTGCTGGTCGCGCAGACCATTTTTGCCCGTTCCCTGCCGGTGCTGTGCATCGGCCGGGAGGCCTTCGCGACGTTGCGCGATCACCCTTTCGCCAGGGTGGATGGCGACACGCTGAACCTGTTCGAACACCTGCCCGGCGATGCCTGGCAGGCACTCGAAAAACCGTTGCCCACCGACAGCCGTGCTTCAATCGAACTCACCGGGTTTGATCAGGCATTGCTCGACGGCCAGCACGGTCAAGCCGCGCAAATGGCCATGCACATCGTGCTGCGCATGGCCGAGCTGCAAGGGGCGCGAAGCCTGGTGGATGTCACCCAGGCGCACATCGATGGCTGCATCTACACCGGACCTGCAAGCCTGCGCTTTGCCCAACAGTTGGTGGAATGGGGAGCCAAAGTGCGGGTGCCGACCACCCTCAATTCGATTTCCGTGGACCAGCGCCGCTGGCGTGAGTTGGGCATCGACCCGGCCCTCGGCGAGCCGGCCAGTGCCTTGGGCGATGCCTATATGGCAATGGGCGCACAACTGAGTTACACCTGCGCGCCCTACCTGCTCGACAGTGCGCCCAAGGCCGGCGAGCAGATTGTCTGGGCCGAATCGAATGCCGTGGTGTACGCCAACAGTGTGCTCGGTGCGCGCACCCTGAAGTACCCGGACTACCTCGACATTTGCATCGCCCTCACCGGCCGTGCCCCGCTGATCGGCTGCCACCTGGACGCGCAACGCAAGGCGCGGTTGCAGATCGAGTTGCCGGTACTCGGTGAGCTGGACGATGCGTTTTACCCGTTGCTCGGTTATCACATCGGTGCGCTGGCCGGCAGCCGCGTGCCGTTGGTGCTGGGTCTGGAAAATCGCCAGCCGAGCCTGGACGATCTCAAAGCCTTTGGTGCCGCATTTGCCACCACCTCGGCGGCGCCGCTGTTTCATATCGCCGGGGTTACACCGGAGGCGATTGACCCTTTACAGGTGCTGGAAGCAGATGCGTCGATCCCCGTGGAAAAAATCCGCCTGAAAGACCTGCTGGTGAGTTGGCGCGAGCTCAACAGTGCCCGCAATCACCACGTGGATGTGGTGTCGCTGGGCAACCCGCATTTTTCCCTCAGCGAGTTCGCGCATCTGGCGCGGCTGTGCCGAGGTCGGCACAAACACCCGGACGTCGTCCTCGCCATCACCTGCGGCCGAGCGGTGCTGGAGCAGGCCCGCGAGGCCGGGCATATCGCGGTGATCGAGGCCTTCGGTGCCACGCTGGTCACCGACACCTGCTGGTGCATGCTCGGCGAGCCGGTGATTCCACCCGCCGCCACCACGCTGATGACCAACTCGGGCAAGTACGCCCACTACGCACCCGGACTGGTGGGCCGCAAGGTGCATTTCGCCAGCCTTGCCGAGTGTGTCGATACCGCGTGCAACGCCATCGCCAGCGCACGCCTGCCGGCCTGGCTGCAACCCGCCGCCCAACTGGAGAGCCCTGCGCATGTTTGACTACACCTTTCAATGGCGCTCTGCCCTGCGCGCCTTGCCGGACATGCTCGCCGGTGCCGTGGTCACGTTTGAGACCGCGGCCCTGTCGATGATCTTCGGCGTGCTCATCGCCCTGGCCCTGACGGTCATGCGCGAAAGCAAACAGCCACTGCTGCGCGGCATCGGCAACGGCTGGGTATCGATTGCCCGCAACACGCCGTCGTTGTTCCAGATCTACATCCTGTATTTCGGCCTTGGCTCGCTGGGCATGCACGTCAGTTCATGGCTCGCGCTGCTGGCCGGGATCACGTTCAACAACGCCGGTTACCTCGCGGAAAACTTTCGCGGCGGGCTCAAGGCCGTGCCGCAAACCCAAGTGCGCGCGGCACGGTCACTGGGCATGAGCGCCTTTCAGACCTATCGCATGATCATCGTCCCGCAGCTGCTGCGCATCGTGTTCTACCCGCTGACCAACCAAATGGTCTGGGCGGTGCTGATGACGTCGCTGGGGGTGATCGTCGGGCTGAACAATGACCTGACCGGGGTGACCCAGGACTACAACGTCAAAACATTCCGCACCTTCGAATACTTCGCGATTGCGGCGGTGCTGTATTACGCGATTGCCAAGACGATCGTCGCGACGGCCCGGCTGATGGCCTGGCGGTTGTTCCGTTACTGAGGAGCTGTCCATGTTTGCCACCGGTTTTTCCTCGAATGACCTGATGTTCCTGCTCAATGGCGCCTGGGTCACGCTGCAATTGACGTTCTGGTCGATCATCCTCGGCTCCATCGCCGGGCTGTTATTCGGCTTGTTGCGGGCGTTGTTGCCACGGGCCAGTTTGCCGCTGGCCTGGGTGCTGGACGTGTTTCGCAGCGTGCCGTTGTTGATCCAGTTCGTGCTGTTCAACTCACTCAAAAGCATCGTCGGCCTGAACATCAGCGCCTTCAGCGTCGGCTGCATCGTGCTCGGCGTGTACACCGCCGCGTACTTCACCGAGATCGTGCGTGGCGGCGTGCTGGCGGTGCCCTTCACGGTACGCCGGGCCAGTCGCTCACTGGGCCTGAGTTTCTTGCAGGACCTGCGCTGGATCGTCCTGCCGATGGCCACGCGCGTCGCCTTCCCCGGCTGGCTGAACCTGGTGCTGGGGGTGATGAAAGACACCGCGCTGGTGATGTGGATCGGCATCGTCGAACTGCTGCGCGCCTCACAAACCATCGTCACCCGCATTCAGGAACCGTTGCTGGTGCTGTGCATCGCGGGCCTTATCTACTACGTCATGAGCCTGGTGGTTGCTCGCCTCGGCGCTCGTCTGGAAAGAAGGTGGCAGGAAAATGATTGAGATCGACAACGTACACAAATCGTTCGGCAACCTCGAAGTGGTCAAGGGCGTGAACCTGACCGTGAACAAGGGTGAGGTGGTGTCGATCATCGGCGGCTCCGGCTCCGGCAAATCCACGCTGCTGATGTGCATCAACGGCCTGGAGCCGATCCAGAAAGGCAACATCCGCGTGGACGGTGTCGAGGTTCATGACAGCGCCACCGACCTCAACCGTCTGCGGCAGAAGATCGGCATCGTGTTCCAGCAATGGAATGCCTTTCCGCACCTGACGGTGCTGGAAAACGTCATGTTGGCGCCGCGCAAAGTGCTGGGCAAAAGCAAGGCTGAAGCCGAGGAACTGGCGGTGCAACAACTGACCCATGTCGGCCTGGGCGACAAGCTCAAGACCTTCCCCGGCAAGCTCTCCGGCGGTCAACAGCAACGCATGGCCATCGCCCGCGCGCTGGCGATGTCGCCGGACTACATGCTGTTCGACGAAGCCACCTCCGCCCTCGACCCGCAACTGGTGGGCGAAGTGCTGGACACCATGCGCATGCTCGCCGAAGACGGCATGACCATGGTGCTGGTGACCCATGAGATTCGCTTTGCCCGCGATGTGTCCGACCGGGTGGCGTTCTTTCGCAATGGGCTGGTGCATGAGATTGGGTCGCCGGATCAGGTGATTGGCAATCCTGTGCATGCGGAAACGGCGGCGTTTCTTAAATCGGTGAAATAGCGGATGGCCCCATCGCTGGCAAGCCCGCTCGCACAGGGTTTGGTGGTGTCCGCAAAGTGGGTGACCAACACAGATACCTGTGGGAGCGGGCTTGCCCGCGATGGGGCCCGAACAGACAAAACAAGGAGCAGGCAATGCGCTCATCAAAAGTCATTCATGTAGTCAGCTGCCACGCCGAAGGCGAAGTCGGTGACGTGATCGTCGGCGGCGTCGCCCCACCCCCCGGTGCCACCGTGTGGGAACAGTCACGCTGGATCGCCAAGGACGAAACCCTGCGCAATTTCGTGCTCAACGAACCGCGCGGCGGCGTGTTTCGCCACGTCAACCTGCTGGTGCCGGCCAAGGACCCGCGGGCGCAGATGGCCTGGATCATCATGGAACCGGCGGACACGCCACCGATGTCCGGTTCCAACTCACTGTGCGTGGCCACGGTGTTGCTCGACAGCGGCATCCTGCCGATGACCGAGCCGCAAACCCGGCTGGTGCTGGAAGCCCCCGGTGGGCTGATCGAGGCCGTCGCCGATTGCCGTGACGGCAAGGTTGAACGGGTGGAAATCAAAAACGTACCTTCCTTCGCCGACCGCCTGGACGCCTGGATTGAAGTCGAGGGCATCGGTTCATTGAAGGTCGATACCGCCTACGGTGGCGACAGTTTCGTAATCGCCGATGCCAAGGGGTTGGGCTTTTCCATCCGACCCGACGAGGCCGCCGATCTGGTCGCGGTCGGGCTGAAAATCACCCGCGCCGCCAACGAACAATTGGGCTTCGTGCATCCGCTGAATCCGGAGTGGTCGCATATTTCCTTCTGCCAGATTGCGGCGCCCATCGTCCATGAGAACGGCATTGCCACCGGCGCCAACGCGGTGGTGATTCAACCCGGCAAAATCGACCGTTCCCCTACCGGCACTGGCTGTTCGGCGCGCATGGCCGTGATGCACGCGAAGGGCTTGATGCAGGTGGGCGAACGGTTTATCGGTCGTTCGATCATCGGTTCCGAGTTCCACTGCCGCATTGATTCGCTGACCGAAGTGGCCGGCCGCGCGGCCATCTACCCATGCATTTCCGGGCGGGCCTGGATCACCGGTACTCACCAATTGCTGCTCGATCCGAGCGATCCATGGCCACAGGGCTATCGCCTGTCTGATACCTGGCCGGGGGCTTAATCCCGAACACCCGGACCAACGGCTACAAAATCCCCTGAAAAAACCGAAATAGCACTGGCCGAATCTTTTCATTTTAAATATCGTATACGAAATACAATTAACGACCCGGAGGCAACAAATGAGCAAGCGTATTAACTGGAGTGGCGTCTTCCCCGCGGTGACCACTCAATTCAACGATGACTTCACCATCAACCTGGACAAGACCCATCAGGTGATTTCCAACGTGATCCGCGATGGCGTGTCGGGCCTGGTGGTGTGTGGTTCGGTGGGTGAAAACACCTCGTTGACCGCCGAAGAAAAAATCGCCGTCACCGAAGTCGCGGTCGATGCCTCTCGCGGCCGGGTGCCGGTGATTTGTGGCGTGGCCGAATTCACCAGCGTGCAAGCGGCCAAAGTGGCCAACGCCGTGCGCAAGGTGGGCGTCGATGGCGTGATGCTGATGCCGGCGCTGGTCTACAGCTCCAAGCCGTTTGAAACCGCCGAGCACTACCGCTACGTGGCCAAGCATGCCGACGTACCGTTGATGGTCTACAACAACCCGCCGATCTACAAAAACGACGTCACCCCGGACATCCTGATTTCCCTGGCCGACTGCGACAACGTGGTGTGCTTCAAGGATTCCTCCGGCGACACCCGCCGTTTTATCGACGTGCGCAATGAAGTCGGCGACCGCTTCGTGTTGTTCGCGGGGCTCGACGACGTGGTGCTGGAAAGCATCGCCGTGGGCGCCGAAGGCTGGGTCTCGGGCATGTCCAACGTGTTCCCGAAAGAAGGTGAAACTATTTTCCGTCTGGCCAAGGCCGGGCGTTTTGCCGAAGCCATGCCGATCTACGAATGGCTGATGCCGATCCTGCACCTGGATGCCCGTGCCGACCTGGTGCAGTGCATCAAACTGTGTGAAGCCATTGCCGGTCGCGGCAGCGCGCTGACCCGTCCGCCACGCCTGGCCTTGCCGGACGAAGATCGCCTGTTCGTCGAACAGATCATGGCCAAAGCCCTGGCGAACCGTCCGCAGCTGCCGGACGTCGGTCTCTGAGTGAGTGCCGGGCGGGCCTTGGAGGCCCGGCCCGGCTGCCTGTTTTTGCGCCTCTACAGGAAACGTCAGCATGCCCAATCATCAAGACACTCAACGCGCAACCTCGCCCTCCGGACTCAAGCGCGTCGTGGCCGCCGCCATGGCCGGCACGGTCGCCGAGTGGTATGAATTCTTTCTCTACGGTACGGCCTCGGCCCTGGTCTTCGGCCAACTGTTCTTCCGCCAGACCGACAGCCCCGTCGACGGCATCATCGCCGCGTTCGCGCTGTACGCCGTGGGCTTTCTCGCCCGCCCGCTGGGGGGGCTGGTGTTCGGTCACTACGGTGACAAATTCGGCCGCAAGCGCCTGCTGCAACTGAGCCTGGTGGTGGTCGGCATCACCACGTTCCTGATGGGTTGCCTGCCCGGCTTCGATCAGATCGGGTACGCGGCACCGGTGTTGCTGGTGCTGTTGCGGCTGATTCAGGGTTTCGCCTTTGGTGGTGAGTGGGGCGGCGCGATTCTGTTGGTGTCCGAACACTGCCCGGACAATCGCCGGGGCTTCTGGGCCAGTTGGCCGCAAGCCGGTGTGCCAGCCGGGAATCTGGTCGCGACCGTCGCCCTGCTGCTGTTGTCGTCGAACCTGTCGGAGCAACAATTTCTCGCCTGGGGCTGGCGCGTGGCGTTCTGGTTCTCGGCGGTCGTGGTGTTGATCGGCTACTGGATTCGCACCAGCGTCGATGACGCACCGATCTTCAAGGAAGCCCAGGCGCGTCAGGCTCACACCAAGCAACAACAATTGGGCGTGGTGGAGGTGCTGCGTCACCACTGGCGTTCGGTGCTGGTGGGTATCGGCGCGCGCTTTGCCGAAAACATCCTCTACTACACCGTGGTGACGTTCTCGATCACCTACCTCAAGCTGGTGGTGCACAAGGACACTTCAGAGATTCTGTTTCTGATGTTCGGGGCTCACTTGCTGCACTTCTTCATGATCCCGTTGATGGGGTATCTGTCGGACATCGTCGGGCGCAAACCGGTGTATCTGGTCGGCGCGGTGCTTACGGCATTTTGGGGGTTCGTCGGCTTCCCGATGATGGACACCGGCAACAACTGGCTGATCATGGCGGCCATTACCCTGGGCCTGGCCATCGAGTCGATGACCTATGCCCCGTATTCGGCGCTGATGGCCGAGATGTTCCCGACGCACGTGCGCTACACCGCCCTTTCGCTGTGCTACCAGGTGGCGCCGATTTTCGCCGGTTCCCTCGCTCCGCTGATCGCGATCACGCTGCTCAACAAGTACCACAGCTCGACGCCCATCGCCTGGTACCTGGTCGGTGCCTCGCTGATCTCTGTCATTGCCGTGGGGCTGACCCGGGAAACCCGCGGCAAGTCGCTGCACGCGGTGGATGCCGAGTCCGCGGCGCGCATGGCTGCACTGGATAACGCCGCCCCCGCGACCCCGCGTCGAGGCGATTCGCTGGCGTGAATCCAAAACCTGTAGGCGCGTGGCTTGCCCGCGCCCACAGGGGATGTATTACCTTTTGCCTGACAGGAGTTTTCATGCCCCAGATCCTCGGCCACAACTACATTGGCGGCACACGCAGTGCTGCCGGCAGCCTCACGTTACACAGCCATGACGCCAGCACCGGCGAGGCGCTGCCCTACGCTTTCGTGCAAGCCACCGAAGGCGAAGTGCACGCCGCCGCTGAGGCCGCTGCCGCTGCATTCCCGGTCTTTCGCACGATGCCAGCGGCACGCCGTGCGGATTTTCTCGAAGCCATCGCCGCACAACTGGATGCGCTGGATGATGAATTCGTCGCCCTGGTCACCCACGAAACCGCACTGCCTGGCGCACGGATACAGGGGGAACGCGCGCGCACCAGCGGCCAGATGCGCCTGTTCGCCCAAGTCCTGCGACGCGGTGATTTTTACGGCGCACGCATCGACCGCGCCTTGCCCGACCGTCAACCGCTTCCCCGTAGCGACCTGCGTCAGTACAAGATTGGCGTCGGCCCCGTGGCAGTGTTTGGTGCGAGCAACTTTCCGTTGGCGTTCTCCACCGCTGGCGGCGATACCGCAGCGGCCCTGGCCGCCGGTTGCCCGGTGGTGTTCAAGGCCCACAGCGGACACATGGCTACGGCCGAACAAGTGGCCGATGCAATCATCCGCGCCGCCGAACAGACCGGCATGCCCCAGGGTGTGTTCAATATGATCTACGGCGCGGGCGTGGGTGAAGCGCTGGTCAAGCATCCGGCGATCCAGGCCGTCGGGTTCACCGGTTCGCTCAACGGTGGCCGGGCGTTGTGTGACATGGCCGCCGCACGTCCACAGCCTATTCCGGTGTTTGCGGAAATGAGCAGCATCAATCCGGTCGTGGTGTTGCCCGAAGCCCTTGATGTTCGCGGCGAGAACATCGCCAATGAACTGGCCGCCTCTGTGGTGCTCGGCTGCGGCCAGTTCTGTACCAATCCGGGATTGGTCATCGGTATGCGCTCCGTGCAATTCAGCGCCTTCACTGAGACCCTGACTGCGCGGCTGGCTGAACAACCGGCGCAAACCATGCTCAACGCCGGCACCCTGCGCAGCTACGAAAAAGGTGTGCAGGCCTTGATTAATCACCCAGGCGTGACCCACCTGACCGACCATGAACAACACGGCAATCAGGCGCGCACGCATCTGTTCAAGGCCGACGTGAGTCTGTTGCTTGAAGGTGATCCGTTGCTACAGGAAGAAGTGTTCGGCCCGACCACCCTCCTCGTCGAAGTGGCCGACAAGGCCGAACTGCGCCAAGCGCTGAACAGCTTGCACGGTCAACTCACCGCCACCCTGATTGGCGAACCCCAGGACTTGCATGAACATGCAGAGTTGCTGGCGCTGCTGGAACAAAAGGTCGGCCGGGTGCTGTTCAATGGCTACCCCACCGGCGTCGAAGTGTGTGATGCGATGGTGCATGGCGGCCCCTACCCGGCCACCTCGGATGCCCGTGGCACCTCGGTCGGCAGCCTGGCCATCGAACGTTTCCTGCGCCCGGTGTGCTACCAGAACTGCCCGGACGCGCTGCTGCCCGCCCCACTGAAAAACGCCAACCCACTGGGCATCGCGCGGCTAATCGACGGCAACACCCACCGAAACCCGATCTGAAAACACCCAAAACCTTGTAGGAGTGAGCCTGCTCGCGATAGCGCAGTGTCAGTCATCAGAGATGTTGACTGTGCCGCCGCCATCGCGAGCAAGCTCGCTCCCACAGTTTTTGAATCAAGCCAGCAATGCCATGAGGTCGTTATACAACGCCTCGGGAATCTGCACGCCCTCCACCAGGCTACGCGCCCGCGCTTCGTATCGGCGTTGAGATGGCAAACGTGCGCCCTGCCCTTCGATACCCTGGAACAACGCTTCAGCCCTGGCCAGATGCACCTCTGTCGAATCCCCCAAAAAGCGTCGTGGGTCCAGGGCAATGATCAGTTCCCCATGGTACGGCGACGATTTGCTGCCCGCATCGTAGGCCAGGGATTCGGCACTGGTCAGGTCGCCGATCAACGGCCCGGCAATCAGCTCCACCATGGCCGCCAGCGCCGAGCCCTTGTGCCCGCCGAATGTCAGCATCGCGCCGCTGTCGAGGACGACGTTGGCATCGGTGCTCGGTTGCCCCTGCGCGTCCACGCCCCAGCCCTCGGGAATCGCTTTGCCGGCACGACGATGCAGTTCAATGTCGCCACGGGCGATGGCGCTGGTGGCGAAGTCGAACACGAACGGATCCTGTCCCTGACGGGGCCAGCCGAAGGCAATGGGGTTGGTGCCGAACACCGGCAAGCGCCCACCGGCCGGTGCCACCCAGGCATGACTTGGATTACACGCCAGCGCCACCAGTCCGGCAGCAGTCAATTGCTCGATCTCCACCCACAGCGCCGAGAAATGCACACAGTGATTGATCGCCAACGCCGCAATCCCGTTGGCTCGGGTTTTCTCCGTCAGCAACGGCAAACCTGCCTGAAACGCCAACTGCGAAAAACCGCCACCGGCATCCACCCGCACAATCGAGGGCGCCTGGTTGATCACTTCGGGTTCAGCCGTGGCCGAGACTTTGCCGGCGCGCAGGGAGTTGACGCACCCCAGAACCCGGTACAAACCGTGGGAGGCACAGCCATCGCGCTCGCCGGCCGTCACCGTCGTCGCCACCGCACGCGCATGGGCCAGGTTAAAACCGTTGTGCAACAGGATCGATTCGGCCAACGCGTGGGCTTCGATCAGGGTCAGTCGGATCATGGTCATCTCCTTGAACAGACCGGTCAGGGTGGTCTATTCGAGGCGACAGGGCTTGATGGGTTTGCACGGAGGGAGTGACGAAATCAGCACAGGTGCTTCACCAAGTGCCCGCGACAGTGCAATGACGATCCCTGCACTGTCGCCCCTGTCGGTCAGGCCTTCGTGCTTCGTACCGCTGGCACAACCACCGCCGATTTCCTGGCCAGCAGGTAGTAAAGAACACCCGGCACCACCAGCCCGACGATCCAGGAAATATCCACGCCGCCCAGTTGCGAAACCATCGGCCCGGAGTAGAAATGCGTGTCGACAAACGGCAGCTGGATCAACACGCCGCTGACATACACGCTGATCCCCAACACGTTCCAGCGACCGTAACGCCCGGCCGGGTCGGACAAGGCCGGGATGTCATAGCGCTCCTTGTTGATGAAGTAGTAGTCCACCAGATTGATCGCGCTCCACGGGGTGAAGAACGTCAGCAAAAACAGGATGAAGTACTTGAAGGAGTTGAGGAACGAGTACTGGCCGACCAACGCGAGCGTGGTCGATGCCGCGACGATCAGCAGCACAAACAGCATGCGCTGGCGGCCGGTGATTTCCAGGCGACTGCGGAAACCGCTGATGATGGTGGCCACGCACATGAAGCTGCCATAGGCGTTAAGAGTGGACACGGTGACTTTGCCGAACACCACGCTCAGGTACAGCAGCGACGCCATCACCCCGGTACTGCCCAGGCCGACGATGGTCGCCACTTCGTGACCGCGAAAGTTGGCACCGGCCAGTGCGGCGGCAAACACCCCCAGCACCATGGATGCCTGGGCGCCGAGCACGGTCCCGAGGCCAACGGCGGTGAACGTTTTCCAGGACGACGTTTTGCTCGGCAGGTAACGCGAGTAGTCGGCCACGTACGGGCCAAACGCAATCTGCCAGGACGCCGACAGCGACACTGCCAACAGGAAAGTGCTCCAGCCAAAGTGGCGGTTTTCCAGGAGCAGGCCGATGTCGTTGAGGGTCATCAAGCGGGTAAACAGGTACGCGAAGGCGATGATGCCGAGCACGCTGGCCACACGCCCCACCAAGTGAATCACCCGATAGCCGAAGATCGTCAGGAACGTGATGCACGCGGCGAAAATCAGGATGCCGGTGCTGTCGCTGACGCTGATCAACTGGGCAATCGCCTGCCCCGACAACACCGCGCCGGTGGCGCTGAAACCGAGGTACATCAGGCACACCAGCACAATCGGGATCGCCGCGCCGTAGACCCCGAACTGCACACGGCTGGAGATCATCTGCGGCAGACCCAGTTTCGGGCCCTGGGCCGCGTGCAAGGCAACGACCGCACCGCCGAGCAACTGGCCGATCAGCAAGCCGATCAATGACCAGAACACATCCCCGCCCAACACCACGGCCAGCGCCCCGGTGACGATTGCGGTGATTTGCAGGTTGGCGCCGAGCCACAGGGTGAACTGGCTGTAGAGGCTGCCATGACGCTCGGCCTCGGGGATGAAATCGATCGAGCGGGTCTCAATCAGGGGACTTCGTTGCTGATTATCGTGGAGCTGAGTCATTATTTTTATTCTCTTCAAAGGTAGAAACCATGCCGAACAGTTCAGCCAGCTGCTACAGAATTGTGTTGAAGCTGAAATTGTTTAGCTGATCGGCATTAGTAGGCGTGGGTTATTTTTGTTGTTCGGTCATGGCCACTTGGCCTACGAACGGCGCCTTGGCCCACACGATCTTGCCCCCCACCACGGTCATCAACACGCTGTTGCGGGCCAACTCATCCTCGGGCACCTGCATGAAGTTTTTATCCAGCACGATCAGGTCCGCAAACTTGCCCACCTCGACCGAACCGACGACGTTCTCCAGCTTCAGTTGCTCGGCGGCGTTGACGGTGATGGTGCGCAGCACTTCGGCACGGGACAACGCAGGGTCGGCATTCAGGCGACCCGCGTATTGGGGGCCATAGCTGTGCGGATTGGTCGGATCACCGGAACGGGTGACACCGACTTTCAGTGCCAGGAACTCATCGAGCGGATCAACCGGCCAGTCGCTGCCATAGGCCACGCGACCACCCGCACGGGCGATGCTGCCCGAAGGCTCCATACGCGAAAATCGAGTAGGCCCGAGGTGATCGCTGGTGCCGTCAACGGTGGACGGTGCCTGCTGCGCCCACTGGAAGGACATGTTGGCGGTCACGTCGAGGGCCTTGAAGCGCCCATAGTCGGCGGGGTCCACGGACTCGTTGTGGGTGACGGTCGGGCGAAAGCCATTGCCGGGCAATTGTTGGCGCACGTATTCGATGCCGTCGAGTGAGTCACGCACGGCGCGGTCGCCGGTGGCGTGCAGGTGCGGATCGAGGCCGGCCTGCACCGCTTGCAACAGCAGCGGCTTGAGCACTTGCGGCGGGAAATACAGCTCACCGACGTTTTTACCCGGCGCCCATTTTGGTGCCTTCTCGGTGCCGGCGTTGCGCAGGTACGGCGTCAACATCGCACCGGTGTCCGCCGGGGCATTGATGATGCCATCCATGAACAATTTGACGTGACGCATGCTCACGCCGGGCGCGACTTTGGCTTCGCCCTGATCGTAGGTCGCGGCCATTGCCTTGGCCTCGGCGATGGTTTTCGCCGGGTCGGCTGCAGCGGCGGCCGGGTCCAGTTTGATCGCCAGCAAGGCCCGGGCGGTCAGTTCACCCGACTGCTGCAAGGTGGTGAAGGCTTTGCCGTTCTCCGGCCCCGACAAGGCATCGAAGAAACTGGTGATGCCTTGCTGGCGCATGGCGTCGAGCGCCGCGCGGGTCTGGTTGAGTTTTTCCGCGTCGGTGGCCGGCGGCACCACGGCGGCCATCGCGTCGGCCGCGCCGTCTTCGCAGATGCCGGTGAGGTTGCCGGCACTGTCGCGCACGTACTTGCCATCCCCGGGGTTGGCGGTGTTTTTGCTGATGCCGGCGACGGCCAGGCCGCGCGAGTTGGTCAGCACGGTGTGGAAATCGGTGGAGCGCACCTGAATCGGCCGGTCGGTCTTGAGGGCGTCCAGCGTCGATTTGTCCGGGTCGCCGTCGAGGCCGTCCATGCCCATCCGGTCCCAGCTGCCGACTTCGAGCCAGACATCAGGCCCCTTGCCCTTGTCGGCATCCAGGCACGCCTGAATGGTGGTCTGGAATTCCTTGCGGGTCATGGTCTGGTATTTCAGGTCGCATAACGTCATGGCGCGGCCGCCGTCACCGGGGTGCATGTGCGCATCGATGAAGCCCGGCATCAGCATGCGCCCCGCCAGATCGATCAATTGCGTTTGTTTGCCGATGTACGACGCCGCCCCTTCATCGTTGCCGACGTAGACGATCTTCCCGCCCGTGACGGCAATTGCCTGCTGCACCGAGTTCTGGCCATCGACGGTGTAGACATAGCCGTTGCGCATGACCATGTCTGCCGGGGTCGAACCCTGGGTCTGGCACCCCACCAGCGCCAGACCGGAAAATGCCGTGGTTGCCGCAATGGCGACAAAAAGCCTGGAGAATTTCAACTGCCTCACCTCTGTTTTTATAGTTTTGGAAGAGGCCCGAACAGCCTGCGCGCAAGCCCCTGATATGCAAGGCATACCCTAGCGTGCGCGGGCGTTGGATGGACCTCCACAAATGAGGAGGGGGCGGTGATTCAGAGGGCTTCGCGGCGGGTTGCCTGTGCAGACAAGACAGCGCCCAGCTCGACTTTGCTTTTCACGCCGAGCTGCAAATAGCAGTTGCGCAGATAAGTGCGCACCGTCGCAGGGCTCAAGCCCAGGATCTTGGCGATCTCTTTATACGAGTGACCGGCCGCGAACAGCATCGCCGCCGTCCGCTCCCGTGGCGCCAGCACCACGCCGCGTGACTGCGTTTCGAGGGACAGAATGACGTGCTTGCCATTCGGGCTGAGGGTCAGCGCACAACGGCCCAGACGCATGACGCTCGGCGCTTTTGGCAGTTGCGCGATCACTTGCGCCGGCAGCATCGAACCGCTCCACCCCGGCACCTCGCGCTGGATCGCCGCACACAGGCTGGCGCCGACGTACAGCAGCGTGCCGTCCATGCGCGCTACGCCAAAGTCGCTGGCACCGTTACCGGTGTCGATGCGGATCATGTCCTGCACCTGGAAGCGCCACAGCTGCAACAGGTGATCGCAGAAGGCCGAAAACAATGCGGCCTCGCTGTCGTTGAACCCCGGCGCGTGTTCGCCGCGATACAGGCAGACAAAAAACATCAAACCGCTTTCGGGCAACTCGAAGGTGATGCAGATCACATGGTAGAGGTCATGACGGCGAGCGAACGCGTCGACCTCTACATGGGGATCGGTGTAGCCACTGTCACGCACCACTGCGCCGGGTTGACTCAAGGTGTCATGGGAGAACCGGTCGCTGCCTGCGCTCTTGTGCCATTCGGCGGCAAACGACTCGGGCAGGTCGATGCGCCCGTGCATCCAGCTTTTCGGCGCCACATGGGCATCCGACGTGGACATCTCGCCCCACCACGCCGACGCGAACGGCACCAATGAGCGAAAGGCTTGCAGCCCGTCTTCGATGAATTGCGAGGCGCCGCGCTCCCGAGCCAGTCGCCCGAGGTGCAACACGCACTGATTGAATGCCTTCAGCGTCGCCATCGACGGTGTGCCGCCGACCTCACTCCCCTCCTCCATCATCTTGATCCTGTTGGCTGCCTGGCATTTTTTTCGACCATGCCACAAGGCCAGCGATGGCGTCCACAAGCCCTGCATTCATGCGCAAAACGGCAACAGTGTTTGTCCTTCCGACCGCTGTTTGAGGCCGGGGCAAACCCCTAGCATCGTTCCTGCCCGGTGAGCATTTACCAACCGCTCACAAGGTAGAAAACCAACCCTCCTCAAACGATACGGTGAACGCCATGAAACTTTCGAAATTCGCGCTTCTGCTGACACTGGCCAGTCTCGGCGCCCCCGCCTTCGCTGACGATAGTTCTGCAAAGACCGCAACGGCCAACAGCCCGGTTGAAACTTACACCTACGACACCCACCTCGACATCAAACGCGTCATCAGCGTGTCAGACGTCGGCGATGAGTGTGGCCCGGTACCGGCGCAAATGACCTACGAAGACTCCCGCGGTCAACAGCACGTCCTGCAATACCAAGTCATGGGCACTGGCTGTTCCAACGGTTGAATACCGTGCAGACGATGGAGGGTCGACACTCCATACCGGCGGCACCGGCGTTTACCTGTTTTTGCTTGAACCGACGATTTTCTCATCGGAGGCCAACAGGACCGGAATGTAATCCTTGAGAAAATCCACCCAGGTCTTGATTTTCGCATCGACGAATTTGCGTGACGGATAGATGGCGAACACATTCAGTTCTTCGAAACGATACTCAGGCAACACCCGCACCAAGGTCCCCGCTTTCAAACCTTCCACGGCAGACGCAATCGGTTGAATGCCGATGCCCATTCCGTTGCTGATCGCCACTGTCATCGCGTCGGCGGTGTTGACGTGAAACGGCGACATCGGTGTGCTCACCGTCTCCACGCCTTCGGGCCCTTCGAATACCCAGTTCTCCGCCGGCATCACAGTATTCACAATCCGCAGGCAATCATGTGCGCCCAGTGCAACCGGTGCGTGGGGAATTCCGCGTTTCTTCAAGTACGCGGGCGAAGCGCAAAGAATGCTGTAGGTAATGCCCAGCCGCTGCGCGACAAAGCCTGAATCGGGTAAGTCCCGCGCCAACACAATCGACATGTCATAGCCTTCTTCCAGCAAGTCCGGCAGCCGATTGGTCAGGGTCAAATCAAACATCACCGAAGGGTGCGTCTCTCTGTAGCGAGCGATGGCGTTGATCACGTAGTGATTGCCCACGGCGGACATCGCATGAATTTTCAGCCGACCCACGGGCCTGGTTTGCGCCGTCCCCGCTTCTTCATCGGCTTCGCGCATCTCCTCGATAATCTTCTCGCAGCGTTGCAAATAGCGCAGGCCCGCCTCGGTCAGGGCCAGACGCCGGGTCGTGCGATTGATCAGGCGTGTTTGCAGCCGCGCCTCCAGGCTGGAAACCGCTTTGGACACGTTAGTGGTCGAGGTGTCCAGCATCGCCGCTGCGGCCGTGAAGCTGCCGCTCTGGGCCACGGCGATGAAACAACGCATGGTTTGGAAAACATCCATCGGTTTTGCCTCGGCGCACAATTGACCAGTCAAAAAAAAGCGGCGGCCCGAGATCAGGCCGCCGCGCTAGCATGGGTTACCTTTTGCCCGGGATAAAGCCCGGAATACCGGTTTCCACCACCGAGTTGAAGCGCACCCGCGTCGTGATGTCCTCCTTGATCTCAAGCATGGCCCGGTGCGGCAGCGTGGTAATGTCAAAGTTTTCCTGAATATGGCTCAGTGTCGCAGACGTGGTCAGAAACGCCACACCGCGCTGCACCGACCAGGCCAAGGCGACTTGAGCCGGGGTTCTGCGCAGGTGTTTGGCGATGCCGGTCAGCACCGGATCTTCCAGCACCGCAGGCTGCATGCCATGACCGAGCGGCGCAAACGCGAGGACGATGATGCCGTGCAGTTTGCAGAACTCCAGCAGCTCCCATTCCGGCAGATACGGGTGGGATTCCACCTGCACCACGGCAGGTTTTATCCGCGCGACTTCGACAATCGCCTTCAACGCCTCAAGGGTGATGTCCGACAAGCCGATGGACTTGCAGCGCCCTTCATCCACGAGCTGTTCCAACGCCCGCCACGTCTCGATCAAGGTCACGCCCGAGTCATAGATCATGTGGCCGAACGGGTCTCGGGGTTCCTGGTCATCACCGGGTTGAAAGGCGAACGGCGTGTGGATCAGGTAGCAGTCAACGTAATCCACTTGAAGGCGCCGGCAACTGGCCTCGAACGCCGGCAACACGCGCTCGGGACGATGGTTGGTGTTCCACAGTTTGGTGGTGATGAACAGGTCTTCGCGCCGGGCCTTGCCCGAGTCGATGAAGGCCTTGAACGCCACGCCCACTGCTTCTTCATTGCGATAACGCTCGGCGCAGTCGAAATGACGGAAACCGGTTTCCAGCGCATGGGTGACCGCTTGGGTGGTGACGCTGAGGTCGCGGAACAAGGTGCCAAAGCCCACGGCTGGCATCTCGGCCGAGCCGTGGTTCAGTGCAAATTTTGTCTCGCGAAGTTCGTCGTGAAAGGCTTCGTAGGTCATGTCGTTACTCCACTCTCTGAGGCCGCAGCCTTTACTGATATGAACGTTTGGATTCTTCGCGACTGGCGACTCGCTGCTCAAACACGCCAACCGAATTGCCACCCAGGGCGACAAACAGCTGGACGGTGTCGAGGTACTGCGCGGTCTTCACCCTGATCTGTCCCAACAACGCTTGCTCATAGGCGCGCTCGGCCTCCAGCACCTGGAGAATGCTGTTCTCGCCTTGGGCGTACGCTTGCTGGTTCAAGCGAAAACTGCTGTCGGCGGCGCGCAATGCATCTTCCTGGGCGAGGTTTTCTTCGGCGTGATGGTTGATGGCTTGCAGCGTGTCGGCGACCTGACCGAACGATTGGATGACGGTCTGCTGGTAGTCAGCGAGCGATGCGTTGTAACCATCGACCGCCGCCTGGCGTTCAGCCTTGAGGGTTCCACCATTGAAGATCGGCCCCGCCACCTCGGCGGCGAAGCCCCAGAGCGCGGCGCCACCATTACCGGACGCCGACTGTGCGAGAAACGCGGACAGCTCCACGTGGGGATAGAGGTTGGCAGTCGCGACACCGACGGCGGCGCTGGCCATGTGCAGTTGCGCTTCAGCTTGCAAAACGTCCGGCCGGGTGTGGGCCATTTCCGAAGGCAGACTGACAGGCACGTTGGCCGGCAAGGCAAATTCACTCAGGTCGAAGTCCGGCGCGATCCAGTCGGCCGGGCCTTTGCCGGTCAGGATCGACAGCGCATGCCGGGCCGAATCACGTTGCTGAGCCAGAGGCGGCAATAGCGTGCGGTCCTGGGCGAGCCGGGTTTCGGCCAGCGACACATCGATCTGCGTGGTGCTGCCGTTGGCATGGGCCATGCGCACCAATTCAAGGTTTTTGCTGTCATTGGCCAGCAGTTTTTCCACGGCCTGGATCTGCGCATTCGCCGAGGCCATCAACAACGCCTGGCTGGCGACATTGCCCGTCAAGGTCAGGTACGCCGCTTCGTAGCGATGTTGCTGAAACGCCGTCAATGCTTGCTGTTGTTCAACCTGGCGCTTGTTGCCGCCGAACACATCCAGGTCGAAACCGACCCGAGGCCCGATGGCATAAAAGTTGGAAACCACGGGCTGCGGTCCGTTGTGCGTACGCTGACGACCGGCCTGGGCAGCAAAATCGACCTGCGGATACAGCACCCCTTGCGCCGCCGCGACGGAAGATGCCGCCTGGCGAATGGTGGCATCGGCCGCGACGAGTTCCAGATTGCCTTCGATGGCCCGGCGCACAACGCCGTCGAGCTTGGGCGAACGAAACGCTGTCCACCAGTCGCCGTTGACCTTCTTGCCCAAATCGATGCGCTGGCCAAGACGCTGCTCGGCCTGTTGATCGTAGTGTTGCGACGGACTCGGCGCAGGCATTTGATAATCGGGGCCAACCGTGCAAGCGGTCAGGAACACCAGCACCGCGACCGCGCCGAACGTGGTGTTGATCAGTTGTCTGTTGATGAAACGCGCATTGGATTTCATGAGGCAAACTCCACGAAAACTAGTTGGTCGCAACAGGCTTGCGAAGAAAGATCACCAGTGGGCTCACCACCAGCATCGCGAACATCAAAATCTTGAATTGGCCGACCACGCCGATAAACGCCGCCTGGCCGGTGATCATTTCGTTGAGCCCCGCCATGGCTTGCAGGGACGTCGCCGCCGAATGCGCCGCCGCGCCATACGGCGTCAGGTTGCTGGCCAGCGCCATGTGCATCGCGTGGGTGTTGTTGTAGAAATACAACTGCACGATTGCCACACCGAGGGTGCTGCCGTACACACGCGACAGATTGAACAGACCGGTGCCTTCCGGGCGCAGCGTCGGGTCGAGCGTGCTGAACGCAACCTTGGTCAGCGAGGGCATCAACAGGCCGATGCCGATGCCCTGAATCGCCCCGGCCAGCGCCACCGGCCACCCGTCCATCAGCGGCGAATAACCGAGCATCAGCCAGTTGGCATACACCACGATGGCCACGCCCGCCGCCACGAACAGTCGACGGTCGAAACGCTCCGGAACACGCCCCATCAACAGAAACGCCCCGACCAGGCCCATGCCCCGCGGGATGGTCAGCGAACCGGTGGTGTCCGGCGGATAGCCGAGGATTTCATCGAGCATCGGCGACGTCAGCGCCATGGTCGACAGCAGCACGAAACCCACCGCAAAAAAGATCACCGTCGACAACACGAAGTTGCGGTCGCTGAACAAACGCTTGTTGAGAAAATGCACCTTCGCGGTCAACACATGCACGAGGAACAGGTAGAGCCCGAGTGCACAGCCGATCGCTTCCAGCCAGATTTCGGTCGAGGCAAACCAGTCCAGGCGTTCCCCACGATCGAGCAACATTTGCAGGCTGATCAGCCCCAGCGTGAAGGTGCCGAAACCGAAGAAATCGAACGTTGGGCGTTTCTCGGCCTTCTTCTCGGCGAGCAACAATGCGATCACCAGGAAGATGTACGCCGACAGCGGCAGGCTGATGTAGAAGATCGGGCGCCAGCCAAAATGTTCGGCGACCCAGCCGCCGATGCTCGGGCCGCTGACGATGCCCAACAGCACGATGGCGGTCCACGTCGCGCCGAACTTCGCGCGTTTCTCCAGTGGCAATGTTTCCAGGGCAATCGCCATCGACAACGGCGCCAGCACGCCACTCGCCAGGCCCTGGAAAATCCGCGCGCCGATAAACTCCAGCGGCGTCGAAGCCAGGGTGGCGAGCAACAAGCCCAGGACGAACACGGCCAGCGCGGTTTGGTACACCCGTTTCAAGCCATAACGCCCGGCCAGCCATTGCGCGACCGGCATGGTGATCGCGCTCGCTGCAAGGTACGAGGTGAAAATCCACCCCGCCTGGTCGTCGGTCATCGACATACTGCCTTGAATATGTCTGAGCACGGCATTGGGCAGAGGCAGGTTCGCCGATTGCATATACGTCGCGAGCAATGCGGCCAACCTTAATGAACCCGCGGGAGTGGTGTTCATCAGGAAGCTCCTGCGGTCAACAGCGCCTTGAGCGGTTGCCACCATGGCGTGCGGTGCCCGGTATCGACCTTGACCGTGGCACTGATCCCCGAATAGAGCGGCATCTGCGGGTCGAGCTCGTCGAGTTCGAGTCGCACCGGCACCCGCTGCACCACCTTGACCCAATTGCCGGTGGCATTTTCCGGCGGCAGCAAGGCGAAGTCCGAACCGGCACCGGGGCTCATGCTGATCACGTGGGCCTTGAATTCGTGATCCGGGTAGGTGTCGAGATGAATGGTCGCCGCCTGACCCGGACGCATATGCGTCACCTCCGTTTCGCGGAAGTTGGCTTCCACCCACACCTGGCGATCGGACAGCAGCGCAAAGGCTGGCGCGCCGTTGTTGACGAAATTACCCACCTGCAAATCATCGACCTTGGCGACGATGCCGTCGTCCGGCGCATACACCGTGGCGTACGAGAGGTAGAGCTGGGCTTCATCCAGTTGCGCCTTGGCCTCGCGGACGGCCGGGTGGCTGTCGGCCTCGATGTTCGGATTGCCATTCAACGCGACCACGGTGCTGGCGATCTGTTGTTCGATGGAGGCAATACGTTGTCGTGACACTTTCACGTCGGTGTCGGCGCGCTCATAAATCGACTTCGACACGAACTCGGACGCGACCAGTGCCTTCTTGCGGCCAAATTCCTTTTGGTCAAAGTCGGCCGACTCTTTGGCCGATTGCAGTTCAGCCTGTTGCTGGCGGTAACTGGCTTTGAGCCCATCGATGCGCAACCGCGCGACGCTCAACTGGGCTTGTGCGCGGTCAACGGCGATCTGCAAGGGTTTGGGGTCGATGCGGAACAACACCTGGCCCTTGCGAACGGGCTGGTTGTCTTCGACTGCGATCTCGATGACCTGCCCCGAGGTGCGCGCATTGATCGAGGCCTTGGCCACTCGGGCGTAGGCGTTATCGGTCGAGATGTAAGGCTCGCCAGCAACATAGTGGGCGTATCCGATCGCGGCGAAGAGCGCCGGGACACCCACCATCAACAGGGGCCGTACGGTTTCTTTAAGCGTTTTTTTGTTGGGCGCTGTCGGGTTTGGCCCTGGGTGCTCAAAGGTTTGTGAAGCCGGGATATCGAACTGTTTAGTCATGATCGAAAACACCTTTAACCGGGAAGTCAGGGGCTAATACCCATAAAAAACAGCCATACCGTGCGCAGTCAGAAGGATCACTCCGCCGCACCCTGTTTCGTCGCCGCTATACCCCGTTCGAGCGCTGCTTCAACAAACCTGAAATTGAGGAACTTCTGGTTCCTTAATTTTGTGCGATGGTGTAAGAATATGCCTCGACTTACCTTCACACAAGGATTTTGTACGCCATGGCACAAAAAAAGATTACCGAAGCAAAAGGACGTGGCCGCCCACGCGCCTACGACCCGCAGACCGCACTGCAGCAAGCGCTTGGTGTGTTTTGGAGTACTGGTTATTCCGCCGCGTCGCTGGACAGCATCGCCACCGCAGCGGGCATGAACCGCCCGAGCCTGTATGCCGCTTTCGGTGACAAACACGCGCTGTACATCAAGGCGCTTGAGCAGTACTGGGAATTTGCCGCCGCCGACATGCACGCGGCGCTGACGGACAGCCAACTGACCTTGAGCGAGGCGTTGATGCGTTTCTATGAGGGGCAGCTATCAATCTACTTCTCGGGAGACGGCCAACCCCGCGGCTGCTTCGCGATTGGCACGGCCACCACCGAAGCCGTCGAGGATGTTGAAATCCGTGAGGTGCTGTCGGACCGTCTGAGCCGACTCGACGCCGATCTCGAAGCGCGTCTGCGAACGGCCGTGACTGCCGGCGAACTCAAAGACAACGTCGACCCGGCCGCCCTCGCCGTGCTCGCCTCCTCCCTGCTGCACAGCATTTCCATCCGGGCGCGTGCAGGAAAATCCCGCGCGGAACTGACCGAACTGGCACGCAACGCGGTCAACGTGATCTGCGGTTGAGAGGCTTTATGGCGGGTGAAGGACTTGAAGACATTTTGGCCGATCAGCTCGACGTGATTTTCTGCGGGATCAATCCGGGCATGACGGCCGCCGCCCAAGGGCATCACTTTGCGGGCCGGAGCAATCGTTTCTGGCGCACGCTGCACCTTGCCGGGTTTACCCCCGAGGAGGTGCGCCCGGAAAACGACCGGACCCTCTTGCAGTACCGCTGCGGATTGACCGCCGTGGTCGACCGGCCTACAGCGCGCGCCGATCAGCTGTCGTTGCACGAATTCATCGCCGCCGCTGCCGACTTCGAACAGAAGATCCTGCGCCATGCGCCCCGTGTCGTCGCGTTTCTCGGCAAGGCCGCCTACAGCGCGTTAACCGGCCAGCGAGACATTGCCTGGGGCCTTCAACCCAAGACCTTCGGCAACGCCAAGGTCTGGATTTTGCCCAATCCGAGTGGGCGGAATCTGGCGTTCTCGCTGGATCAATTGGTGGCTGCGTATCGCCAACTCCATCAAAACTTGCACAAATCAACAGTAGGCTAAGCTAAGGATCAGCTTATTGCGCACGATGCTCGCTCCGGCAGGGTTTGGGTGTTTCTGAAGAGCGTCTGCAACAGCTATTTCAGACAGGCCCACACTGTTCACGCAGGACTGACGTGATGACCGAGCCCCTTCTCAGCTTTGATGAACTGAAGCGTGCCGCCGTTGCCGGCGAAATTGATACCGTCCTGGTCTGCATGGTCGACATGCAGGGACGTCTGGTCGGCAAACGATTCCAGGTCGAATTTTTCATCGACAGCGGCCATGAAGAAACCCACTGCTGCAATTACCTGTTGGCCGACGACATCGACATGGAGCCCGTGCCGGGCTATGCCGCTGCCAGTTGGAGCAAAGGCTATGGCGACTTTGTGCTCAAGCCTGACATGTCCACCCTGCGCCGGGTGCCCTGGCTGGAATGCACGGCGCTGGTGCTCTGTGATGTGCTCGATCACCACCATCGCCGCGACTTGCCGCACAGCCCGCGGGCGATCCTGAAGAAGCAGATCGAACGCCTGCGCGAGCGTGGCTATACCGGCATGTTCGCCTCGGAACTGGAGTTCTATCTGTTCGACGAGAGCTACGAGGCGATCCACAAGCGCAACTACCACACGCCAAAAACCGCCGGCCATTACATCGAGGATTACAACATCCTGCAGACCACCCGCGAAGAGCCGGTGCTGCGGGCGATTCGCAAGCACCTGCAGGCCAGCGGCATTCCCGTGGAAAATTCCAAGGGTGAATGGGGCCCCGGCCAGGAAGAAATCAACATCCGCTACGCCGATGCCCTGACCATGGCCGACCACCACGTCATCATCAAGCATGCCTGCAAGGAGATCGCGCAACTGCAAGGCAAGGCGATCACGTTCATGGCCAAGTGGCGTTATGACGCCGCCGGGTCCAGCAGCCACATCCACAATTCGCTGTGGGACAAGAACGGCAAGAAGCCGCTGTTCTTCGATGCCAAAGCCGAATTCGGCATGTCGAACCTGATGCGCTCCTGGGTCGCCGGTCAGCTCAAATACGCCAACGACATCACCTGTTTTCTCGCGCCCTACATCAACTCGTACAAGCGTTTCCAGGCCGGCACGTTTGCACCGACGCGGGCGGTGTGGAGCCGCGACAATCGCACCGCCGGTTTTCGGCTGTGTGCCGAAAGCAGCAAATCCATCCGCATCGAATGCCGCATCGGCGGCGCCGACCTCAACCCGTATCTGGCCTTCGCAGCCCTGATCGCGGCGGGCCTGGCCGGGGTCGACGAGAAGCTCACCCTCGCCCCGCCGTTTGAAGGCGACGCTTACGTCGATGACCATTTGCCCGAAGTCTCCAAGACCTTGCGCGAAGCCAGCGCCGCACTCCAGAGCTCGAGCATGTTGCGCGAAGCGTTCGGCAACGAGGTGATCGACCACTACGTGCACACCGCCGAATGGGAACAGAAAGAGTACGACCGGCGGATCACCGACTGGGAACTGCAGCGCGGCTTCGAGCGCTATTGAGGTCAGCATGACGG
Source organism: Pseudomonas sp. URMO17WK12:I12 (assembly GCF_000514395.1). NCBI lineage: Bacteria > Pseudomonadati > Pseudomonadota > Gammaproteobacteria > Pseudomonadales > Pseudomonadaceae > Pseudomonas > Pseudomonas sp. URMO17WK12:I12. The sequence goes on from NZ_AZVV01000013.1 coordinate 236,076, forward strand.
CAACCATCCAACTCATTTCCCCGGTCGATGGCCGGGTGTATGCCGAGCGCCGCTACGCCGACGCCACGCAGATCGAACAGGCACTGACCGCCGCCTCCACCGCCCAGGCACAGTGGAAACGCCGGCCACTGAGCGAGCGCGCGGTTTTTTGCAGTGCGGTGGTGGACGCGATGCTGGCGATGAAAACTGACATCGTGCGGGAACTGGCCTGGCAAATGGGGCGCCCGGTACGCTTTGGCGCGGGTGAACTGCGCGGTTTCGAAGAGCGTGCCCGGCACATGATCGCCATTGCACCTGAAGCCCTGGCGACGATTGAACCCACGCCCGTCAGCGGATTTCGTCGGTACATTCAACGTGATCCGTTGGGGACCGTGCTGGTCATTGCGCCATGGAATTACCCGTACCTGACCGCCGTGAATACGATCATTCCGGCGCTGATGGCCGGCAACAGCGTCATCCTCAAACACGCGTCGCAAACGCTGCTGGTGGGAGAACGGTTCGCCGAGGCCATGGCCAATGCCAACTTGCCGCCCGGTCTGTTTCACAACCTGCTGCTCGATCACCGCCAGACCGCCGACATCATTGGCTCCGGACGCGTGCAGCAAGTGAATTTCACCGGTTCCGTCGGCGCTGGCGAGGCCATGGAAACCGCCGCAACCGGGCGCTTCCTTGGCGTCGGCCTGGAGCTCGGTGGCAAAGACCCGGCCTATGTGCGCGCCGATGCCAATCTTGAACACGCGGTAGAAAACCTGGTGGACGGCAGTTTCTTCAATTCCGGGCAAAGCTGCTGTGCCATCGAACGCATTTACGTCGACAAGACAATCTACCCGGCCTTCATCGAACGTTTCGCCGCCCTGACCCGCCAATACGTGCTGGGCAACCCGCTGGATGAAGCCACCACACTCGGCCCCTTGGTCACCCCGGCCGCCGCTGATTTCGTGCGCGGCCAGATCGCCGAGGCGCTGGCCCAAGGCGCCATTGCACTGATTGAACCCACGGCATTTGCCGCTGACGAACCGGGCAGCGCCTACCTCGCGCCGCAAGTATTGGTCGATGTCACTCATCAAATGTCGGTCATGCGCGAGGAAAGCTTCGGTCCGGTGGTCGGCATCATGCCGGTGGACGGTGACGACGAAGCCATCGCCCTGATGAATGACAGTGAATTCGGGCTCAGTGCCTCGATCTGGACTCAGGACCTGGCCGCCGCCGAACGCCTGGGCAATGAAATCGACACCGGCACCGTGTTCATGAACCGCTGCGATTACCTGGACCCGGCCCTGGCCTGGACCGGGGTAAAAAACAGCGGACGTGGCGTCACCCTGTCGCGCCTCGGTTATGAACACCTGACCCGCGCCAAATCCTTCCATTTGCGCCACGAGATCTGAGCCATGAGCCTGACCGCGAACTGGAATTACCCCACGAGCATCCGCTTCGGTGTCGGCCGCATCGCCGAACTCGCCGACACCTGCCGCGCCCAGGGCATTCAGCGCCCGTTGCTGGTCACCGACAGTGGCCTGGCGCGTGCGCCGATGACCCTCGCCACCCTCGACGCCTTGCGCTCAGCGGGCCTCGGTGCGGCGATGTTTAGCGACCTCAAGCCCAACCCGGTCGAAGCCAACCTTGCCGGAGGCCTGGATGCCTGGCGTGCCGGCAACCACGATGGCGTGATCGCCTTCGGGGGCGGCAGCGGCCTGGACATGGGCAAGCTCATCGCCTTCATGAGCGGACAGACGCGGCCGGTCTGGGATTTCGAAGACATCGGCGACTACTGGACCCGCGCCGATGAAAGCCGCATCGCCCCGGTCATTGCGGTACCGACCACGGCGGGCACGGGCTCGGAAGTCGGGCGTGCAGCGGTGATCATCGACGAGGCGACCCACACCAAACGCATCATCTTCCACCCGAAAATGATGCCGCGCGTGGTCATCAGCGACCCGGCACTGACCGTCGGCATGCCGGCGAAAATCACCGCCGGCACCGGCATGGACGCCCTGGCGCACTGCCTGGAAGCCTACTGCGCCCCCGGTTTTCACCCGTTGGCCGACGGCATCGCCGTGGAAGGCATGCGCCTGGTGGCCAACGCATTGGTGCGCGCCGTGCACACGCCGGGCGACCTGGAAGCGCGCGCGAACATGCTCGCGGCGGCGGCGATGGGCGCCACCGCGTTCCAGAAAGGCCTGGGCGGAATGCACGCGCTTTCACATCCGGTGGGCGCGCTGTACGACACCCATCACGGCATGACCAATGCGACCTTCATGCCCTATGTCCTGAAATTCAATCGCCCGGCCATCGAAGAGCGCATCACCCGCCTGGCCGCGTATTTGCGTTTGCCTTCCCCCGGCTTCGACAGCTTCCTGGCCTTCATCCTCAAGCTGCGCAAAGACATCGGCGTGCCACACACGCTGTTCGAGTTGGGCGTGGACGATCGACAGGCTGATCTGATCGCGGACATGGCCGTGGTCGACCCTTCTGCCGGCGGCAACCCGCTGCCCTTGACCAAGGCCGGTGCGGCAGAGATTTTCGACGCGGCGTTTCACGGCCGCCTGTAGAGCCGTTGACTGTCGGTGCTCGACACATGAAGGCAGCGCACGGCAGGTTGTATCGGTTGGAGACAGGAGCAGTACGACAAGGGGTTGAAAGCCAGCTCGTCCGGCATTCCGGAGGGGCGCGTATCAAAACCTGAAGGGGCACACAACATGAATCCAGCAAGCCAGCCCGGCTCCGACGCCTCGCATGACGAGGACGTCAAGGCGCTGCACAGCATGGGCTACGCCCAGCAGCTCTCACGACGCATGGGCGTTTTCTCCAACTTCGCGATTTCCTTCTCGATCATCTGCATCCTCTCCGGGGGCATCAACTCCCTCGCCCAGGGCACCTCCGGCGCGGGCGGCGCGTCCATCGGCATCGGCTGGCCCATCGGCTGCCTGATCTCCGGGGTGTTCGCCATGGCCATGGCGCAGATTTCCTCGGCGTACCCCACCGCTGGCGGGCTGTATCACTGGGGTTCGATTCTGGGCAACCGCTTCACCGGATGGCTGACCGCGTGGTTCAACCTCCTGGGATTGGTCACCGTGCTGGGGGCGATCAACGTCGGCACCTATTACTTCTTTTTCGGTGCGTTCGGCCCGGCATTGGGCATGGAAGACACGACCACGGTGCGGGTGATTTTCCTCGCCGTGCTGACCGGTCTTCAGGCCTTGTGCAACCACCTGGGGATCGGCCTGACCGCCAGGCTCACCGACTTCTCCGGCTACCTGATTTTCGCCACGGCTTTGGCGCTGACCATCGTCTGCCTGATCTCGGCACCGAGCTATGAATTCGCACGGTTGTGGACCTTCAGCAACTACTCCGGCGATGCCGGCGGCGCGGTCTGGCCATCGGTGTCGAACGGCTGGGTGTTCATGCTCGGCCTGCTGCTGCCGATCTACACCATCACCGGTTATGACGCCTCGGCACACACCTCCGAAGAGACGCGCAACGCAGCCATTTCCGTGCCGCGCGGCATGGTCATGTCGGTGGTCTGGTCGTTGCTGTTCGGCTGGGTGATGTTGTGCTCGTTCGTGCTGATGTTGCCGAACATGGACGAGGCGGCCAAGCAAGGCTGGAACGTGTTTTTCTGGGCGATGAACACCCAGGTCAGCCCGACGCTGAAAGTGGCGCTGTATGTAGCGATTTTCATCTCGCAGATCCTCTGCGGCTTGGCGACCGTGACCTCGGTGTCCCGGATGATCTTCGCCTTCTCCCGCGACGGCGGCCTGCCCTTCTCCAGAGCACTGGCCTCGGTCTCGCCAACCTTTCGCAGCCCGGTGGCGGCGATCTGGACGGGGGCCACCCTCGCCGTGCTGTTCGACTGGGGCTCGTCGGTGATCTCGGTCGGGGCCACGCCGGTGTATACGATCGTGGTGTCCTGCACGGTGATCTTTCTGTTCTTCTCTTTCATCATTCCCATCGTGCTGGGCCTGTTTACCTACGGGACCTCGAAGTGGCCGACCATGGGGCCGTGGAACATGGGACGCTTCTGGTACACCGTATTCGCCCTGCTCTCGGTGCTGTCGATGGTGATCATTTTCATCATCGGCATTCAGCCACCGAACGATTGGGCGCTGTACATCACCATCGGCTTCCTGGTGCTGACGGCGATTGTCTGGTTCGGCTTTGAAGCCCGACGCTTCCAAGGGCCGCCGGTGGGCGATGTGATTGCCCAGCGCCAGGCGCAGATTGCGGCGGCAGAGGCGGCGTTGAATAAACGCGCCTGAAGCTACACGAACCCTGTAGCAGCAGGCTTCGCCAGCTGCTACAAAATTGCGTTAGCGTCTCAAAAACGCGGCTTGACGGTTTTCCACTCGGGCTTGTAACGCTGCATCTGTTTCACATCATCGCGCTGGCGAATGCCGCACGTCAGGTATTGGTCATGCAGCTTGCCGAGTTGATCGTGATCCAGCTCCAGGCCCAACCCCGGTGCACGAGTAATTTTCACGCAGCCATCGACGATCGGCAGCTTGCCGCCCTTGATCACCTCTTCGTCCGGCTCCTGCCACGGGTAGTGCGTGTCGCAGGCGTAATCGAGATTCGGCACCGACGCGGCGACATGGGCCATCGCCATCAGGCTGATGCCCAAGTGCGAGTTGGAGTGCATGGACACGCCCAGGCCAAAGGTCTGGCACATTTTCGCCAGCGCCTGGGTGTCGCGCAGGCCGCCCCAATAGTGATGATCGGCGAGGACGATCTGCACGCTGTTCAAGGCCACACTGCGGCGGAACTCATCGAAATCAGTCACCACCATGTTGGTCGCCAGCGGCAGGCCGGTGCGTTTGTGCAGTTCGGACATCCCCTCCAGGCCTGGCGTCGGGTCTTCGTAATATTGCAGGTCGTCACCCAGCAGTTCGGCCATGCGAATCGACGTTTCCAGGGACCAGTTAGCGTTCGGATCGATCCGTAGCGGGTAACCCGGAAAGGCCTTTTTCAGCGCCTTGATGCACGCCACTTCATGCTCCGGTTCCAGCGCGCCGGCCTTGAGCTTGATGCTCTTGAAACCATAGGTCTCGATCATGCGCCGAGCCTGGGCGACGATCTGCTCTTCGTTCAGCGCTTCACCCCAACTGTCGGGCTTGTAGGGGGAATCGATGTGCTGGGCGTACTTGAAAAACAGGTAGGCGCTGAACGGAATCTCGTCGCGGATCGCACCGCCCAGCAAGTCCACCAATGGCACGTTCAGCGAGTGCGCCTGCAAATCCAGGAACGCCACTTCGAACGCCGAGTAGGCATTGCTCACCGCTTTGCTGGCGTGAGAGCCGGGCGCCAGTTCGGCGCCGGCGATGCTCGCGGGTTTGTTCGCCGCCACGGTGGCCTGCACGATGGCGCGCAGCTGATTGAGGTTGAACGGGTCGAGGCCGATCAGCTTGTCTTGCAATTGCTGCTGGATCGCCAGCGCCGGCGCGTCGCCGTAACTCTCCCCCAAGCCGATGTAGCCATTGTCGCTCTCGATCTCGATGATCGAGCGCAGCGCGAACGGTTCGTGGATACCGCTGGCATTGAGCAGCGGCGGATCACGGAAAGCGATGGGGGTGACGGTGACTCGTGTGATTTTCAAGAGGCTGCTCCCTTTGGATCTGGTTTCAAAGCGGTGTGACTGACAGTGGGTTGTGGCAAGGCGGTCGTGGCGGGTTTACCGGTCAGCGCGCGCAAGGCGTTGCCACGGGGTGCGGTGCGTGCGAAAAAGATCACCACGGCGGCGACCAGTGAGGTGGCGGCCAGGCCGTAGAGCCCGCCCTCGATTGAGCCGGTTTTTTGTTCGAGAAAACCGAATGCCGTCGGCGCCACGAAACCGCCCAGGTTGCCGATGGAATTGATCAGGGCGATCACCGCGGCGGCGATGCGCGCATCCAGATAGCCTTGCGGAATCGGCCAGAACAACGCCGAGGCCGCCTTGAAACCAATGGCCGCAAAACAGATGGCGACGAAGGCGAAGATCGGTCCGCCGGTGGTCGACATGAACATGCCGAACGCCGCAATCACCAGCGTCAACGCCACCCAGGCTTGCTGGTGTTTCCATTTGTTGGCCATGGCGGCGAAGCCATACATCGCGACGATGGAAATCAGCCACGGAATCGAGTTGAACAGGCCGACCTGGAAGTCGCCCAGATTGCCCATTTTCTTGATCATGCTCGGCAGCCAGAACGTGGCGCCATAGATGGTCAGGGCAATGGAAAAGTAGATAAAACAGAACAGCGCGATTTGCTTGTCGGCCAGCAGTTTGAACATCGACGGCTTGATTGTCTGCGCGGCTTCGCGAGCCTGCTGCTCCAGCGCGATGGCGCCCACCAGCGCGTCCTTCTCTTCGGCGCTCAGCCACTTGGCTTCACGCGGATGGGATTGCAGCCAGAACCAGACAAAACCGCACAGGACGATGGAGGCGAAACCTTCAATCAGGAACATCCACTGCCAGCCATGCAGGCTGAAACCGCTGACGTTCAGCAGCGCACCGGACACCGGGCCGGAGATGACCGACGCAATGGCCGAACCACTGAGAAAAATCGCCATGGCCTTGCCCCGTTCCGTCGACGGCAGCCACTGGGTGAAGTAGTAAATGATGCCCGGGAAAAAACCCGCTTCGGCCGCGCCGAGAATGAAACGCAGCACATAAAAACTGGTTTCGCCGCGCACGAAGGCCATGGCCATGGCGGCGGCGCCCCAGGTGAACATGATGCGCGTCAGCCACGCGCGAGCACCGTAGCGTTGCAGCAACAGGTTGGAGGGCACTTCGAAGATCGCGTAACCAATGAAGAACAGCCCGGCGCCCAGGCCATAGGCTGCGGCGCCGATGCCCAGGTCGGTTTCCATGTGGCTGCGCACGAAGCCGATATTGACCCGATCGATGTAGTTGACGATGAACATCACCACAAACAGCGGCAGCACGTGGCGTTTCACCTTGGCCGCGGCGCGGGCGAGCACACTCGGGTCTGGCGGATTCTGGAGGGTATTCAAGAGGCAACTCCCGATCATTGTTTTTTTAGGGACGAGCCGATCATGGACGCGGCAATTGATCCCGTCTAATCTAACTTGGCATTCGATTGATACCTGGATTAGATCAATGTTCGAACTGACTCAACTGCGCTGCTTCACCACAGTGGCCACCGAACTCAACTTTCGGCGCGCCGCCGAACGCCTGAACATGACGCAACCGCCGCTCAGTCGACAGATCCAGTTGTTGGAGCACCATCTGGGTGTCGAGCTGTTCACCCGCACCACCCGCAGCGTCGCCCTCACCGCCGCCGGTCGTGCCTTCTTCATCGAAGCGCAGAACCTGCTGGAGCGCGCCCAGCAAGCCGCCGTCACCGCCCGGCGTTTTGCCGAAGGCGACATCGGCTCGGTCAACATCAGCTTCGTCGGGAGCGCGGTGTACGAATTCCTGCCCAAGGTCATCGCCGAAGCACGGCTCAAACAGCCCCACGTCAAAATCGACCTGTCGGAAATGAACACCTACCAACAGCACGAAGCCCTTCGCGCTCGGCGGATCGATCTGGGCATCGTCCGCGCGCCCTTGCTGGAACCGGGCTACGCCACCGAGTGCCTGGTGCGTGAGCCGTTCGTGCTCGCCGTCCCCAGTCGCCACCCGCTGGCGACTGCCGACACCGTGTCCGTCCAGGACCTCGACGCGCAACCGTTCCTGATGTACTCCCACGCCGCCTACCCGCCCTTCAACGAACTGCTGACCGGCATGCTGCGCTCCGCCCGCGTGGCCCCGGAATACGTGCAATGGCTCGGTTCGTCACTGACGATTCTGGCGCTGGTCAACGCCGGAATGGGCCTGGCCCTGGTCCCGCGTTGCGCCACCAGCGTGGTGTTCAAGAACGTGGTGTTCCGGGATATCGATCTGGGGGAAGGCGTGCAGAGTGAGCTGCATCTGATCTGGCGCGAGAACAATGACAACCCGGCGTTTGCGATGTTGCTGGAGGGGATCAGGAAGGCTGTGAGGGAGGGATGGGGCGTGTGAAAGCATCGATCAAACGATGAATACCTGTGGCAAGGGGGCTTGCCCCCCTCACCACAATCAGCGGTTACACGGAGGGCTCAACCTTATCCAGCACCCGGTTCGCCGTGATCTCCGCCACCATGATGCTGTTGGAAATACCCAGCAAGGCGTAGCGCGACTCACCCTCCAGGTGATCCACCAATTGATGGACCATCACATCGACCGACGCCAACGTTTCGACCAAAAACACGGCCAGGGTTTCGGTCGTGGCCGCCGGGTCCACGGAAAACAGCGTACTGCGCGTGCGCTGGGTGGCTTTGATGTCCGCGTTTGACGGGAAGTGAAAATTGAGCGCGCGCTCGGCGGCGGCGTGGAGTTTTTTGGAGTCGAGGGTTTCGTATGGGGATGCGGGGTCGGTATCTGGTGGGTCGGTTTCTGGCGATTCGGTTTCTGGTGGATTGGGCGTTACTTTGAACATTGGCTCTAACCTCATAAGAGTGAGGCTGCAACCCGCTCGCGACTAAACGATAGGGAGGCAGCTGTGCACAGGTTAGTCGACCGATGAGCCAAGAAATCGGCGCGCCGAAGCGCCCTGCGCACAACCGCCATCAAGTGCAGGCATGGGATACCTGGCTGATAGGGACACTGTGCGTCTTGACATCAACGGGCGACTAAACCCGATCACTGATGGGCAGTGACGGGAATCAAATTACCGAGGGAGCCCAAGGCGCACAAGCCGGCGGATTCTGGCGTAGCCGTAGGCAACGGCGCAAGGTTTTGTAGCTTTCAGGACGTAACCTGGAGGGCGTTTAAACACGCGCTTTCAAAAGTTGTTGAATGAGCCGACACGTAGTTCCTAAAGACTCCTGTCGTGGGAATGATCAATAACCTGTGGCGAGGGGGACGGCTTTATTGTTCCTGCCGTCTGAAGCCGTTCACTTCTGCGGAACGACAAAACTCACTTCCGTATGGGTGAGAATCTTGTGAGTCGGATCCGCCACTTCAAGCAGCACCTTATGCGTGCCGGGCGTCAGCCCAACCACGATAATCGGATCTTCACTGGTGTGCGCCCATGTCCCTTTCCAGTCGTCGACGGTCACATGCAGGTGAGCGAGACGGGGTGATACGTCAGCAGCCGTTTTGCCAAACACCGGCATGATCCTGGCGTGTTCTATTTGATACTGGATGATGACAACCCCGCGGGCGAGCGGCTCGGCAAGCGGCGGATAGGCGATGAGCGTGGGCACCGCCTCGGATTCCAGCGGGAGGATTGCCGGTGGCTGCTGGGGGGCTGCAATGCCTTGACCGCTTGCGGCGATGTAAAGAAAGAATCCCGACGCAACGGCCAAGGCATTTCTGAGCGCGACGGGCATGATTGTTCTCCCGTGAGATAACTTAAGGCTAGATCAAACTTGGCAGTTGTCGATATGGCACAGAACGTGCCGCATCCGCTCGAACGCCGCACACCCTCAACGCCCGATGGATGACTTATCGAGTATCGCTCGATACCCTACCTCCCCGTTCCCAGTCCCACGCCCCTTTCACCCAGGCGAGCATGTCATGAAATCCCCCGCAGGTTTGCTGCTGTCGGCTATCGAACTGGACCGTGCCAGCGCCATTCCCCTGTACCGCCAACTGTATCTGCAAATTCGCAAACAGATACTCAACGGCAGAATCCAGGGGGGCGTGCGCCTGCCGTCTACGCGGACCTTGAGCCAGGAATTGGGGCTGTCGCGGATCACCATTCTCAATGCGTTCGATCAGTTGATTGCCGAAGGTTTTCTGGCCTCGCGCACCGGTGCCGGTACGTACGTCGGCACGGAGTGGGAAAACCGGGGGATCGAGGACGAGCAAACGTCCCAGCCACCGCGCCTGTCGGACCTGAGCCAGTCAATGCTGTCGCTGCGCAGCGATCATTTTCGCGGGGTGTCCTATACCGACTGGGACCCTGCGACCCCGACCTCTTTCCTGCCCAGCCACAGCACCTATGAAGCCTTCCCGCAGGCGATCTGGCGGCGCCTGATGAACCGTCATCTGCTCAAGCCCACCAAGGCCATTCTGGGTTATGGCGAATTGCAAGGCTTGCAGGCGTTTCGCGCGGCGATTGCCGAATACGTTTTCGATGCGCGGGGCATCGACTGCGATGCCGGGCAAGTGGTGATCGTTTCCGGCGCGCAGCAAGCGTTCAACCTGCTGGGCATGTTGCTGCTCAATCCGCAGGACAGCGTCTGGATGGAAGATCCGGGGCACATCGCCGCGCGCATTGCGTTGCAGGCCCAAGGGGCACAGGTGATTCCCTTGCGTATCGATGAACAGGGGATCGACGTCCAGCAAGGCCTGGCCGAGTGCCCTGATGCCCGCCTGGTGTTTTGTACGCCGTCGCGCCAGCACCCGTTGGGTGTCACCCTCAGTTATGCGCGGCGCCAGGCGCTGATCGACTGGGCGGCGCAGCATCAGAGCTGGATCATCGAGGACGATTGCGACAGTGAGTTTCGCTACAGTGGCCGCCTCCTGCCGGCGCTGTATGCCATGGACCAGATGGCCCGGGTGATCTACGTCGGTACGTTCAGCAAAGTGCTCTTCCCGTCACTGCGACTGGGTTACGTGATTCTGCCGCAGGCACTGGTCGAACCCTTTTGCACGTTGCGTGCGGTGATGGATCGCAGCCCGCCCACCCTGCTTCAGGCGACGACAGCAGACTTCATGGGCGAAGGCCACTTTCTGGGGCACATCCGCCGCATGCGTGCGCTGTACAAGACGCGCCAGCAGGCCTTGATCGGAGAGCTTGAAAAGCAGATTGGCAGCTTTTTCAGGATCACCCCGGCGGACGCCGGCATGCACCTGATCGCCTGGCTACCCGCCGAACTCAGTGACATCGAAGTTGCCCGGCAACTGGCCCAGCGCAACATCCACACCTACGCCTTGAGCGACTACCGCATCCAGCATGCCCTGCCGCCGGCGCTGTTGATCGGCTTTGCCGGCACACCCGAACACCAGGCCCGGGAGCGTGTCGAGGCGCTGGCCCAAGCCTTGCGCGCATTGGGTTATCTGCCGCCGACCACTTGAGGCGAGGCAAGTGGTCTTATCAAATAACTGATAGTGGATCTATCGAGAGTTCCTGACTGGCGCGATAAAGGCTGCGCCGGCAGACCCGGTGTCTGAACCAGGAACGACTCTAATGAACAATAAGATCCAGGAACGATTCAACGCCTTGCTGAGCCATAAAGTGGTCGAAGACGGGGCTGTCCCCGTGCTCACGGATGCACTGGCCCGGCGGTTGCTTGAGCGTCTGGGGCAATTGCGTCTGTTTGCCCACGCCTACCCGCTACTGACCAACCTCACCCACGGCCGTGTGACCCCGGCCGACCTGCTGGACTTCGCCTATCGCCACGAGCTGCAAGGCCTGAGCCTGCACTTGCTCGACGGCGAGGAAAACAGCCTGAGCCAGATGTCACCCGTGCAACTCCAGGCGTTTGCCGCCAAGGCCAAGGCGCTGGGGCTGGATGTGCACCTGGAAATCAGCAGCACGCGGAAAAAGGATGTCGACCAGGTGATCGCCATCGCCAGGGCGCTGGGGGTGCGCAACATCCGTGTTTACTCGCGTTACGAGGGCACGCTGTCACAGGTCATGGACATCATCGAAACCGACCTGCAGTACCTCGCGCAGCAAGCCGATGAACACGACCTGTTCTTTGACTTCGAGCAGCATGAAGAACTCAAGAGCGACGAAATCGCGCAACTGCTCAATCGCCTCAACCACCCTCGCCTGCATGCCCTGTTCGACTTCGGCAACATGATCAATGCCTGCGAACAGCCTTTGCAGGCCCTGCGCAACCTGGGGCCGCACATCCGCCAGACGCACATGAAAGGCGTGCGCATCGTCCCCGAACACAACGGTTTCGGCCATTACGGCGTCTTGCAAGGCAGCGACGAAGACGATCTGCCCAGCGCCCGCCTGCTGTTCGAATTGTTGATGCTGGGCGAAGCCACCCCACAGGTGATCGCCTTCATTCTCGAGCAGGAAAACCACTACGTGGCCCCCGCCTTCCGCCAGAGCATCGAGGCCGCTGATCCGTTCATTGCTTACCGGGAGATGAGCGAAACGCCGCTCCCGAACGGCTTCTCGCTGGAGCAAATGCTGGCCGATGAACACCGCTGGGCGAACAACCAGGTCGCCTATGTCCGTAGCCTGCTGGCCGAACTGCGCACCTTGGCCGAACTGACCCTGGCCAGCCCTTCCAACGCCTGACCCTGACGACCCGATTACGCCCGGAGAACAATAATGACAACTCAAAACAAGGCCAAATGGCTCCGATTCCTGATCCTCATCCTCGGGGGCGGCACCATCTACAAACTGGCCAATCTCAAGGACGCCTTTTACGTGCCCATGCAGGAATTCATGGGGTTGAGCCACACTGAAATCGGCATGCTGCTCAGTGCCAACGCGATCATCGCCACTGCGCTGTTTGTGCTGGGCGGCCTGCTCGCCGATCGCTACGACACGCGCAAGCTGATCCCCCTCGGCCTGATCGGCACCGGTGGCCTGGGGTTGTACCTGGCGACCTTTCCGCCCTTCAGCAATTTACTGATCGTGTTCAGTCTGTTAGCCGTGTGCGCCGACTGCCTGTTCTGGCCATCGCTGCTCAAAGCCATCCGCAACCTGGGTGACGATCAGGAGCAAGGCCGGTTGTTCGGCCTGCTCGAAGGCGGGCGTGGCGTGGTGGATACACTGGTGGCGTTTTCGGCGCTGGGCGTGTTCGTCGCCATGGGTTCGGGCGAAACCGGCCTGAAGTCGGCGATCCTGTTCTACTCGGTCATCGACATTTTGGCCGGCACCCTGACCTGGTTCCTGCTCAAGAGCGGCAACGCGCAGTCGGTGGCCAAGCCCAAGAATGGCCTGGCGAACCTGATGGAAGCGATCAAGGTTCCAGGCATCTGGCTGGTCAGCCTCAACGTGTTCATGGTCTACATCGTCTATTGCGGCCTGACCTATTTCATTCCCTACCTCAAGGAAATGTACGGGTTGCCCGTGGCATTGGTGGGCGCCTACGGCATCATCAACCAGTACTTCCTGAAGATCCTCGGCGGACCTGCCGGCGGTTTTATTGCCGACAAGCAATTCAAGAGCACCAGTCGCTACCTGAAGTGGGCATTCCTGGCGCTGTTGCCGCTGATGGGCGTAATTATGTTGATTCCGAAAAGCCCGGGCTTCATCTATGCGGGCATGGCTGCCACCCTGTCCTTCGCCTTGATCGTGTTCTCCATGCGCGGGGTGTTCTGGGCGCCCATGGGTGAAGTCGGCATTCCCCAACACATCACCGGCTCGGCCTTCGGCATCGGTTGCCTGATCGGCTATGCGCCCGGCATGTTTGCCTACGTCATCTACGGCGCGATCCTCGATCATTTCCCCGGTGAACAGGGTTACAACTATGTCTTCACCTTGATGAGCCTGCTGGCCGTCGTGGGCTTCATGGTGTCGAGCCTGCTTTATCAAGCGGTGCGCAAAAAATCCGTGACCACTGACGGCATGAGTGCGGCGCAAGCCTGATCGTCGAGTGCAGAGGTCATCGGCATTGACGATGACCTCTGCCTCGCCCGTCACTCAATGCGGCGCGCGAGGAATCGTCTTCAGCAAGTCTTCAGGGCTGATGTAACCCACCACCGGCTCTGAACCACTGCCCGGCAGTGGCAGGTCAAGGATGTGGCCCTTGATCTTGCCGATGACGTGCATTTCGCAAGGCTTGCAGTCGAACTTCAGGGTCAGCACTTCGTCACCGTGCACCAGTTGCATTGGCGCGACTTTGGTGCGCACACCGGTCACGCCTTTGGCTTGCTTGGGGCACAGATTGAAAGAGAACCGCAGGCAGTGCTTGGTGATCATCACTGGCACTTCCCCGGTTTCTTCATGAGCCTCAAACGCCGCGTCGATCAGCTTGACGCCGTGGCGGTGATAGAAGTCCCGGGCCTTCTGGTTGTAGACGTTGGCCAGGAACGACAGGTGCGACTCCGGATACACCGGCGGCGGCGTGGTTTCGGCCTTGCGGTGACCTCGCGGGTGGGCGAGCAGCCGGGCCGCGGTCAATGCCTCGATCACTTCGCGACGCAAGGCTTTGAGCTGCGAGTTGGGAATGAAGAACGCCTGGGGTGCATCCAGCTCAATGGCAGTGGCGTGGTAGTCCGTGGTGCCCAATTGACCGAGCAGGTCGCGCAGTTGCTCCAGGGCCTGCTCCGGCTTGTTGGCCAGACCGAACGGACCGTCCAGCGACAGGCTCGCGCTGACGCCCTCCTCGCTCGTGGCGGTCAATTGCAGGCGCTGTTCATCCAGACGGGCCACCCAACTCAAACCGATACGGCGTTCGGCGGAAGTCTTCTGCAAGGCTTGCTGCCAGTTATGGTCAAGGTTGCGGCTCAGTGGATGGTTGGGCCGCAGCTTGAACATCCCGTCTGGCATCTCGTTGGGTTCGACCCGGTAGCGATAGCGCTTCTGGCCGTCTTCGAGGAATTCACCCTTGGGCTCGGCGATGTTGGCGCGGAAACCCACCACCTCGCGTTTGATCTGCACATTAAGGCCGTCGCCATTGGACAGCGGCTCGAAGGTCACCACCTGCAAATCACGCTTGCCGACCTTCTCCACCACGCCCACCGACAAGCCCGTGAAGGTCGGCGAGTCGAAGGCGCCGATGTCGATCTTGCGATCAGTGACGAAGTAATCGGTGCTGCCACGGTGGAAGGTCTTGTCCGGGTCGGGCACGAAGAAGTGCGCGGTGCGGCCGCTGGAGGCCCGCGCCAGGTCCGGGCGGTCTTCCAGCACGTCGTCCAGACGCTGACGGTAATAGGCCGTGATGTTCTTCACATAGCCCATGTCCTTGTAGCGCCCTTCGATCTTGAACGAGCGAACCCCGGCTTCGACCAACGCCCGGATGTTGGCGCTCTGATTGTTGTCTTTCATCGACAGCAGGTGTTTTTCGTAGGCGACGACGCGGCCCTGATCGTCCTTGAGGGTATAAGGCAAACGACAGGCCTGGGAGCAGTCGCCCCGGTTGGCACTACGACCGTTCTGGGCGTGGGAAATATTGCACTGCCCGGAGAACGCCACGCACAACGCGCCGTGGATGAAGAATTCGATCGCGGCATCGGTCTCGTCGGCGATGGCGCGAATTTCTTGCAGGTTCAGCTCGCGGGCCAATACCAGTTGGGAGAAACCCGCCTGGTCCAGAAACTTCGCCCGTGCCAGCGTGCGGATGTCGGTCTGGGTGCTGGCGTGCAGCTCGATCGGCGGGATATCCAGCTCCATCACCCCCAGATCCTGAACGATCAACGCGTCGACGCCGGCATCGTACAACTGGTGGATCAGCTTGCGCGCCGGCTCCAGTTCGTTGTCATGCAGGATCGTGTTGATCGTGGTGAACACGCGGGCGTGATAGCGACGGGCGAACTCCACGAGTTGCGCAATATCGCTGACTTCGTTGCAGGCATTGTGCCGGGCGCCGAAGCTCGGGCCACCGATGTACACGGCGTCGGCGCCATGCAGGATGGCCTCGCGAGCGATGCTCACGTCACGGGCGGGGCTGAGCAATTCCAGGTGATGTTTGGGAAGAGACATATTTTTTATCTGGTTATCACGGTAGGTGCGCATTGTAGCGGGCAAAAACGAGATGGGCACGTGGGGCGACGGAATGAGGGTTGTTGCACACCTGCACAGCAAAAGCAGCACTTGCCGACACCCACTTGCAGCGAGTGTCAGCAAGGGGTCGCACTACTTCGATACCACCACCGCCGGTGGCTGCCAGCTGCCTTCGCCAGGGGGAAGAATCGAAGGCGGTGCGGTCTTCGGCCAGTAGAGACGCATCACCAGATAGACCGTGTCGTCAGGTGCCGGCAGCCAGTTGGCTTCCTTGGCCTTGCCGGGGGAGTCCTTCTGGATGTAAATCGTCAGTGAGCCATCCGTGTTTTTCTTCATGGCCGACAGCATCGGCGAATTGATCAGGTAACGGTTGAGCGGATTCTTGATCAGCAGTTGGCTCTTGCCGTCGTACAGGGTCACCGACCAAAAGGCATTGACCGGCGGCAGCTTGCCGGCCGGGAAGGTAAGCGTGTAGTTGCGCTTGCTGGTATCCAGCGTCTGGCCGTTGCCGTCGGTGCGGGTATAGGGGTACATCGCCTCAACGGCGTCATTGCCGTAAAGGCCGCCCTTCGCGGCACCGGCACGCATCAGCCAGTCGGCCTTGTAGAACGCCTGGTCGCCGAAGAACGCACCGACGTTCCAGCCATTGATGTTTTTCATGCCGCTCGAGAGAAACTGGTCCACCTTCTCATCGCCGGCCTTCATTCCCAGCAAGACTACCGCTTTGTGTTCGAGCGAGAGGTCTTTGAATTCGAAGCGCCGGCCGGGGCCTACGCCGATGCTGGCCAGCTTCGCCCGGATCTGCTTGTCGTCAGCCGATGGCGGCACATACTCCAACGCGGCCGACAGGTACTCGAAGAAATTGTCCTTGATCCCCGCCGTGGTGGCCGGCACGAAATCAATCTTCGGGGCCGCGGGCGGCGCTGGTTGATGGAGGAAGGCTGAAAGCGGCTGGACCTTGTAACCCGCCTGAACCTTCTCGACATTGGGCATGTCGGCTGGATTGAACAACTGGGTCCGGATCAACGTCAGGGCAAAGGGGGTCGTGGAGGTGAACACTTTATCGATGCCAGGCGGTGTCGCCCCTTTCCAGTCAGGGCCTGCAATCAGATAGCTCCCGGGCGCGCTGGCCGTTGCCCGGCTGCCGATGTAGCCGAAGTTATAGGTGTTGCCGTCGATCAGCTGCACCGAGTAATAGCGCTTTTTGGAGACTGCCGGCACGGTGATCACCAGAGGCTCGGCACGCAGGTCGGTCCAAAGTATCGAGTATGGAGTGTCGCTGTTTGGCGTAATGACGGCAGTGTCAGCGGGCGTCGCGACCCGATGTTCGTTATACAGTCGGTTGAAGGGCGCCTTGAACTGGCTGGACTTGGGGTCCACCGCGAACTCGTTCATCACGGCGTAGTTCATCACCAGCGGCAGGCCGTAGATAAAGCCTTCCTCGGCGATAGCCTTCGTCTGTTCGAGGCTCGGCGCGGGTACGCCCTTGGCCACATCAGCCTTGTCTGCCTGTGTGATCGGATCGTTCTTGCTCGCACATCCCGTGAAAAGCGTTGAACCCACCACGACAAGTGCCGCAACTAATGTCCAGCCCCGGTTAAACGTCCTGTTCATGTCCACCTCGTTTGTTCTGAGCAAGTTGGCACCACGCCAGTCTGACGACTGAATGCCTGCAAGAACCCTAGGCACAGGGTTCCGGCTCGTCAAACGGACAAGGACAATTTTGAGTTTCATCACTGATTGACGGTGCTTCGCGATGTGAACAAGGCCATCACTGCCGCGAGCACCAGCAAGATAGCGCTGGCGAGAAAGGTCATGCGATAGCCGCTCCCGTCGAACAACAGCCCGCCGAGGGTAGAGCCCAGGGCAATGGATAGCTGAATGACCGCCACCATCAGGCCGCCACCGGCTTCAGCATCCTTGGGCAACGCCTTGGCCAACCACGACCACCACCCCACAGGTGCCGCCGTCGCGATCAGGCCCCACAGCCCCAGTAATACAAAAGCAGCCACGACGCCACCGCCAAGGACAATCAAGGACAGTGCAATGGCGGCCATTAAGAGTGGAATGCTGACCAGGACGCGGTACAGGCCGGTTTTCAGGAAACTGCCGATCAGAAGGGTCCCGACAAAACCCGCCACGCCGATGACCAGCAGGATCATCGACAACAGGGAGACCTCTACACCCGTGACGGTCTCCAGAAACGGGCGCAGATAGGTGAACAATACAAACTGCCCCATGAAGAAAATGCCCACGCTCAACATGCCGAAACGGACCAATCGGCTCTTCAACAATCGAAAGACATTGCCCGTGCCCGCTTTACGCGGCGCCGCCGTCATGGCTGGCAGGCTGATCCACTGCCAGATCAATGCGATGATCGCTACCGGAATCAGGCAGAGAAAAGCACCCCGCCAACCGATGACACTCCCCAGATAGCTTCCCAGTGGGGCGGCCACTACGGTTGCCAGCGCATTGCCGCCGTTGAAGACTGCCAGCGCCTTGGGAACGCTATGGGACGGTACCAGGCGCATGGCCATTGCCGCCGACATCGACCAGAACCCGCCGATCACCACGCCGATCAGCGCACGCCCCATCATGTACACCGTATAGTTTGGCGCCAGACCAACCACCAGCCCCGACACGCACATAATCCCGGTCAGTAGCAGCAACAGCGTCTTGCGGTCCATTGCGCCCGCAAGCCTGGAAATCGAAAGGCTTGTCAGCACCGCGAAAGCGCCGGAGATGGCAATCCCATACCCGGCCAGTCCTTCACTGATGTGCAGATCCGACGCAATCGGCGTGAGTAAACTGACAGGCATGAACTCGGAGGCGATCAGCGCGAATACGCACAGTGTCATCGCAAAGATGCCACTCCAGTAAGCCGGCCGTTCCCCAGTTCCCGGCGTGCCGAGGGCATCACCTGTCGGGGTGTCGAATACAGGTGTCTCGCTCATCCTCAGTACTCCGTTCCAGATAGGTGACAGAGCTTGACGGATTCGAGATACCTTGATTAGTAGGTGTAATCTTCATGTGCTTTTGAGAAAAACTCAGCAATGGCCCATACCAAAGTCAACGATCTCCAAGCTTTTCTGGCAGTGGCACGCGATCAAAGCTTCACCAAAGCCGCAGCCAAACTGGGCATTACGCCTTCTGCACTGAGTCATACGATCCGGGCACTTGAACAAAGACTGGGAATACGTCTGCTCGCCCGCACGACACGCAATGTGTCGCCGACAGAGGCAGGCGAGCGATTGATGCGCTCGATCGCCCCGCTTTTTGATCAAATCGCTGTTGAGATCGAAGCCTTGAGCGAATTACGGGACAAGCCCAGTGGCACGATTCGTATTTCCTGCACTGACGATCAGATTGAGTTGTGCATTCGGCCGATGCTTGCAGGCTTCTTGAAGAATTACCCGGATATCACCCTGGAGTTCTACGTCGACTATGGATTCACCAACGTGGTCGAGGAACGCTTCGATGCCGGCATTCGCCTGGGCGAATCGATCAGCAAGGACATGATCGCCGTTCGCATAGGACCGGATTGGCGGTTGGCGGTGGTGGGCTCTCCAGCCTATTTCGAACACAACCCGGCACCCACAACCCCCTATGAACTGACCGGGCATGACTGCGTGAATATCCGACACAGGCCATCAGGGGCGATTTACGCCTGGGAGTTTGAACGAGATGGCCGGGCGTTTACGGTCAAGGCAGATGGGCCACTGGTTTTCAACAGCATCATGCATGTTCTCAATGCCGCCGTTGATGGCATTGGTCTGGCCTATGTACCCGAGGAATTGGTCGCACCGTATCTGGCCGACGGCCGCCTCAAAGAAGTCCTGGCCGACTGGTGCCCCGAGTTTCAGGGTTACCACTTGTATTACCCCAACAGACGCCAGACCTCTCCCGCCTTTTCTGCATTGGTGGAGGCGCTGAAATATAGAAGCTGAGTGTTCTGTATTCGACGCGCTGCAACATCTGTTACAGCTCTAAATCAGCCAAACGGAGCCAATCTGATACGGTTTTTTATTGTGGATCTGAGTCTGTTCTGTGGCTGGGTCGGTGTTCTATAAAGAGCGGGATCGGAGTGCGAGCGGACTGCACCCGACCGCCCACTTTTCCAGACTCTTTGAAGATCGGATGGTCTCGGCAGTCCTCAGGAACCATCATGAATACCCTCTGCACGAGCTTTCACAGCGTGGCTCTCCCCGAGTCGCAGCGTGACATTCTCGGCATGATCGCGACCAATCATCCACTGGGCGACGTTCTGGCCGCCATCTGCCTGATGCTCGACGCACAAGAGCCTGACACGCGTTGTTCGATACTGCTCACCGATGCTCAGGGCAAGCATCTGCTGAACGGTGCGGCGCCTGGCCTACCGCCTGAATACAGTCAGGCCATCCATGGCATGCCCATCGGTCCACAGGAAGGGACCTGCGGCACCGCAGCATTCCGGCGCGAATTGGTGGTCACCGTAGACATTGCCCTGGATCCGAGCTGGGAGCGTTTCCGGAGTCTGGCGCTGGGGCACAATCTGCGCTCCTGCTGGTCGTTGCCGTTATTCTCGCATCAGGGCTGTGTGGTGGGGACGTTTGCGCTGTACCAGGATCGGGCCAATGGACCGAATGAGGCGCAGATTCAACGGCTGACCTGTGCGGCGCAGCTGGCGGCCATTGCGATCCGCCATGAGCGTGACGGCCACCGTCTGGAGGAAAGCGAACAACGTTTTCGTTCATTGTTTACCTACAACCCCAACCCGGTGTTCGCCCTCGATCTGGCTGGCAATATCCAGAGTGTGAATCCAGCAGGCCTGAAGCTGAAACCGCACACTGCAACCGACTTCATCGGTCATCATTTTTCCCACCTGGTGCTCGAAGAAGACCTGGAACGGGTCAGTCGGCATTTTTCCGCTGCCCGCACCGGCGAGCCGCAACGCTTCGAGGCACGGGTTCGCGACGAGAATGAAAACCTGTTGACCATGGACATCTCTAACCTGCCGATCATGGTCAACGGAAAGATCGTCGGGGTATTTGGCATTGCCCGGGACATCAGCGAGCAGAAGCATTACGAGCGCCAATTGAGCTTCAACGCCAGCCATGACCGGCTAACCGGTTTGCTTAACCGTGTTTCGCTTGAAGACCGGCTTATTCTGGATTGTCACATCAGTCGTCGGCGTAAGCGTCGTCTGGCGGTGATGTGCATTGATCTGGATGGATTCAAATCCATCAACGATTCGATCGGACACTGCTTCGGCGATCAGGTGCTGATTGAAGTGGCGCAGCGCATGACCCAACAGGTTCGTCCCGGGGATACCATCGTGCGCATGGGCGGTGACGAATTTATCGTCTTGCTGCCAGATCTGCTTCGGGATGAGGACGTTGTACCGGTGGCCGAGCGATTGATGGCCAGCATTGCCAGACCCTACTGCCTCCAGGGCATTGACCTGCACGTGAGTGCAAGTATCGGCATCACCCTGAGTGATGGTGACATCGAGCAGCCGATGCAGCTGATCCAGCAAGCTGACATGGCCATGTACAAAGCCAAGCAGCAAGGGCGCAACAACTTCCAGTGGTACACCAGCGATCTCAATCAACGTGTTTGCGAGCACGCAAGCCTGCGCAATGACCTGCAAAAGGCGATCGAAACTCAGTCGTTTGAACTGCATTATCAACCGCAGATAGACGCGCGCACCGGTCGGGTAGTCGGGATCGAGGCGTTGCTGCGTTGGGAACATCCGGAGAAAGGCTTTATCTCTCCAGCGGTGTTTGTGCCGGTGGCAGAAGACAGTGGTCAAATCATCCCACTGAGCCTTTGGGTCCTCGATACGGCTTGCGCGCAGCTGCGCCAGCTAGGCGATCAGGGCCTCACAGGCATCTCGATGGCCGTGAATATTTCGCCGATGCATTTCCAGCGCGGCCAGTTCGTTGAGTGTATCCAGACAGTGCTGAGCAAGCACGGAGTTAGCGCCGGGCAGTTGGAACTGGAGATTACCGAGTCGCTCTTGCTGCATAACGTTGAACAGGCCATCGATACGTTACACCGGCTCAAAGCCTTGGGTGTACGCATTGCGCTCGATGATTTCGGCACCGGCTTTTCAAGCCTCAGCTACCTCAAGCGTTTGCCCATCGACAAGATCAAGATTGACCGCTCGTTCATCCAGGATATCGCCACCGACCATCACGATGCCGC
Source organism: Pseudomonas sp. URMO17WK12:I12 (assembly GCF_000514395.1). Classification (NCBI taxonomy): domain Bacteria; kingdom Pseudomonadati; phylum Pseudomonadota; class Gammaproteobacteria; order Pseudomonadales; family Pseudomonadaceae; genus Pseudomonas; species Pseudomonas sp. URMO17WK12:I12. The sequence goes on from NZ_AZVV01000013.1 coordinate 257,858, forward strand.
CATCACCCAAGGCATTATTTCCATGGCCCATCACCTCAGCCTGACAGTGGTCGCCGAAGGCGTGGAAACGGCGTCTCAGGTGAATTTCCTGAAGGGCAGTCGCTGCGACATTTTTCAGGGCTATTACTTTGCCAAACCGATGCCATACGAGGCACTTGAGATGTTCTTGGGCATCGATATCCGCGGGAGCAATACCACGCAGGCCGGATGAACAGGACTCCCTGGTGATCGCTGGGCTAGCCGACTGAAAACCGTAATCGTCCTTGTCGGCGGCTGAACTAAAACGGGCTGGATATCCGCTCTATCCGGACGAGGATGCCTGCAATCACTTAGGGGGGAGACACGCATTCGCTGCCCGCCACGGGTCAATGGAGCAGACGTGCAGGTGAAACGATATTGGGGCCCCCTGCTACCCGGCTGAGCAATTCCAGCCGGGCAACCTCAAATGTATTCCATACCTCCCGATCGGCAACACTGGGTAGCGAGATGGCTTCTCCAGAATCAAAATCCTCTAGCGCGGCATCCACAATGGCCACTGCGCTTTGATATCGGGTCTGCTGTGAACCGGCATACAAAATTGCTTGAACACGTACTGCGACTTTATTGAAACGCTGGCGCAGCGCGTGGGATAGCGAGAGCAAAAAAGCGCTACTCGCCGACTCAATGGCAGCACCGGAACTCGTCTCGAACACGGGCACCAGATTGATAACCGTTCCGGCGCCCCTCTTTACGAAACCATTTGCCAATGCGTAAGACAAGCGTACGGGAGCAGTGATCCCCAAGGCGATTGTGGCCCCTATCTCATCTTCCTCAGGGATATCGTGATGGTTGATGAGCAATGTGATACTGGCGTCCTGGCTTAACAAGGCCTCAATGCGGACAACTTCGGCGGACACAGCCAAATCGGCATTCAGCACTTCAACCGATCGTCCGCTGGAGTCAGTGAGCGCTGCAGCGAGCGTCATTAATTGCGGCCGATCCACGGCAATTAAAATCAAGTCGTAGCCCCGCTGAGTCAGTCGGTGGGCGAACGCTGTGCCTATCGCGGTACCAGCGCCGGTTATAACTGCCGTGCCTTTATGAGTCATGCGGTTTGCTCCAAAGGCGGGTGCATGAAATAGGACCAGAGTAGTGAACGCCCGTATGTCGGTAAAGGCCGTAAAACCATCATTTCCGGCCTCGTGTTGGTCAAGTTTATGGGCGGAAATATTGGTATTCCGACCTGTTGACGGAGTGCAAGCTGCTTAATCTGTCTTCACTGAGTCGGGCCGTAAGACGCCGCTACCGACACCACCGACAGCCGCAGCATCAACTTGATGACCATTGCCGATGATGATCAATACGGTGACCACCCCAGCGCACTGGAATCTACAGCCAGTCAACAGATGGTCATCCGGTTGCGGTAATGCGTGCCAGCGTGGAGCCTGGCGATCTGGAGTTCGTAGTGCAGCTCAATGAGGCACTGGCTGCGGGTTGAAGTTTCTCGTGCCTCAGTATCGGCCTTACCGAATTTACCCGGCAAAAAACGCTAACCCCCTCGAAATCGCGGTTCTGCTTGCAGTCCGGCGATTTTCGCGCATGATTACGTTTCGCATGTCACCAGACATCATGCGTCAAGCCACTGATCAACTGGGCGAACGGGAGTCTTTATGCAAAGTGTTGCGTTGATCGTACGGCCCGATTTTCAGGTTATGAGCCTTGCTGCGCTTTCAGCTTTCGAGTTTGCCAACCTGGCCGCGGGCGAAAAACTCTATGACATCAGCGTGCTATCCGAGCAGGGTGGATTGGTCGCCAGCTCCCTGTTCACCTCGGTTGATACTCAGCAGTTCAACAAGACAGATTTCGATACCGTCTTGATCAGCGGTGCAATGGATCGCAGTTCGGCGTCGAACGGTATTCACTCCTTTCTGGTTGAAGCCAATGCCGATTCACGGCGGGTAGGCGCTTTGTGCGTCGGCGCTTTCGCGCTTGCCGAGTCCGGGTTGCTCGATGGGCGTCGAGCCACAGTGCACTGGGCTCGCGCCAAGGAAATGCGCGATAGATTTCCCGCAATTAAGGTAGAAGAAGATCGCATCTTCATCATCGATGGCAAGATCTGGACCTCGGCGGGCATGACCGCTGCGCTCGATTTAACCATCGGTATGGTCGAGAAGGATTACGGTGCCGCACTGGCCCGGACTGTCTCTCAGCGGCTGGTGCTTTACCATCGCCGCGCGGGTGGGCAGTCCCAGCATTCGGCGATGCTGGAACTGAGTCCGAGCTCCGACCGGATTCAGCAGTCGCTGGACTTCGCTCGAAAAAACCTGCGCCGCGACCTTTCCGTAGAAGACCTTGCGGATGCGGCTTGCCTGAGTCCTCGGCAATTCAGTCGAAGCTTTCGCGAGCAGACCGGAAGCTCACCCGCCAAGGCCATCGAAAATCTACGTCTGGAGGCCGCACGATTGATGATCGAACAAGGGCGTCTAACGCTTGAAGCGGTGGCCTCGGAGACCGGCTTTGGCGACCGTGAGCGTATGCGCCGGGCCTTCCTGCGCGTATATGGTCAATCCCCGCAATCGTTGCGCCGGACCTTCGGTTCTAACGCTGACGTATAAGCTTCTATCTTTTCGCAGCAGAATAACGGCGGCCATTGGCCGCCGTTATTCATTCTTGGAACGCTACTTTTTGAGCGTACAGATTATTTAATTTGAAGGTTGAAGTTGCGGTGCAGGTCGACGACCGGATATGTAGGCCAAGATCAAGGCTGTCGCTGTGCAGAGGGCGCTGACAAAGCCAAGGTTGGCCAACGAGCTGTAGTGCAATGTCAGGGAGCCAAGACCCGCACCCAGTGAGAAACCGAGGTACATGAAGGAGGCGTTGAGCGACAACACCACCGGCGCGCTCGCAACACCAGCCACGCCGACCAGCGTGGTTTGCTGGGCAGGATAAAAAGCCCAGTGAGCCACGCCCCACGCAGCGATGGCGAGGACTATCGGCACAACTACGAACTGTCTATCGATAAAGTGTGGCGCCAGCGACAGGACGACGAACGCCGTAGTGGATGTCGCCAACGCTGGCAGGATCACTGCGCGCGGACCTTTGCGGTCTACCGTTCGGCCGCTGATGGCCAGGCCGATTGCGGCTGAAACACCCCAGCCAAATAGCACGAAGCCTATCGCGGGGCCATTTATGAAGGTGGTGGCTTCCAAAAGCGGCGCGAGGTAGGTGTAAGTGGTGTAACTCGCCATCGCCCACAACGTAGTGATCAGCAGTGTATGCAAAACCGCAGGCTGAGCCGCAGTTGAAATGCGCTGGCGCAGGCTGGCGGTAGCGAGTCCGGTTCCTATCTCGCGTGGAAGCCCTATCAGCAAACCGGCGACGGCCAACGCGGCAATGATCGCGACGCTGCCGAACGTGGCGCGCCAACCCATTGCCGCCCCCAGCACGGTGCCCGCCGGAACACCCAGGGCAATGGCGAGCGACAGGCCACCGTTGACGATAGCGATGGCGCGGCCACGCTGTTCGGGCGGCACGACCACGCTGGCCAGTGCGTTCGCACCGGGTACATACACTGCCGCCGCGAGCGCCAGCACCAGTCTCGCGGCCATCAACGACCAATAGCCACTGGCCGTGAAGGCCAGCAGATTGGCCACCGCAAATAACGCCATGGCACCGATCAGCAGCCTGCGCCGGTTCAGGTTCCCGGTCAGCGCAGCCAGCACTGGAGAGCTCAGTGCATAGGCCAGAGCAAATACCGTGACCAACTGGCCCGCCGTGGCAACGCTGACGTCAAGATCCTTGGCCATGCCGGGAAGCAGGCCCGCGATCATGAAGCTTTCGGTACCGACGGCAAACGTGCCTAAGGCCAGCCAATACAGCGGCCGGTTGCTTTTGATGAATTGGGTTGAGTTCATGGTGTTCCAGCTGTGGAAATGTGAGTTAAGCCACCCGGGTCTCAATCAAGCCGTGACTAGTGTCGGATAGTCCGTGTAGCCCACTTCGGTGCCGCCGTAGAAAGTGTTGCGGTCGTACGCGTTCAATTCAGCACCGGATTTGAAACGAGCGGCCAGGTCCGGGTTGGCAATGAACATCCGCCCGTAAGCGATGGCATCGGCATCCCCGGCAGCAATCGCTTCGCTGCCACTCTGCGCGGTGTAGCCTCCCGCCGAGATCACCGGTCCTTTAAAAAGACGGCGGAATAATCGAGCGTTGTTGGCGACATCCAAACTCAGGTCATCACCCAGGCCTACCGAAGAAGCGCGAGGCTCGATCAAGTGCAGATAGGCGATGCCACGCTCGCTCAATGCCTGGATGACATAGCTGAACAGGTCCGTGGGGTTGCTTTCTTTCATGTCATTGAAATTGCCCGACGGCGACAGACGTACACCCACTTTGTCCGCGCCGATGGTGTGGGCAATCGCATCGACCACATTCAGAAGCAGGCGAGCGCGGCCTGCTATCGAACCGCCGTAGGCATCTTCACGCAGGTTACTGTTGTCCTGAAGAAATTGGTCGAGCAGGTATCCGTTGGCACTGTGAATTTCAACCCCATCAAAACCTGCGGCCATCGCATTTTCAGCGGCCTGACGAAAGTCATTGACGATGCCGGGCAGTTCATCGATATCCAGAGCACGCGGGATTTCGAAAGGTACCAGTGAAAATTCGGGTGTGAACGCCTGGCCGTCGACCGGAGCCAATGCAGATGGCGCCACCGGCAAAGCGCCCTCGGGGCTATAGGATGAATGTGAAGTCCGCCCGCCATGCACGATTTGCGCAATGATGCGCCCGCCTTGAGCATGTACTGCCTTGGTCACTGCGTACCATCCGGCCACTTGCTCGGCCGAGTACAGCCCCGGCATATTTGGGTAACCCATGCCCTGCACACTGACGCCCGTGGCTTCGGTAATGATTAACGCGGCTGAAGCACGTTGAGCGTAGTACTCGGCGCTCAGGGCGGTAGGTACGCCACCGGCAGCTGAACGCATGCGCGTCAGGGGGGCCATGACGATGCGATGAGGCAGTTCCAGCGACCCCAATCGCAGGGGGGCATAAAGATTTTCGATGGACATGAGCAAGTACTCCGCAATAACTGAAGTCAAAAAGGGATGATGAATTGCAGACGCTGGACTTGGGTTTCATCCAGCGTGGCGGACGAGCCAATTAGCTGAAAATGAGCTTGCTGAAGTCCAGCGACACAAGCAAAGGCTCGGGGATTTTTTGCCCAGCTTCGTCGTAGGCGTAGATACGGCGTTTTGTCGGCATCATCAGCCCCTGTACCTCGCAGTAATCACTGACGTAGTTAGCGCCGGTAGCTCCGCCAAGAATGTCGACGGTGTAATCATGGCGACGCATCAGGCCATCCGGCCCGAAGTGGGTGATCTGCTTGCGGGTATGGCTCTCGATATGATCAGGGAAAGTGACTTCCAAACGTCGCCATACTTCGCCGTTTTCGTTCCATGGCTCGATCTCCCTGCATTCGAAGCCGGGGTAGGTATAGAGAAAAGGCGAAGTCAGGTAGGTCCACAACGCTTCGCTGGCAAAATAGGCCACATGTAGCAAGTCCCAAGGGCTTTCCAAGGTATGACCAACGAAGGAGTCGGCGGGCTGGTCGCGTTGTTCGACGATGATTCCATCGAGGGTTTCCAGGGTCAGTTGACCGGGTAGGAACACGCTGCGTTGGTTCGGTCCGGCAAAGGGGGTGATGCTCAGGCGCTGGGTCTGGGTCTTGATATCCAATTCTTTATCGAACAGCTGACCCGGCTGCTGCTTGAGGTGCCAGATAGCACCGTCGATCGAAACGTTGGCTCGCAGTTGTGCGAAGCTATTCCAGCGATCCAGGCCACCGTGGGCCTCAACGGCGAAAGCGAGTAGATCATTCATCAGGCGTGCTCCGAAAAGAGGTTTTATATCGATGCGCAAGGGTTGCGCCGGTCCGGCGACTCAGAGTGCGGCGCGAAGCACCAGTTCAGCGACTGCGCCAGGCGGGGAAATCATCGAGCAATGCCCGGCGTCCACCGTGGCCTGCACGGCTCCGATCCTGGTCACAAACATTGATTGAAGTTCAGGCGCAATGGCGTTGTCTTGTGTCGCGAGCAGATACCAGCTTGGCTTATCGGTCATACTGAACTCCCCAACGGGATAGCGAAGTTGAGCTGGGTGGTGAAGAACCGCAGAAAAGAAGTAGTAACTTCAGGCCGAGGCTCACCGTGAGGAGTGCGGAGCTTCAACTGCTCTGCGCTGCTCATGGGAAGTATCTTGGGCCGTATAGGTTTGGGACATCGGTCGAAAAACCGACATTTCAAGCCATTGTGCGTTGACCGGAAAAGGCGTTTTTTTGGGCGCGCGCCAAAGCGCCGCAGCGACCACAACTGTCGCTGAAACGAGAGGGTTGGAAGGGATGGAGACTAACGCCACTGTGACGCGGCTTCAGACGCTAAGGCCCTGACAGCTGAATTCCATCCGGTACGCAAACGATGAACGCAGATAACCTATCAGCGCCTGCAAGGGGGCCGATTCAAAGTGCTCGGCCATCGCCAGAGGACAACTCCAATCACCCTGAATCAGCAGAGTAAGACGGTCGGTGGGATCCAGAGCTAGCGCATAACGAGAGCAGTTTGGAAGTACAGCCATGCTGTCGATAAAACCGCTGATCTGTTGGGCGAGGTCGGATGGGCTTCCGCGCCGCAACTCAACAACGATGAGGTTACTCGCCTGGGTCTGCTGACCAGCGTGTAGGGCGCCGTTATTCTGAAGATGAGTGGTCATCGGTTAGCTCCTGCTGTTTGTTGTCCATGATCGGTATCGGCACCGGACTTCCCCGGCGCATTTACCGATGTCGGCGGCGCCATTTCCCTACCCTCCTCTTCCCAGTGCCTCGCAGGAGCCAGATGTCTTGCAAGAGCGCTGGGGGCCATGAGGGTCAGCGGTCTGCCGCACTGCAATATGGCCCTGCTGCGTTTGCAACAGGGCCTTGAAGGGTCATCCCGGGAGTGACGTGGGCCTGTTACTTTGGCAGGGCTGCCAACGCCGCTTTTTCGATCACCGCAGCCACTTCTTTCGGGTGCGAGATATACACCGCGTGGCTGGATTTGACTTCTGTCACCTGAGCCGCGGCACGGGTGTACATGAAGCGTTCCAGATCAGGATTTATCGCCCGGTCCTGGGTGGCGACGATGGCCCAGCTCGGCTTCGATTTCCAAGCCGGCGAGGTAATCTTCTGGCCGAAGTTGGCGCCGTTGGTCAGCACTTGAGACAACGCCATAAAGTGGGTGAGCTTTTCCGGCAGGTCGGCGGCAAAGTCGGCGCGAAACTTGTCCGGCGCCAGGTAAACGAAACCGTCCGCCGTCGGGGTAATCGCCGTCGAGGCCGCCGGCATTTTGTGCAGTAATTCGCCCGCAGCTTCACCCGCGTCCGGAGCGATACCCGCGACGTATACCAACGAGGCAACCTTCGGATCGGTCCCGGCCTGGGTAATCACCACACCGCCGTAACTGTGTCCGACCAATACCGCCGGGCCATCCTGCAAGGCCAGCGTACGCTGGACCGCTTTTACGTCGTCATCCAGCGAGGTTTCCGGCTCTTGCACGACCGATACATGAAAGCCGTCCTTTTCCAAAATCTCCGTGACACCGCGCCACCCGGAGCCGTCGGCGAAGGAGCCGTGTACCAGCACAATGTTGTGGATCGCGGCAGCCGGCGTAGCCGCCATGACGTAGCAAGACGCAACGGTGGAAGTTGCCATTAACAGTGCCGCGGATAAAAACTTCATCGATGATTCCTTTTATCAAGTGTGGATTAAAGATGTAGCGCGCGTGTTCACGAAGGCGCGTCGAGCGATGACGCTGAAGTTAAACGCCCCCGAAACTCACGTTCTTTGTTGTTGTGCCATGGGTCCCATGTTAGGGAGCGGCAGCAAGGTTCACCGGACGAAATACCAGCCTTTTGAGCCATGTTTTGTCCTTTTTTTTCCGGGCTCATCAGAGCTCGCGTACAAACCAAAAAGCCCCCATGAGGGGGCTTCGTTTGATCTCTACGCTACAGCCGTTCGCGCTCGGCGAAAGACGTTACGCAGTCGCTTCTTCTTTATAGAACTCGTAGTCGGTGTAACCCACCTCGGTGCCGCCAAAGAAGGTTGGACGGTCATAAGCGTTCAGCGGCAGGTTGTGGCGCAGGCGCTCCGGCAAGTCCGGGTTGGCAATGAAGTGGCGACCGAAAGCCACCAGATCGGCGTCGCCAGCCTGAAGGATGGCCTCGGCGGATTCGCCGTCAAAGCCACCGGCAGCAATGATCACGCCTTTGTAGTGTTTGCGCATCAGCTGGGCAGCCACCGGCGCCGGGTCGGCATTCTCGTCCTCGATGTTGCCCAGGATGCGCGGCTCGATCAGGTGCAGGTAAGCCAGGTTCAGCGGCGCCAGTTGTTGCGCGACGTAGGTGAACAGGCCTTCTGGATCGCTGTCGCCCATGTCACCCCAAGTGCCGCTCGGGCCAACACGTACCGCCACGCGATCACTGCCCCACACTGAAATCAGCGCGTTGGTCACTTCCAGCAGGAAGCGAGCGCGGTTTTCGAACGAGCCGCCGTAAATGTCGGTGCGTTTGTTGCTGTTGTCCTGCAGGAACTGGTCGATCAAATAACCGTTGGCGCCATGCAGTTCCACGCCGTCAAAACCGGCTTTCACGCCACGTTCGGCAGCAGTGCGGAAGTTTTCTACCAAGCCTGCGATCTCCTCGATGCTCAGGGCGCGGTTCGGGGTATTGGGTACCCACCCTTCGGTGGTGTAAGCAACGCCGCCGTGCAGGACTTCCGATGGGCCGACGGGGATGCTGCCTGCAGGCTGCACGTCGACATTGGATTGGCGACCCGCATGATAAAGCTGCAGAAAGATCTTGCCGCCTTTAGCGTGCACGGCGTCGGTGACGTGTTTCCAGCCCGCGATCTGGCTGTCGTCGAACAGGCCAGGTGCGCCGAGATAGCCGTTGCCGTTTGGCGCGGCGATGGTGGCTTCACCGATCAGGAAGCCGCCTTCGGAAGTGCGCTGGGCGTAGTACTCGGCCATCAGAGCGCCAGGACGAGCGCCCTCTTCGGCACGCATACGGGTCAGCGGTGCCAATACAATGCGGTGGGCGAAGGTGAACCGCCCGACTTTAACTGGGGAATGAAGTTTGGACATGGTTGCCTCGATTGAAGTGTATGTGTAGAGCCATTGGATATCTGCCCGGGTCGATAGCCATGTGGGCTTTCGGGGTTGGGGCGCTTGGCATCAGTAAAGGTGATTTTCCGGAGTGAATAAATGGGCCGCGTTTCCCAACACTTCGGACTTTTTGGCTGTAATGCTGGCGATCATGGAGATCGAACTGTCGATGTCCGTATAACGGCGCCCGCACTCATGCAAGCGCCGCGGGGTGCTCACTGGGCGTAGAGTTCCAATATCTGTGTGTTGAACTCAGTGACAAAGGCGTGTTCATCGGCCCCGGCATTAGCGCGCATTGGTTTGGCCCGCTCGACCAGGATTTCCACCGCGTCCGTGCCCAGCACCGCTATCGTCTCGGCAATAAACTCATCCAATGGCATCGCCAGTTCCGCTTCGGAGCTATCCATCAGCTCAGTACGTACCCAGGGCGGCGCGATTTCCAGCACCTTGACCGAGGTATCGCGCAGCATGAAGCGCTGTGACAGTGCATAAGAATGCAGCGCAGCCTTGGTGGCGCTGTACACCGCCGTCAGCGCCATGGGCACGAAGCCGAGCACTGAGGAGGTGTATGCCACATAAGCTTCATCGGCCTTCTTGAGGTGCTCAATCAGCGCCGAAGTCATGCGAATGGGGCCCATCAGATTGGTGGTAACGGTCGACGCCAGCAACTCGTCATCCACATGGCCGGCTGCGGTGTCCGGCAACATGATCCCGGCGTTATTGATCAGCACGTTGAGCTGCGGGAATTCGTTGATCAACTGTTTCGCGACCTCGGTAATACTGGCTGGATCGGTAATATCCAGCTCGACCGCATGCATGCCTGGGTTGGCCGCAACGACGGCTTCCAGATGGCCCTTGCGCCGACCTGAGATAATCACCTGGTTTCCCAGCTTGTGCAGTGCTTCGGCCAGCCCGCGGCCGATGCCAGAGCCGCCGCCGGTAATGAAGATAGTGTTTTGAGTGAGTTTCATGGGTGTGTCCTCTGAGATTGCAGAAATGCTAAGCGTGAACAATTAAGGAAAAATATCGGTTACCTGGCGGCGCGAATGACCAGATCGGCGACAGCCGCAGGCTTGGAAACCATTGAGCAATGGCCCGCATCGACATGGTCGCTGATGGCGCCGATCTTCTTCACCATCAGCTCTTGAAGTGCCGGTGTAATGGCGTTATCAAGGGTCGCCACCAAATACCAGCTGGGCTTGTGCTGCCAGGCGGCTTGAGTGAGTGGTGTGGTGAGTGCCGCTACAGCGGTGGGACGCTGGTTTTCAAACAGCTGACGCTTCTCCTGCGCACTCACATCCTGAGCAAAGCCTTCAAAAACACCCTCGTAAGTGAGGCTCGACGAGCCCGTCTGATCTATGTGGATCTCGGCACTCATCAGCGATGGCTCGGCCAATGCGGTCAGCCCCAATGCTGATTCGCCAATGTCAGGGGTAAAGGCGTTGATATAGACGAGGCCCGCCACCTTGGCGTGAACACCTGCCTCGCTGATGACCGCACCGCCATAGGAATGGCCCACCAGCAACACCGGTCCTGGAGCGGCGGCGATGGCCTGGGACACGACGTCGGCATCTGCTGCCAGTGACGTCAGCGGCAGGTTGACCGTGCTCGTGCTCAGGCCGGCGGCTTCGATCAATGCGCGCGATTTGCTCCAGCTGGTGCTGTCGGCCCAGGCACCGTGTACAAGAATGACGTGTTCGATAGTGCTCATGGCCTTTCTCCTGATTTCGGGTAGACGGGCGGGTTGCCCATGCTGTGGATTCAGGGTCTATGCTAGGCGCGAGCCAAGAAGCTGATCGGTCGAAATACCGACGTTTCGGGCCATTTCGCCGCGCGCCTCTACTCTGCCTTGACCCTCTCCCAGCACCGAGCACACCTCAAATGATGGACAGCCTCAGCGGCATCACGGCCTTCATTCATGTGGCCGAAACCCGCAGCTTTACCGAAGCCGGTCGCCTGCTGGAGATTTCCTCCTCCGCCGT
>NZ_AZVV01000014.1:0-241828 GCF_000514395.1 Pseudomonas sp. URMO17WK12:I12
TGTCGGCTCGCAAAGTCCGGGACGTGATCTGAAAGCTGCGCAGTACAGCAATCGCTGTTTGCCCTGGCGTAACGGCGTGCCCCCCACGGAAGAACAAATCACGACGGCATTCGACGCCAAGGGCAATTTGCTGGAGCTGGATCAGGGGCGTTTTTTGACGTGGGACCTGCGCAATCAGTTGCAGTCGGTCAGCCCGGTGGAGCGCGATTCCGGACGCAATGACGTTGAGTCCTACCTCTACGATGGCGGTGGCCAACGGGTACAAAAAATTCGCTCGTTGCAGACCCATGCCAGAACCGTGATAGCCGAAGTGCGTTACTTGCCAGGGCTGGAACTGCGTACCGACAGTGGCACCGGTGAGAGGCTGGAAGTCATCACCGCACAGGCTGGCCTTAATTCCGTTCGGGTGTTGCACTGGGAAAGCGATCCACCGCCCGGCATCAACGATCAGTATCGGTACACCCTGGTCGATCACCTGAATTCCTGCACGGTGGAACTGGCTGACGATGCACAAGTCATCAGCCGGGAAGTTTTTTATCCCTTCGGTGAGACCGCGTGGTGTGCCGACACAGATGCCGTTGCAGTCGACTACAAAACCATTCGGTATTCAGGCAAGGAGCGGGATGCGACGAGGCTTTATTATTATGGGTTTCGGTACTACATACCGTGGCTACAGCGTTGGCTAAATCCCGATCCGGCAGGTGCGGTGGATGGTTTGAACCTGTATCGAATGGTTAGAAATAACCCTGTCACGTTGATCGATATCGATGGACGGAAGCCTGATAAACCGAATACCCCCCCCGCACCTCCAAGGCCACCTTCACTAGCCCTGCCACCTCCACCACCGCCTGGTTTCGGCCCAGTGCCGCCAGGGCCATCAGGGTCTGGGCAAGCCGCGCAGGCTCATAGGCTTTTTGAGCCAATTGTATTGGCGCGTCCGCAAATGCCAGCGAATCAGGCCTCAACGACATGGAAAACAGGTGACTATGTCGACACGGCCCAGCTGGCCAACACGATCAGTCAACTATTTGGTGTATCGGTTCGCCCTATAAAAGTAGTGGATGTAACACACGAAGAACTTTTTGAAAAAATCAGGTCTGTTCCTGGCAATGAAACGATGCAGTTCAACCAGGAAGAACTGCGTGCCAATCCTGCCGCCTGGACGTCGCCAGACGGAATAATTTATATGGGAGTAACCGCACCGGATTATTCTGAAAATGGTCAGCTTGATAGAGATAAAATTCGCTCGACGATTGTTCACGAAGCCTTGCATGCTTCTTCGCACGGACATATAGGTTTTCAGCAAGAGACGGATACGTCTGTCAGTAACAGTAATTATGACGAACACATTACCGACTACTTTGCCCATCAGGTCTTCAATGATATGTACCCCGGAGCGTTGTACAAAACGGGTTATTTCACAACGAGCGTAGGTGGCGAGGCTCAACATTGGGGCGGGAACATGGCTAAATTCATGATCGATTCCGGCCATGTGACAAGGAGCGAATTACAAAGCGGCTATTTTCAGACAGGCAGATTGAATCCGTTACCTAGCCAGTTGTTAGACAAATGGAAAACCTTTGCAAAGCAAAATAGAAATCCATTGAAAATGTGATTTGGCATGACATCGGCAGAAAAAAGCCCCCGCCCAACCCGCTGCGGATAGGAGACGCAGCGGGCTGGACGGGGGCTTTTATTTTGCTGAACGCTTACTGCGCGATGGTTTTCACCGACACGCCGCGCTCGATCGGGGTGGAGCGACCGTAGATATCTTCGAACCGCTCGATATCGTCTTCACCCAGGTAGCTGCCCGACTGCACTTCGATGATCTCGAGTGGAATCTTGCCCGGGTTACGCAAACGGTGGACCGACGCGATCGGAATGTAGGTCGACTGGTTTTCGCAGAGCAGGAACACGTTGTCGTCGCAGGTCACTTCAGCGGTGCCGCTGACCACGATCCAGTGTTCGGCGCGGTGGTGGTGCATTTGCAGCGACAGGCACGCACCCGGTTTGACCGAGATGTGCTTGACCTGGAAGCGGCCGCCCATGTCCACCGAGTCGTAGGAACCCCACGGACGATAGACTTCGCAGTGGTTCTGGGTTTCGCTGCGACCCTGTTCGTTGAGGGTGTTGACCATCTGTTTCACGCCTTGGACCGAGTCCTTGTGCGCAATCATCATGGCGTCCTTGGTTTCGACCACCACGATGTTTTCCAGGCCGATCACCGACACCAGTTTGCCGTTGCCGTGGATCATGCAGTTTTTGCTGTCCTGGATGACCACGTCGCCTTTGGTGACGTTGCCGTTGGCGTCTTTTTCATTGACTTCCCACAGCGACGCCCAGCAACCGACATCGCTCCAGCCAGCGGTCAGCGGCACGACGCAGGCACGCTGGGTTTTTTCCATCACCGCGTAGTCGATGGAGTTGTCTGGGCAGCAGGCGAAGGTGGCTTCGTCGAAGGTGATGGTGTCGGCATCTTGCTCGCTGCGTTCGAGGGTCAGCAGGCAGGTGTCGTAGATGTCCGGGTCGTGCTTTTTCAGTTCTTCGAGGAAGCGGCTGGCGCGGAACAGGAACATGCCGCTGTTCCAGAAATAACCACCGGATTCGACATATTCGGTGGCGCGTTTGACGTCAGGTTTTTCGACGAAGTGCGAAACGCGGCTGACACCTTCCGGCAGCAGCGAATCATTGGTCGACTTGATGTAGCCATAACCGGTTTCCGGTTTGGTGGCCGGCACGCCGAACAGCACCATTTCGCCGTTTTCCGCGGCGACGGTGGCCAGGGCCAGGGCGCGTTGCAGGGCTTTCTGGTCTTCCAGCACGTGGTCGGCCGGCAGCACCAGCATCAGCTCGTCACGACCTTCATTGACCAGCATCATCGCGGTCAGGGCCACGGCCGGCGCGGTGTTGCGACCGAACGGTTCCATCAGGATGCGCTGGGCTTCGAGTTTGCGGTTACTCAACTGCTCGTTGACGATGAAGCGGTGGTCCTTGTTGCACACCACGATAGGGGTGTCCATGCCTTCGAACACCAGGCGTTCCAGGGTTTGCTGGAACAGTGTGTGTTCGCCGGTCAGGGCAAGGAATTGCTTGGGAAACTGTTTACGCGAAAGCGGCCAAAGACGTGAGCCGCTACCACCTGACAAGATCACCGGAATCATGTTGTTACTCCTTTAAAATCGATTGGTTAGAGCTACGAACGTTCTGTCGTTTCACTCTTGTTGTTGTCTCGTTCTGAACGCTCACCTCGGCCCCTGTGGGAGCCTGGCTTGCCAGCGATGCAGACGACTCGGTTTTTCAGATTCACCGAGGTGATGCCATCGCAGGCAAGCCAGCGCCCACAGAGAGCCGGGTCAGTTCAGAGAATTGATTAGCGCGTCGACACCGGGCGTTTTACCCAGACTGGCGACAGGCTGCTGCCGTTGCCGGTGACGTACAGCACGGCCGCTTCACCGCGTTCCAGGGCAACCGGTTTTACATCGCCGACTTTTTTGTCGCCTTCAAACAGCGCCAGGCTGACTTTCACCGGGTTGATCTCACGCTCGCCACGGCCCTTGGCGGCCACGCTTGGCACTACGTCGGTCTTGCCGTCAGCGGTTTTCAGGGTCAGCGGCTTGTCGCTCAGGTTCTGCAGACGCACCAGGGACTTCTGCTTGTTCTTGAACGGCGGTTCTTCAATCAGTTGCGGCGCGCCGGAAGCGTTGTTGACCAGGGTGTAATAGTGGTCACCGGCGAGTTTCACCGGCAGGGTCTGGCTGCCGACCTTGGCGCTGTAGTCGCCGCCCGGCATGAAGCTGAAGTCGGTGCTGGACAGCGGTGCGACGTCGCTCAGGTTAGTGGTGCCGACGGTGGCGCTGACTTCAGCATTACCGGCGTTGTAGACCCGTACGAAGCTCGAGCCTTTGGGTGCGGTCGGGCCGTAGAGTGCGGCGTCGCCACCGGCGAAGGCGTGCATCGACAGAACGCTCATGCCAGCGACAAGAGCGAAAGTCTTAGCGAGACGGCGAGGAGTAGTAGTGAAAGTCATGGTGTACCTCTCTTTCAGTTTTGCGCCCGGTCGGGCGTCTCGGATTTAGTGTTTGCGGCTACGTTTTGTTGGCGGGCGCCGGCTTCTTTGAGCTCTGCGACCCACTGCGGGTCGGCGTCGCCGATTTCGTTGTTCACAGGCAGATAGCGTTCAGGAAACTCCCAGATCAGCACCTGTGGCGGGCTGTTCTTGAAAGCATCGCTTTTCAGGTAACTGAGCATCGGCAGGATCGGGCCGTGGCCGTCTTCGGCGTAATTGACCACATCGCTGCGCAGCGCTTGTTTCAGTGCGCCGACGAAGTTCCAGTTCGGGTTGGCGCTGTAGCTGGTGCCGATCAGGGCCACCGGCACTTCAGTGTTGGCGAACAGGGCGTCGTCACCGGCCGGCTGATCGCCAGCCGCCACGGTGTTGCGCTTCTGCAGCGGTTCTTGCGCCGGCATCAGGTTTTCGAACAGCGGGTCCAGCGGCAGGAACAAGCGCAGGTCGCCTTTGTGCGTGACTTTCTCCGCAGGTGTAGTGACGAAGTTTTGCGGTTCGCCGCTCAGCGGGAGTTTGTCGGCGATGGTTTTGGCCAGGGTCTCGGCGGCGACTTGTGCGCCTTCCGGCGTCCAGTGAGTGTCGGTGCGCAGGAACACTTGCTGACCGTTCTGCTTGGCCTTTTGCAGCGGGCCGAGCAGGTCGGGGGCGAGGATCTTGTCGGCCGCGACACGGTCGTGGAAGTCCTTGTAGAGGTTGGCGTGAATGCTCGAAGGCTTCACCTCACCCAGGTGTTCCGGGTACAGGCGGGTCTTGGCCGGCACGATCGCCATCACCAGTTGCACGCCTTGCTCTTTCAGGGTCTGGCGCACGCCTTCGACCAGCGCGTAGTTGCCTTGCAGGTTCAGCTCTTCGTTGACGATCGGGTTGAACTCTTCATCGCTATAGAGCCACTGATCGCGGCCGAGCACGACGCCCGGACGACCTTCGTTGAACAGTTTGAAATCCAGCGCGGCCCAGAGGTTGGTGCCCAGGCGCTTGATCGGAAACTCGTCGTCGTAGTGCGTCTCCACGGCTTTGGTCCAGCGGCCGTTGAGCACCGTGGTGTCGGCACTGGTGCTGAAACCAAAGAAGCTGCGCGTGGACCACAGGCCCAAGACCAACAGGGTCAACAGGAACAGGGCGATGTAGAAGATGCGTAATGAGCGGGTCATGGTCAGATCCCTCAGAACTGGAAGTAAAGGAACGGCGAGAAGCTTTGCGCCGAGAGTTTGAAAATCGAAGCGATGAACAGCAGCAGCACCAGGGCGCGCATCACGTAACGCGACCAGTCAGCGGTCCAGTAGGCCGGTTGCACGGTGGCTTCGACGCCAACGGTGTAACCCGGTTGGTGGATGCTGGCCGGGTTGTCGCCCGGTACGGCTTTGATCGTTCCAGGGGTCGCAGCGGCAGGACCATCGGTCTCGACGTTGACGGCAGGCTTGGTCTTCTCTGGCGGACGGTTAGTGTAGAAATCACGGATGCCGAAGAACGCCAGGGTCACGTAAGCCACCACCAGGGTTGCCACCTGCAGGCCGGTGAGGCTGGCCTGGTTGAGTTC
This sequence comes from Pseudomonas sp. URMO17WK12:I12, assembly GCF_000514395.1. Taxonomy (NCBI): domain Bacteria; kingdom Pseudomonadati; phylum Pseudomonadota; class Gammaproteobacteria; order Pseudomonadales; family Pseudomonadaceae; genus Pseudomonas; species Pseudomonas sp. URMO17WK12:I12. Next base: position 5,604 of record NZ_AZVV01000014.1, read on the forward strand.
CGACAGCGACCATTCGCCGAAGCTGAACATCGCGCCGTACATACGGCCGGCAACGTGCAGGTTTTCCGAGCGGAAGATCACCCAGCCCATCACCACCAGCAGGAACGTCAGCGCCCAGCGGATCGGGTTGATGCTGCGCGGCGAGGTGTTCAGGCCCAGCGCTTTTTCAATCGCCAGCCACATGCCGTGCCACGCACCCCAGACGATGTAGGTGATGTTCGCGCCGTGCCACAGACCACCGAGCAGCATGGTCAGGAACAGGTTGCGATAGGTCATCAGTGTGCCTTTGCGGTTACCGCCCAGCGTGATGTACAGGTAGTCACGCAGCCAGGTGGAGAGGCTGATGTGCCAGCGACGCCAGAACTCGGTGATCGACTGGCTGATGTACGGCTGCTTGAAGTTTTCCATGAAGCGGAAACCCATCATCAAGCCCAGGCCGATGGCCATGTCGCTGTAGCCGGAGAAGTCGAAATACAGTTGCGCGGTGTAGGCCAGTGCGCCGAGCCAGGCATCGCCCGTGGTCGGGTTTTGCAAGGCGAAGCAGTGGTCGGCGACGACGGCGAGGGTGTCGGCGATGAAGACCTTTTTGATGAAACCCTGCATGAACCGCGTGCAGCCCTCGGAGAACTTGTCGAGGGTGTGGGTGCGGTTGTTGAACTGGTCGGCAAGGTCGCGGAAACGCAGGACCGGGCCGGCAATCAAGTGCGGGAAGATCGCCACGAACGCTGCAAAGTCGATCAGGTTGCGGGTCGCTGGGGTGTCACCACGGTAGACGTCGATGATGTAGCTGATGGACTCGAAGATGTAGAACGAGATCCCGATCGGCAACAGCACGTGGGTCAGGATGAACGGCGACAGACCGACTGAGGTCATCATCGCGTTGATGCTGTCGACACCGAAATTGGCGTACTTGAAGTAGCCCAGGATGCACAGGTCGACGGCGACGCCGAGCAGCAGCCAGCGCTGGGCCGGTTTGGTCCGCACGCCCGCGGCACCGACTTTGAGGCCGATCCAGTAGTTCCACAGCGTGACGGCGGCGAACAGCGCGAGGAAGTCCACGCGCCACCAGGCATAGAACACGTAGCTGGCGATCAGCAGCAGCAGGTTGCGATAGCGTATTCCGCTCAAGTAGTACAAGCCGAGAAAGATCGGCAAGAACAGAAACAGGAACACATTGGATGAAAATACCATCCCGATCTCTCCATGTTTAACCAACAGTCAAGGGCCGCAGCCCCCCCAAACCCCCCACCGAAATCCGGAGGGCGTAACACACAAAACTCAAACTTGACGCTAAACCTGTGGGAGCGCGCTTGCCCGCGATAGCGGTGGGTCAGTCGACATCAATGTTGAATGTCAGACCGCCTTCGCGGGCAAGCCCGCTCCCACAGGTTTTGTATTTTTCCTAGGAACCCTTGTTGCCTTTTTCATTGGCCGGGTCGTAGACCTTGGTCAGATCCCCACCGAGGCGGAAGGTCTTGAACGGCTGCATCTTGTGTTTCTGTTGCAGCACATCCGGCGCGCAGGTGTAGAGCGTGCAGAACGGTTCGAGCCAGGCGAATTTCGAGTCGATCTTGAGATCGGTCATGTCCTGTTCCTTGCCGTTCTTCTTCTCGAAGATGTCCGGGTCTTTAATCCCGGCCAGTACCTGATCACCCAGGCGTTTCAGCGCGCCGTTGTTTTCCTGGCGCAAGTCCACACCGTTGACCTGAGCGAAACTGGCGATCATCGCCAGAGGCGGCAACGCGTAGTTGTGGTAGGCGAGGGCGCGTTGCTGGCGCTTGAGTTCGTTCGGCAGGAAACCCTGCGCGTCGACCTGATTGGCGCCGACCTTGTATTCCTTCACGGCCCAGTCAAACAGGTCGCGGCGGTTGGTTGCGACCGACGTGGCCATCACCGACCAGGCCGCCCAGTACGAGTGATTGTTGGTTTTCTCAAGCGGCAGGTTGTCCCAGTCGCTGACCACCTGATCGGCCATTTTGCTGAACCAGGCTTCGATCATCTGCGACTCTTGCTGATGGTTGGCCAGCGGATGCGAGTCGGAGAACTTCAGGCGGATGTACGACGACGCCATGCTGCCCAGTGCCCATTTGCGCATGGACTTGCCGGTGTGGTTGAAGTCCTTGGACATCAACGCATCGGCCTTGGCCCAGGCGGTCAGCCAGGTCAAGGTGCATTCGAGTTGTTCCGGGCGACCGTCACGCATGAATTGCATCACGCGCTTGCTGGTGCCGCGTTCGATCTTGGTGATGTCGGCGGTGCTGTCGCGGAAGGCTTTTTCCGATTGCACGTTCAGGGTCGAACGGGCCTTGTCGGAGCCTTCGTATTTGCTGCGAAATTGCAGCGAGCCGGTGTACGGCGTCGGCATCGCATCACAGCCTTCACTGCTGTCGCCGGTTTTGACTTTTTCAATCGGCGCGAAGTAACCCTGTGGCGGGCGCAGGGGCGCGGCAGCCTGGGTGGCGCCAGCGAACATCGCCAGGGTCAGTAACGATGGCGCGAGCAGATTTTTCAACGTTCGGTTTCGCATGGCAGACCTCATTGCCCGGCCTGAGCAGTTCGCTGCTCAGCACTCGGGAACACGTTGCGTTTGCAGATTTTCGCTTCGACTTTTTGCGGCGCGGCACCGGCTTCAGGGCCCTGGACTTCGACGGCCAGCAGATTCTGCGAGGCCCAGTCTTCGTCTGTGCGCAACTCAAAGGCGAAACGCCCGTCGGTGTCGGAGGTTTCCGGTTTTTCGATTTTGATGTCCTCGTGGCGACCGTTCATGTACCAGAGGGTGGCTTGCAGGGTTTTCACCGACGGATCGGCGAAGCGGATGTCGACCTGGTGGCTGCTGTTTTGCAGGTTCAGGTTTTTGCTGTTGACCATCAATTCGTTCTTGCCCGGCTTCAGCGTGGTGCTGCCGGACAGTTGTGCATCCTTGCCTTCGCAACCGTTGTCCAGCAGCGCCATCATCTGGCGGTAGATGGTTTCCTGGTCGAGGCGATAGAGCGGCGAGAACTCCCAGATCAAAATCTTTGGCGGCTTGGTCTGGAATTCTTCGCTGCCCAGGTACTGCAGCATCGAACCTTCCAGGCCACCGCCGGGGAACGCCACGTTGAGGATGTCGGCGCCGATGGCCTCTTCGAGGAAACCGGCGAAGTTGTAGTTCTTGCCACTGTGGCTCGTGCCTACCAGGGTGATCTCCGGATTGCCGGCGTCGCTGAACAGATCGCCGTCGGCGGCTTCGCCCTTGGGCTCGGTGGTGAATTGATCCATGTACTGGATCGCGTAGCTGGTGCCACAGAGTTGACCGGCCATGTTGTGCAATGTTCCGGTCTTGCCCATGCGACCCGACCTGTGGGTCTCGAATTCGCGTTTCGGAATGCCGGCAAACGCTGGAATCTGCTTGACCTTTTCCGCGACGATTTTCGCGGTGCGCTGGGCGCCATACGGCGTCCAGTGTTGGTCGCCGCGGAAGTAGAAGTCGTGGGCGGGCAGGGTGTCGGGCAGCGATTCGTTGGTCAGTGGCGACAGGTCCGGCACGACGTAACCCATGGCGGCGAAACGCCCGAGCATGGTCTTGTAGTTCTTCAATGCTTTGTCGAAATCGTACTTGGCTTTTTCTTCCGGGTTGAGCTTGTTGCGGTTCACCAGGCCACGAGTGGGTTGATAAACAACAACGAGCTCCACGCCTTTGCTCTTGAACGCATCGTGCAGTTCTTTCATGCGTTTGTAGCCGGCGGGGGAGGTGTCGAATTCGGTGCGCAAGTCTTCTTGCGTACGGAACAGCCAGTCGCCCTGAGCCTGCACCAACGTGGTGAAGTTCTGTTGATAACGCGTGGTGTAATTCTTCGCGTCATGGGCTTCGGGGCACAGGTTGCAGCACGGTTCGGCAGCAAACTTCGGCGCTTGAGCGTCGTCCGCACGAACACCAGCGCTGGCCGCGAGAATGCCGGCGGTCAGGGCCGACAGGCTGAGTAATTTGATCAAGTGTGGGTGCATAAAATTATCCTCAGTCCCGCATTTCGGTCTGGCGTTCGACAGGGTCGATCAGCACGGCTTTCTGCTGGCGCACCAGCAAGTCGAGAATTTCATCCTGACGCTCGCCCAGAATCCCGCTGAAGCTGATGCCGCTGGATTTGGTCGGGGCGAGCATGGACACGCGATACAACTCGACGCTCAGCGGCGAGTCGATGGACAGCGGGCCACTGCCGTTGCCGGCCAGTTCACCGCCGACCACGATCAGCGAGACTTCGGCGTCGAACGGGTCGAGCTTGATGTCGCGGTCGGTGTCGCTCAGGTCCTTGATGTGGCCGTAGACGCCGGTCAGGCCGTTGGCCAGGGACAGGTTTTCATAGAGGCGGATGTTCACGCTGTTACGAATACGGATGCCGTGGCGTTTGTTGCTGATCACCTTGTTGCCGTAGATCAGGTTGTCGGCACTCTCGTAGAGGGTGATGCCGTCGGTGTGGTTCTTGTAGATCTCGTTGTAGGCGATCAGGTTGTTCACGCTGTTACGGTCGATCACCAGGCCCGACAACTTGTTGTCGTAGCTGCGGTTGTTGAAGATGAAGCTGTCGTTGACCTCACGGGAAATAATGATCCCGTGCTTCTTCTTGGTCCCGTAGACGGTGTTGTCGGCAATGATCAAACGGTGCGAACGGTCATGCGGGTCGATGCCGTAGACGATGTTGTCTTTGTAGGTGTTGCCTTTGACCACGAAGTCGCGGGTTTCGTAGCAGTAGAAGCCGTACCACATGTCCGAGAACTCGGAACCGACGATCCAGCCGGTCGGCTCAGGTCGCTTCAAGACCTTGGCCATGTTCGGCGTGTACTGGGAAATACTCACGCCGTAGGACTTACTGTTGGCGTAGCCGAAACTGGCGATCTTGCTGTTGGCAATGTAGGTCTCGGTGCCACCCCAGGACAGCAGGAACGGACGGAATTCCTTGGGCGAGGTGAACGTCGCCGGGCCGTTGTCCTTCTCGCGCCAGCCGGTGATCTTGGTGTCACGCACAAACAGCTGGCCGTCGTTGACCAGGAACGAACCGGCCTCTTGGGACAGACGCAGTTCCTGGGTCTGCTTGTCGATTTCGAGGATGCCGTGACGGCCAACCACAATCGGCAACTTCGCCAGGAACACCCCCGGCGAGGTTTCGCTGAAGTACTGCTTGGGCAGCTTCTTCGCCAGGTCCTTGAGGTTCATGTAGCCGTCGTCGACAAAGATTGCCTGCGGGATACCGTGCTGACGCACCACCCACTCGGCCATCTTGTTGTCGCCACCGATGAAGTCCTTCAGGGCGTCTTCCTGCATCATCCGGCGCACGCTGATCTTGCCGGCCTTGGTGCGCACGATTTTTGCGGCGATGGCTTCGGCGGTATAGCCGGACAGGTCCGGCAGCTTTGGCTTGGCCAGCTCCAGCGGTGCGGTCGGTGCGCTGCTGACGGTGTAGGTCTTGGCCTGTTGCAAACCTTTGGCAATGGTCTCCGGTTGCCCTTTCTGCACGGGCACGACCGGTTCCACATTGGCGAAGGCAGCCGCGCTGGCCAGCAGCATCGCGCCGGCCAGCAAGGAGATCGAACCTCGCTTCGAATTGTTCATGTCGGGCACTCCCTTCGCGGTTCGCATCAGAAGCGCCAGATCACGTCGATGAATGCGCGGTGCATGTACGAATCGACTTCCTTGCCGTACGCATCACCCGGCTTGAACACACCACCACGGAAACGCACGAGGGCCGAAGGCTCGTCGATCGACTGGCTCAACGCCGCCGGCAACAGGCCCTGCTTGAAGTACTTGGTGACGACCAGGTCCATTTCCTGACCGAGGTCTTTTTCGCCATCGTTCAGCGGCAGGGACGTGGTGGAGAGAATCGCGCCGGTCGGGTCGTCGGTGTTGTTCTCGACCGCGTTGATGCCGTTGCTGCCGATCGGCTTGTTGCCGTCGACGCGCCAGAACTTGTGGTAGATCACGCTGGCGTCGTATTCGTCGTTGAGCATCCACGAACCGAACAGGGTAGCGGTCTGCATGTTCTGCATTTCGCCACGGAAGGCTTCGCCGAAACGGTGAACCCGCGAGCGGGTACCGGTGTAGTTCGAGCGGTTGCTTTCCAGGCCGTTCTGTTCGTACTCGGCACTGGCGCGGGCATAGGCGGCACCAACTTGCCATTGCGGATCGAGGCGCAGACGCACGCCGACATCCGTGGCCCAGCCATTGAGGTCTTGGCCGCGTTTGGCTTCGGTCGGAGGCGTGCCATTGGCGTTCAGCGGGTTGACCGTGTCGGTGTCGCCGCTCATGCCGGTGATGCTGCCCCAGTAATTGACGGTGTTGGTGTTGCGCCAGTTATAAGCGTCGCTGTCGGCGGTCAGGCCCAGCCAGGTGAGGTCACCGTTCTGTTTCTTGTCCAGCGAATCGGTGGGTACGCCCGGCTGCGGGTAGTCGAGCTTGCCGTCATCGTGGGTGTGATGAGCACGAATGCCCGCCCACTGCCCCGGCGTCCACTGATACTCCGCATCGGCGTAGACGTGCAGGCGATCCTTGTCTTTTGGAGCCAGCTCCGTGAGGTCGGTGCGGTACTCGCTGAAGCGTTCGGCGACGCCCATGTTGGCGCGCAACAGGGTGGTGTCGAAGGTCCAGTTCAGGGCTTCGATGTTGGTGTCGCGCCATTGGCCGTCGGCGTTGTGCAGGCGTTGGCGACCGAGCTTCAACTGTTCGCCGGGATACGGCGTGAGGCCGCTGTAGCCGACCCAGAATTCGCGCATTGCCAAGTAGTTTTTCTTGGTCTTGCGATCATCGTTGGTGGTCGGCGTGGTGCCATCGCTGGCGGTCCCTTGCAAGGTGTCCGTTTCGATGATGTCAGTGGCGGTCACGGCCTGGCCCATGGCATAGGCGCTCCACGCGCCGCTCTCGCCATAGATCCATGGACGCAGGTCGAGACCGACGCCATTGACGTCGCCGCCGCTCTGGGTGCCGAGGTCGCTGTCGTCCTCGGACTGGCCGGTGACTTTCACTTCGAGGCCGAAGTTTTTGGTTTCAGTGATCGCGGCCAGTGTCGGGCAAGACCAGATCAGCGCGAACGTGAGGCCGATGCCGGCCTTCATGAATGGATTCAACTTCATAGGGATTCCTCGCCGTCTTCTTCTTGCAGGGCGTGCAGTTCCAGCGTGTTCTGGCTCAAGGACCCACGAATGGCCTGTTCTTGTTTCAACAGGCGTTGGGCCTCGGCGAGCTGGGCAGGCGGCAGCTGTGCTTCGAGTGTTTGCGCAAGCTCGGTGGCTTGCGGGGTGTCTTGAGCCTTGGCCAACTGACTGAAGACGTAAGCGTTAAGCGGGTTGGGCTTGGTGCCCTTGCCTTGGGAAAACAGCTGGGCGATGGCGAAGTCGGCGCTGTTCTGGCCGTTGCGCGCAGCGGTCAGCAAGTGATCCAGGGCCTTCTGCGAATAGACTTTGCCCAGGTAACCGCGGCGGTAGATCTGGCCGAGGTAGTAATCGGCGGCGACTTCGCGGCCGACGGCTTTCTGGAAATGTTCTTCGGCGACCTTGGCGTCGGCCGGGACCATTTTGCCTTCGTAATAGAGCTTGCCCAGCAACAGTTCGGCGCGCGGCTGGTCGGCGGCGCGACCGTTGTCCAGGTACTTCATCATCTGGTCGACGTCACCCAGTTCAGGGAAGTCGTAGATCAATTGCGCGAGGGTGACCCACGACGCCGGGTAGCCTGGAGCGATAGGTTCGAGCAGCGACTGCGCGGTTTTCTCGTCGGTCTTGCCCAGGGTCGGGTCCGCGAGTACACGGGCGACGCTGTCGACTCGTTGCGCAGAGACGGTGCCGCGAGCGTGTGCGGCTTGCATCTGCTTGATCAGCTCGGCTTGTTGCTCGGGCTTGGCCTGTTTCTGATAAACCGTGGCCAGTTCGACGTAGCAGATGTCGGTGGTGTTCAGTGCGGCTTTGCAGATGCTGGCGATTTCGTCCAGGTGCTGGTCGTAAGTACCTTGGGTGCGATAGAGCAGCACTTGCGCCAGACCCGCTTCCGGTTTGCCTTCGGCGCGCCATTGGCTGATCTGCTTCTGCGCATCGATGTTGGGAAAACTGTGCGGGTATTGCAGGTACAGCATCGCCAGCGGAATCAGGGTGTTGCCTTCGCCATTGGCCGAGGCCTTTTTCAACAGGCCTTCGGCTTCGTGCTGTTCGGCTTCAGTAGATCCCGGCTTGGCCACCAACAGGCGACCGAGGCGAGCCTGCGCCCTTGGCGAGACATCGGCCGCCGCGCGGTAAGTCGCCTCGGCCTGTTTGATCTGCGCCGGGTCGCGGCTGTCGACCTGAATATCGGCCAGGCCCACTTGAGCCTCGCTGTAGCCGAGGTCGGCCAGTTGCTTGTAATTCTGCTGCGCGAGCGCAGTGTCACCACGCTTGAGGGCTTCGTTGGCCAGACGCTGGTCGGGCAGGCCGGCGCAACCGGCCAGGCTCACTGCCAACGCGATTGCACACACCGCATATCCAGTATGGGAGCGGGCTTGCCCGCGATGCAGGCGCTGCGGTGCATCAGATAAACCGAGTTGATCCCATCGCGGGCAAGCCCGCTCCCACAGGGTTTGTGGTGTTTTCAGGAAACTGATAATCGTCACGGGCATGTCCTCGACTTAAAGACCGGCGGCCATGGCTTTGTCGATCAGCCAGTTCAGGTTCGGGCCACGATCGCTGTTCACTTCCACCGGGCGACCGGCGAGGCTGCTGTCCAGGGCTTCGTCAGGCTGGATCAGCACACGGATGTCGGACGACAGGTCGGCGCTTTTCAGGCTGGTGCTGCTGACGATCTTGCCGGTGCGGGTTTTGTCTTCGCCGGCGATCTGGAAGCTGACCGGAGTACCCGGACGCACGTCACGGAACTGGCGATAAGAGAAGCGCGCTTCGATGTTGGCTTCGGTGTTGCGCGGCACCAGTTGGAAGATCACGTCGCCCTTGCTGGCGTATTGACCGTTGGCAACCATTTGTTGGGCCACGGTGCAATCGCACGGCGAGGTCAGGGTGCCGGTCATTTGCTTGCCGAACAGTTCTTCAACCTTGGCCGGTTGCAGTTGGTCTTCGTCCAGATGCCCTTTGAGCACGTCGAGCATGCTGGTGCTGAACGTGGCGAGCGGGGCGCCTTTGGCGGCCACGCCGTCAGCCTTGATCAGGCTCTGCACGGTGCCGTCGCGCGGCATGGTGATGTTCATGCCCGGCACGCTGACCAGACCGGCCTGTGCGTGGCTGACGAAGTACATGCCGTACACCGATTTGAAAATGAAACCGAATGCCGCGACGCCGACGATGAAAATCCCCAGGCTGAAGGTCACTGCACGCAGACGACCGAACGCGGTCATGCCGTGGCCGCCGTCCTTGACCTTGCGCGCCTTGGTGAAGTTGTCGCGCTGCAGGGTCGCCAGCACTTCACCCATGCTGACGATGTCGCCGGCCAGGTGAGAGGTGATCAGGTGACGCAGGGTCGAAATGTCTTGCGGTTCGAGGTTCTGGAATTGGCAACCGGCACGGCCGGTCTGGCGGTCAAAGGAGCGAACCTGCAATTCCACGTCCATGGCCAGGCCGAGGTTGTCGATGACGAATTGCAGGCGAGCCTTGTACACGTCACCGATCTTCAGCGGCAGTTGACCGGCGTTGAACGCCAGGCCGCCAGCGGAAAGGTCGATCACACGGGCTTCAACCGGCGTCCGGTCCGGACCGAAGAAGCGCAGCTTGGCCGGGATTTTCACTCGGGCGTGTTGGCGCTGGGCTTCAGATTCATGCACTACGTTGGCGTTGACGGCGGTATTCATAGGGGCGATTTCCTTGTTAATTCAATAGGGGCGGGTCAGACCATCATCAGCAGCACGGCGACAAAAATGCTGCCGGCGGAGAAGGTCATGGTCCGAGACGACCAGGTGTTGAACCAACGTTGAAAGCTGGCGAGATCACGGGTCAGAGAAGTGGGCTGGCGAGTCCAGGACTGTTGATCGAGGCGGAAGAACACGTAGATCTTCACCAGCGCGCCGACGATCTGGTTGTAATAGAGAATCGCCGGGTAGGCCGGGCCGATCCGGTGACCGGAAAGGGACAGCAGCACGGTCAGGATCAGGCGGGTAATGCCGATCCACAGCAGGTACACCAGGATGAACGCGGTGCCATATTTGAAGCTGGCAATCAGCGCGACTGTCAGGCCCAGCAACGACGTCCACATCGACACGCGCTGATCGAACAGCACCACCGAGGTGAACAGGCCGAGGCGTTTCATCCCCAGGCCCAGGGCGCGGGAGTTCTGGCGCAGGTTGTTGCCGTACCAGCGGAACATCAGCTTGCGGCTGGCCTTGATGAAGCTCTTTTCCGGCGGATGCTCGACGGTGTTGATCGCGGCGTCCGGCACGTAGAAGGTGTCGTAACCCAGGCGCATCAGGCTGAACCAGCTCGACTTGTCATCACCGGTAAGGAACTTGAAACGACCCAGGCGCCAATGTTGCAGCGAGTCGCTTTCCACGTCGGCGATGAATTCCGGGTTGGTGACCACCGTGGCACGGAACACCGACATCCGGCCGGTCATGGTCAGTACGCGCTTGGACAAGGCCATCGAGCACATGTTGATGTGGCGCTGGGCGAAACGCAGCTTGTGCCATTCGCTCATGATGTAGCCGCCGCGCACTTCACAGAACTCGTTGGTGGTCAGGCCGCCGACGTTGCCGAACAGCTGGAACCATGGCACGGTCTTGCGCACGGTGCCTTCGCCGAGCACGGTGTCGCCATCGATCACGGCGACCACGGCGCGGTCGTCCGGCAAGTGGCGGGAGATGGCGCGGAAACCGTAGGCCAGGCCGTCGCGCTTGCCGGTGCCGGGAATGCGCACGAAGTCGAGCTTGACCCGGTCCGGCGGATTCATCCGCGACCAGAGGCTCTTCACCAGCTTCTCATCGGACATTTCCACGATGGAGCAGACCATGGTGGTCGGCAGGCCGCAGTCGATCGCTTCTCGAATCACCGAGGCGTAGACCTGCGCGGTGGTCAGCGCGTCGATACGGAAACTGGTGACCATCAAAAATACATGGGACGGGTCCGCCGCTTTGCCCAGTTTGCGCACTTTGCGCCGCAGGTGCGGGTAGACCACGTACAGGAACAGCATGCCGCGCAGAAAGTGCGTGGCACCCATCGAGTAACGCCAGATCCCGATGAAGCCGATCAGGAAAATGAAGTCCTTCGACTCGGAGTCGAACGTGGACGCAGGCAACGCCATGGCGATGCCCATCAATAAACTTAGGTAAAACAGCCAACCTGCGGCCTGAAGTAGGCCGTGCTTTAGCCTGTGCATAATCGGAATCCTAAAGTCAGTTGCAAGCCCCGCGCCCCTGTAGGAGCCCGGCTTGCCGGCGATGGCGATCTCAAGTCCGTCATCGTCGGCAAGGCGGGCTCCTACAGGTGTTTCATCCGCAATAAGCGCGGTGTCGGAGACGGGATTCCGTATTACCAGCAGATGCCTTCGGTGCGGCCGCTGACGCTGGTGGCTTTAGTCATGAAGCCCACCAGGTCGACCACTTGCTTGCCGTGCGGGGCGTTCTGCGCCAGGGCGCGGAATTTCTCGTCACGGTTGCCGAGGATGATCACGTCGGAGTTGTTGATCACGTCGTCGAAGTCGGAGTTGAGCAAGGACGAGACGTGAGGGATTTTCGACTCGATGTAATCCTTGTTCGCGCCGTGGACACGGGCGTATTCGACGTTGCTGTCGTAGATGCTCAGGTCGTAACCCTTGCCGATCAGCATTTCGGCCAGATCCACCAGCGGGCTTTCGCGCAGGTCGTCGGTGCCGGCCTTGAAGCTCAGGCCCAGCAGGGCGACTTTGCGTTTGTCGTGGCTGGACACGATGTCGAAGGCGTTCTGCACCTGGGATTCGTTGCTGCGCATCAGCGAGTTCAGCAGCGGTGCTTCCACGTCCAGGGAACCGGCGCGGTAGGTCAGGGCACGCACGTCTTTCGGCAGGCAAGAGCCGCCGAACGCGAAGCCTGGGCGCATGTAGTACTGGGACAGGTTCAGGGTTTTATCCTGGCAGACCACTTCCATCACTTCACGACCATCGACGCCGACTGCCTTGGCGATGTTGCCGATTTCGTTGGCGAAGGTGACCTTGGTGGCGTGCCACACGTTGCAGGTGTACTTGATCATCTCGGCAACGGCGATGTCCTTGCGGATGATCGGCGCGTCGAGTTCTTCGTACAGCGACTGCAGAACGTCGCCCGATGCTTTGTCGAACTCGCCAATGACGGTCATCGGAGGCAGGTCGTAGTCGGCGATCGCGGTGCTTTCACGCAGGAACTCTGGGTTCACTGCAACGCCGAAGTCGATGCCGGCTTTCTTGCCGGAGCAATCTTCGAGGATCGGGATCACAACGTTGGCCACAGTGCCTGGCAATACGGTGCTGCGAACCACGATGGTGTGGCGGGTGGTCTTGTCACGCAGGACAAAACCGATTTCGCGGCACACGGCTTCGATGTAGTTCAGTTCCAGGTCGCCGTTTTTCTTGCTGGGCGTACCGACGCAGATCATCGACAGGTCGGTGTCACGAATCGCCTCGGCGAAGTTAGTCGTGCCACGCAGTTTGCCGGTATCGATACCTTTGCGCAGAAGTTCGCCCAGGCCCGGTTCAACGATCGGCGATTTGCCGGCATTGATCATATCGATTTTGTCTTTGGCAACATCGACGCCAACGACGTCATGGCCCCGTGCAGACAGGCAACCGGCACAGACAGCGCCGACATAACCCAAACCAAATATGCTGATGCGCATCGCAATTACCTCACTGTTATCAAGACTGTATTCACAAGCCATTAGATGGCCGGAGTTAAAGGTGTTTAGCGGTCATAGTGCACTCGAAAGTGCGGCTTACAGGCGCCACAATGCCGTGTGCAGGCATACTAAGTTCCGAGTGTCTAAATAAGTGCACTCAAGATGTGCGCAACTAGGCCTTATTATTATGACGTGCCCTGTTATGCAGCCGGTCCTCTGGCCTGAGGACGCTTGTGCAAGGATTTTGCGCGCTCAATGCCAGGCAATAAGCCCGTAAATCAAGCGGTTGGGTGCTCGGGAGAGCACGTTTATAGGGGCGCTGCCTTGGCCTTGTAGGGGATATTAATGGTGCGTATCTCCTGTCCTTCGTGTGTTGCCCAAATAAGCGACTCATGTTCGGAAGTTAATGTGACAACTTCGCTATGTGAATGGCTTGTCTGCGTAAGTTATCTCGTACAAGCACGTTGATAATCGTTACCGGTGGTATGAGCTACGCATTTGGACATAGTTCCAGTCCGCTCATCGCGAATTCTGAAATTTCTTGAAATATTAAGAAAGATGGCACTACTTTCATATTGATGGCACTTGCTGTTTCACCCTTGATACATAGGGGGCTAACCGAGTTCGATAGTTTTATGCCACTACCGATAAAAATTTTCAGTGCCACTACTGAAAAAAAACACCGAAGTCGAGTGAAACAAAAGTTAGAAAATTATGTGGTGTTTTATTGGCGTCAATAAGTCGACGAAAGAAGGAGGGATTGTTCGACGAACGGGCGTCGGCGCACGACGAGGATTATGAGAGTCGTGCGCCGGGTTGGTGCTTTTATTCGGGGGCGTGATCGCGCAGGAAAACCAGGTTGTCCGGTTTGGACTGTTCAGCGCTGTAGCGGTAACCCTGAACGTCAAATTGCTTGAGGTCGGCAGGGTTGTTGATGCGCTCTTCGATGACGAAGCGGCTCATCATGCCGCGGGCTTTTTTCGCGTAGAAACTGATGATCTTGTACTGGCCGTTCTTCAGGTCCTTGAAGTCGGTATTGATGATGCGCGCGTTCAAGGCGTTGCGTTTGACCGCCGAGAAGTATTCGTTGGACGCCAGGTTCAGCAGCACGTCATCGCCTTGGTCGGCCAGCGCCTCGTTCAGCCATTCGCTGATGCGCGTGCCCCAGAAGGCATACAGGTCCTTGCCACGGGCATTCGCCAGTTTGGTGCCCATCTCCAGTCGATACGGTTGCATCAGGTCCAGCGGGCGCAGCAGGCCATACAGGCCGGACAGCATGCGCAGGTGCTGCTGGGCGTAATCGAAATCGGCTTCGCTGAAGGTTTGTGCGTTGAGGCCGGTGTACACATCGCCTTTAAAGGCCAGCAGCGCCTGCTTGGCGTTTTCCGGAGTGAACGCCGGTGTCCAGCTGCCGAAACGCGCGGCGTTGAGCCCGCCGATCTTGTCCGAGACGTGCATCAATTCGCTGATTTGCGCCGGCGTCAGGTCGCGCAGCTGCATGATCAGCTCTTGGGAATGATCGAGGTACTGCGGCTGGGTAAAGCGCTGGGTCGCCGGCGGTGTTTCGTAATCGAGGGTCTTGGCGGGGGAAATCACCATCAGCATGAAGTCGTCTCCTTTAATCGTGGGCGCGATTCTAGGGGGTAGAGGCGGATGACTCCAGCTATGGGTGTCATAGGTGATGGGTGGTGTCAGTGGGACAGATCGCAGCCTCGCGTTGCTCGACAACTGCTATGGGACCGATTGGGATCGGAATGTAGCAGCTGTCGAGCAACGCGAGGCTGCGTTCTTTTGATCGTCTCGATATATAGTGCGCCGCGGGTTTTGTTATGGAGACATCCCATTGCGTATCGTTTTTCTTTTCTCGGCCTGGCTATTGAGCTTTGGCGCCCTGGCGGCGCCCGGTGATCTGGCGACGCTGGACCGCAGCACCTGGCCTGAGAAACTCAGCAGCCCGACCCTGTTCGACGTGGCATCGCGGGCCGAAATCCTCATGTTTGCGCGAGTATTGCTGGCCAGCGAATCGCTGGATGAACCCGCACTGGCCCAACGCCTGGGGTTGCGCAAAATCAATCTGGAAGCGGTCAACCAACTGCGCCAGCGCCTGTGGCAGCGCTTGTTGACCAACTACAACTTCGCCCAGCAAAGCTGCGATCAGGATGCGTCTTTCTGTTTCCTGGTCGAAGACATGGAGACCTTGCGCGGGCAAGCAGCCAAGTTCCTGGTCAGCGACGACAGCTACTACATCAAGTGGGCCGAACCGAGCCGGTTGTTCCACGCGCAGTACCTGGACGAGCAACTGCGCAAGGCCGCCCTGTTTCCGCAGACCAGCAGCGAAGTCGATCGTTTTGGCGACTATGAGCACAATGGCGATGCCATGCATGACCGGCTGTTTTTGTTGACCTTCGACAGCGCCGCCAACATCGCGCCGGACAACACCGGGTGGGCTGCCGAGTACCTGCGCAAGATGAACATGAGCGGCACGTTCTTCGTTCTCGGCAAGGACATTCAGGCGCGCCTGGCTGCCGACTCGGTGGCCAGCCTGCAAGCGATGTATTCACAGCAATGCATCGGCGTGCAGGGCTGGGAGTTCCGCTCTCACAGCCATTGGCAGGACTGGCAGGACTCGGTGCGACGCAGCGTCGAACTGGTCAAGAGCAAGTTGCCGGAGAACTACGTGCCACTGTTTCGTCCACCTGATGGCCAACGTCGCTCCGATGCCGAAGGCTTCTTCAATGCCCAGGGCTTGCAGGTGGCGTTGTGGGATATCGATGCTCAGGACGGGGCGGGCAAGCTCAAGGGCAACCCGAGCGCGCAACGGGTGTTGACGCTGATGCTGCTGTGGCGCCACGGCGTAATCAATTTCAATGTGAAACAGGACGCGGTGAAAACGGCGATGCCCTGGCTCGTCACGCAAACGGCGCAAAGCGGGATCGGTTGGGAAGACTGTCAGGACGGTTTTCGCTGAAAAGCAGCGAATTGGCACAAGCGCCGTAAACATTGGGTTTGGGGCGTTTTTGGGAGGGATTTCGATGCAGGCCGACTTCCGACTTTAACGGGGTGATGGCAGTCCGCCAAGTGCTATTGGTCATTCTGAAAAATAAACTTCAAAAAAGCGTCAAAGTACTTTTTTCTGTCACACGTTTTGGAGTATTACGAAGACAGACCGCCGAAACCTGCAACACAGGTGGCGTCTTCCAAGACCCGTTTGTTTGCAGTCACTTGACTCTCCGCAGGTGAGATTCGGCAGTCACTTCGAGGCGCAGCACCGCCAAGGTATTGCGTCTACTGGCTCCCACAAAGGTGACCGAGTATGGATGATCACGGACGTAGCTCTTCTTCCAACCAGCCAATCCTTTATGTACTCGATACCAACGTATTGATTCACGATCCAAACGCGCTGCTCAACTTCGAAGAACACCACGTTGCCATCCCGATGACCGTCCTTGAAGAGCTCGACAAGCTCAAGAGCGGGCATCACAGCGTGGCTGCGGAATGCCGTCAGGCCATTCGCCTGATCGACAAGACGCTGGGCGATGCCAGTCCTGAAGACGTCGAGCTGGGTGTACCGATCCAGCGTGGCAAAAGTGGGCCCAAGGGTTTGCTGTCAATTCTGATGAGCAAACGCGCCGAACCGAACATCATTCTTCCCGAACACCTGAACGACAACATCATCATCAACCAGTTGATCGACCTGCACGCGCGCGCGCCCACGTTGCCCGTCGTACTGGTCACCAAAGACATCAACATGCGCCTCAAGGCCCGGGCGTGCGGGATTGCGGCCGAGGACTACAGCACCGACCAACTGGTTGATGACGTATCGCTGCTGCCCAACGGTTATCACAACATGACCGGCTCCTTCTGGGACCTCGTCAAGAATGTCGAAACCCGCCAGGATCACGGCCGCACCTGGCACCAGGTGAGAATGATCGACAACCTGCCGGCTGTGCACATCAACGAGTTCATCATCGACGAACAGGGCTTTGTCGGCTGGATCAAGGAAATTGACGAAGACAAGCTGCTGATTCTCGACCTGCACCAGGAACCGCTGCTGCATCAGGAGGCCTGGGGCCTGAAACCGCGTGACATCTATCAGAGCCTGGCGCTGTACGCCTTGCTGGACCCGGATATCCACCTGGTCAACCTGTCCGGTGCTGCCGGTTCGGGTAAAACCATCCTGGCCCTGGCTGCGGCGATCGAGCAGACCATGGTCAGCAAACGCTATCGCCGGATCATCGCGACCCGTAGCGTGCAGGGCCTGGACCAGGAGATCGGCTTCCTGCCCGGTACCGAAGCAGAAAAAATGGAGCCGTGGCTGGGCGCCATCACCGACAACCTCGAAGCCTTGCACATGGATGATGAAAACACCCATGGCAGCGTCGACTACATCCTCAGCAAAGTGCCGTTGCAGTTCAAATCCCTCAACTACATTCGAGGCCGCAGCTTCCAGCAGAGCCTGATTTTGATCGATGAATGCCAGAACCTGACACCGCACCAGATGAAAACCATCATCACCCGTGCCGGTGCCGGTTCCAAAGTGGTGTGCCTGGGCAACCTGGCGCAGATCGACACCCCTTACCTGTCCGCGACCAGCTCCGGGCTGACGTACCTGACCGAACGCTTCAAAGACTTCCCCAACGGTGTGCACATCACCCTGCAAGGGGTGCCTCGTTCGATTCTGGCCGAGTACGCTGAATCGCATTTGTAACTGCTCCACCCAAACCGGGCGGCCCCAAAGGTCGCCCGGTTTTTTATGGATGAATGCAAGCCTGTAGGCGCGTGGCTTGCCCGCGATGCAGACACCGCGGTGCATCAGACATAACGCGTTGATCCCATCGCGGGCAAGCCGCGCTCCCACAAGGTTCAATGTGATCTTGCAATCAAACGTGCGGAAAATTGACCCACAGGTTTACAATCGACGCTCCTGATCAGGAGTAACCCTGTGCTGACTCATCTCGATTCCCAAGGGCGCGCCAACATGGTCGACGTCACTGAAAAAGCCGTGACGTTCCGTGAAGCGACGGCCCAAGCGCTGGTGCGCATGTTGCCCGAAACGTTGCAGATGATCGTCAGCGGCGGTCACCCCAAGGGTGATGTGTTCGCCGTGGCGCGTATCGCCGGCATTCAGGCGGCGAAGAAAACCAGCGATCTGATTCCACTGTGCCATCCGCTGATGCTGACCGGCGTCAAAGTCGAGCTCAGTGCCGAAGGTGACGATACCGTGCGCATCGTCGCGCGTTGCAAGTTGTCCGGGCAGACGGGCGTCGAGATGGAAGCGCTGACTGCTGCCAGCGTGGCGGCACTGACCATCTACGACATGTGCAAGGCCGTGGATCGCGGCATGACCATCGAAAGCGTGCGCCTGCTGGAGAAGGTCGGCGGCAAGAGCGGTCATTTCCAGGCGGATCAGCCATGAACGTTACCGTGAAGTTTTTCGCGCGCTACCGTGAAACGCTCGGCGTGGATTCGGTCAAGGTTGAGGGGGATTTCGCCACGGTCGACGACGTGCGTGCGCTGCTGGCCCAGCGCGACGGTGCCGACGTATTGAACGAGCAGAACCTGATGTGCGCCCGCAATGAAGACCTTTGCCAGCTCGACGAGCCGGTGAGCGATGGCGATGAAGTGGCGTTCTTTCCAACCGTGACCGGGGGCTGATCCATGGCGATTCGCGTGCAGTCCACGGCGTTCGATCCGGGCGCTGAAGTCAACGCCATGCACGCTGCCAATGTCGGCGTGGGCGCGGTGGTGAGTTTTGTCGGCTACGTGCGCGACTTCAATGACGGACTCGATGTGGCCGGGATGTTTCTTGAGCACTACCCGGGCATGACCGAAAAAGCCCTCGGCAAGATTGCCCTCGAGGCCGAGCAGCGCTGGCCGCTGTTGAAGCTGGAAGTGCTGCACCGCATCGGCGCCCTGGAACCGGGCGAACCGATCGTCTTCGTCGGCGCCGCCAGCGCCCACCGCCAGGCCGCGTTCGATGCCTGCGCCTTTGTCATGGACTACCTGAAAACCCGTGCGCCGTTCTGGAAGAAGGAAAATACCCGCGATGGCCCGCGTTGGGTTGAGGGGCGTGACAGCGATCATGCGGCGGCGGATCGCTGGAAGAAGTAGTTCCTGCAGCGTACTCAAGCCCGTCTTCGCGAGCAGGCTCGCTCCCACAGTTGATCTTCATGAACACACTGTTTGTGTACGATCCAGATCCCCTGCAGGAGTGAGCCTGCTCGCGAAGGGGCTATCAGCTCCACCGCAAAACGCCCTGATTCACTGCCCGACCACCGGCCGCAGCGAACTGCGCACACCCGATTGACGCTTTGTACATTAAAGTCCAGTATGGAATTATAAGTACAAAAAAGGCGTCCCCTGTTTCTGCTCTTTCTTCTGTCTTGCCAAACCAACAACAACCCGCGAGAGAACGAACATGAAGAAATTCCCCCTCATCACCGGTCTGGCCCTGAGCCTGTTGGCGTGCACCAGCGTGTTTGCCACCGAGAAAGCCCTGCGCATCGGTATCGAAGCCGCTTACCCGCCGTTCGCCTCGAAAACCGACGAGGGCAAAATTGTCGGTTTCGACTACGACATCGGCAACGCGTTGTGCGCACAAATGAAGGTCCAGTGTGTGTGGGTCGAAGGCGAATTCGACGGTCTGATTCCTTCCCTGAAAGTGAAGAAAATCGACATGGCGCTGTCGTCCATGACCATCAATGAAGACCGCAAGAAGTCGGTGGACTTCACCCACAAGTATTACTTCACTTCGTCGCGCCTGGTGATGAAGGACGGCGCGGTGGTCGATGACCAATACGCCAGCCTCAAAGGCAAAACCGTTGGCGTGCAGCGCGCGACCACCACCGACCGTTATGCCACCGAGGTGTTCGAACCGAAGGGCATCAACGTCAAGCGCTACGGCAACAACGAAGAAATCTACATGGACCTGGCCGCCGGTCGCCTCGATGCGATTTTTGCCGACACCATCCCGCTGAATGACTTCCTGTCGATGCCGCGTGGCAAGGGTTACGCGTTTGTCGGGCCGGAGTTGAAGGACCCGAAATACGTGGGCGAGGGCGCGGGGATTGCGGTGCGCAAGGGCAACACTGAATTGGTCAGTGAATTGAACGCGGCGATTGATGGCATTCGGGCGAGTGGCGAGTATCAGAAGATTTCGGACAAGTACTTCAAGTCCGATATCTACGGCGACTGATAGTCCGTCATCGCGGGCAAGTCGAATCGTCGCACCGCCGGCTCCCACATGGGGTCTGTGTCAAACACAAATCCTCTGTGGGAGCCGGCGGTGCGACGATTCGAGGGCCCGACCAGCCAACACAATCTCAGCCCTTCAGTTCCTTCAAATGCTTGTAAACCGTCGCCCGGCCCATGTTCAGTACATTGGCCACATAGTTCGACGCGCTCTTGCCCTTGAAAGCGCCTTCGGCGTGCAGCGCCAGCACCAGTTCGCGTTTATGGTCGCGTGTCAGCAGGTTCAGGCTCAGCTGGCGCTCACGCAGCCAGGCATGCAGGAAAGTATTGATCCGCTCCTGCCAGTCATCACGAAACAGTGAATCCGGTTGCGGGATCAGCTTGCTCGGTGACAGGAACAGGTCGAGCGCCGCCTTGGCATTCTCGAACAGCGAGATGTTCAGGTTGACGCACAACACGGCCAGCGGATGACCTTCGCTATCGCGCAATACAGTGCTCAAGCTGCGAATCTTCTGGCCGTCCCAATTGAGCTTTTCGTACGGCCCAATGTTGGTTTCGCTGACATCGTCGCTGAGCATGTCCTCCAGCGCCGCGTCATCGCCGATTTCCCGTTTCGACAGGTTGTTGGCGATGTAGTCGATCTTCTGCGTGCGCAGGTCGTGCAGCACCACCTCGGCATGAGGAAAGAACAGCGTGGCGATGGCATCGGCGATCGCTCGGTAATTGTCCAGCGCCGGGTCTTTTTCAGGTGCGTTCATACAGTGGAGCTCCAGGCAGCGTCAGCGCCCGGTAAAAACGGGCGCTGGAAGTTTGCCGTAATCGTGGCGACACGTCACCTGAACAGGCGATCAGCCGAGGCGAGCCAGGGAAAGCATGTCGGCGTCCAGACCGAAACGCGTGAGCTGCTCGGGCAAGCGTTCACCGCGTACCAGCGCTGCGCTGGCCTGGCCCATGGCCGGCGAAGTCTGGATGCCATAGCCGCCCTGTGCCGCCACCCAGAATAAGCCCGGGACCTGCGGGTCGAAGCCGGACAGTAAATCGCCGTCGCTGACAAAACTGCGCAACCCGGCCCAGGTGCGGGTCGGGCGGCGAATGGTCAGGGTGGTGGCTTCTTCGATCTGGTAAATGCCCATGGCGATGTCCAGTTCCTCCGGCTGTACGTCATGCGGTTCCACCGGGTCGGCGTTGGCGGGCGAGCCGAGGAACATACCGGCGTCGGGCTTCATGTAGAAAGACTCGTCGAGGCTGACCAGCATCGGCCAATGGTGGATGTCCACGCCCTCGGGCCCGGCGAAGATGAAGGCGGCACGCCGTTTCGGTTGCAGGCCCAGCGGTTTGGCACCCGCCAGCTGACCGATTTTGTCAGCCCAGGCACCGGCGGCATTGATGATGACGGGGGCGCTGAAGGTCTGGCCATTGGTGGTGACTTGCCACACACCGTCAGCATCGCGGGTCAGGCTTAGCACTTCGGTGTCGGTAATGACTTCGCCTTTGTTGCGTCGGATGCCGCGCAAGTAACCCTGGTGCAGGGCATCGGTGTCGATGTCGCTGGCGGTCGGGTCGTAGATCGCGCCGTGGACTTTTTCCCGCCGCAGGATCGGCAGGCGCGCGCAAGCGTCATCGGCGCTGAGCAGTTGCATCTCGGGCACCGTGGCTTTGGCGCTGAGGTATTGATTATTGAGCTCGGCCGGGTCGCCGGTGAAGTCCACGGTCATCTCGCCGCGCGGTGTCAGCAGTGGGTGTTCGCAGAAGCCGGCAGGCGGCGCGTCGAAGAAGTCGCGGCTGGCCTGGGTCAGCGCGCGAACCTGGGGTGTGCCGTAGGCGGCGGTGTAGAGCGCGGCGGAGCGTCCGGTGGAGTGATAGGCCGGATGGGATTCGCGTTCGAGCACAATCACCCTGGCCTGCTGCGACAGCCAAAAACCGGTGGAAGCCCCGGCAATCCCGCCGCCGATGATGATGAAGTCTGCCTGGCTCATGAACGTCTCCTGTAGGGCGCAAATGCCATTGATAGATAGGAACCCTGTGGGAGCCGGGCTTGCCCGCGATTGCATCGCCGCGGTGTGCCTGACAGAGCGTGGCGCCTGCATCGCGGGCAAACCCGGCTCCCACAAGGGGGCGTGGTGTTAATGCTGTAGGTGATAGATGGCATTCGCCAGTGCGATGTCTTCCAGTCCCAGGCCGATGGAGCGGAAGAACACCGTCCGGTGGTAGTCGGGGCGTTGTACCTTGCCGCTCAGCAGGTCGGGCAGGTCGCCGACTATCGAGTGCTTGTCCCAGCCATGCCGCTCGCCAGCAATCAGCATCTCGCCCGCCGAACCCGGCGTGGTCAGACGATAGTCGCAGAACACCTGCATGTCATTGAGACTCTGCGGCGGTACTTCGTGGGCGCGCGGGGCGTTGGTGCTGATGGAGGTGATCAGCGCCGGTTTGCTCAAGATAGCCGGGTCGATCACCGGGCCGGCGGAAGAGGTGCACAGCATGATCACGTCGGCGTTCTGAATGGCCGCTTCGCGGCTGTCGACAATGGTCAGACGAGGATCGAGACGCTGGAGCTGCGCCAATACTTCGGGGTTTTGCTCGCTCAGGCTCGGCGAGTAGAGGCTGATGCTTTGCCAGTCGCGCAGGCCTTTGACGTAGTGCAAGTGCGCCTGGGCGACTTTGCCGCTGCCGATGATCGCCAGGCGCTGCGCCGTCAAAGGCGCCAGTGCATCAACAGCGACAGCGGTGGTTGCCGCCGTGCGTGCGGTGGTCAATTCACCGGCATCGCACAGTAGCAGCGGCTGGCCGGTCTGCATCGACATCAGCAGCGTCCAGGCAGTCACCAGCGGGCCTTGTTCGCGCACGATGTACGGTGAGGTTTTAACCCCGTAGACGCCATCTTGCGCCAGTACGCCGAGGTAGTTGATGAAGTCGCCCGCACCCTGAGGGAATTCCACCAGTTGCTGCGCCGGTTGCACCGCTTGCCCGGCCGCCAGATCGCGAAACAGCTTACGCAGGATTTGCGGCACGTCGACCTTCGCCAGCAGTTCGCGGGCCTGAGGCTGGGTGATCACATAAGGCGTACTGGACATGGTCGGCTCCGGAAGCTGCAAGTAAACTAATTTGTCTATTATGGACTTTTAGTTGCGTTGGGCAAGCGCTTGTAAAAAAGCGGGGCGAAAAAAAAGCGCAGTCCGTTTCCGGCTGCGCCTCTTTCTGACAATTCCCGGTTACGGGCGTTTGCGCTCAACCGCCCGCAGTAGATGCGTCGGCGGTGTTTCACAGCTGATCTTGCGGCCCAGCAGCGCCTCGATGGACGGTAGCTGGTAGGAGTCGTCTTCACCGGCAAAACTGATGGACACGCCATCGGCACCGGCGCGACCGGTACGACCGATACGGTGTACGTAGTCGTCCGGAACTTCCGGCAGGGTGAAGTTGATCACGTGGCTGAT
The DNA here is from genome assembly GCF_000514395.1 of Pseudomonas sp. URMO17WK12:I12. NCBI lineage: Bacteria > Pseudomonadati > Pseudomonadota > Gammaproteobacteria > Pseudomonadales > Pseudomonadaceae > Pseudomonas > Pseudomonas sp. URMO17WK12:I12. The sequence continues at coordinate 28,997 of NZ_AZVV01000014.1, forward strand.
GCCGTCGATGTGAATGCCGCGACCGGCGACATCGGTGGCGACCAGCACGCGAATCTTGCCCTCGCGGAATCCTTCCAGCGTCTTGATGCGCTTGTGTTGCGGTACATCGCCGGACAGTTGCGCGGCGTTGACGCCATCGCGCACCAGGCGTTCTTCGATGCGGCGCACTTCATCCTTGCGGTTGGCGAACACCATTACCCGTTCCCAACCGTTGTCGTTGACCAGGTTGTAGAGCAGTTTGTATTTGTCGGCACCGGCAACGGCGTAGATGTGCTGCTCGACGTTTTCGCTGGCCACGTTCTGCGACTCGATCTCGACGATCGACGGGTCGGTGGTCCATTGCTTGGCGAGGTTCATCACGTCTTCGGTGAAGGTCGCGGAGAACAGTAGCGTCTGACGCTCGTTCTTCGGCGGTGTCTGGCGAATGATCTGACGCACTTGTGGGATGAAACCCATGTCGAGCATCCGGTCGGCTTCGTCCAGCACCATCACTTCGACCATGTCCAGGTGCACGTCGCCGCGCTGGTTGAAGTCGAGCAGGCGGCCCGGGGTGGCCACGAGGATGTCGCAGTGACGGGCTTCGAGGTGCTTGAGCTGCTTGTCGAAGTCCATGCCGCCGACAAAGGTCATGACGTTGAGGCCGGTGTACTTGGTCAGGTCGGCCGCGTCTTTGGCGATCTGCACCACCAGTTCGCGGGTTGGCGCGATGATCAGCGCCCGTGGTTCACCCATGTAGCGCTCTTTCGGCGGCGGGGTTTCCAGCAGTTGGGTGATGATCGAAATCAGGAACGCGGCCGTTTTGCCGGTGCCGGTCTGGGCGCGACCGATGGCGTCTTTGCCCGCCAAGGTAAAGCCAAGCACTTGCGCCTGGATCGGCGTGCAGTACGGGAAGCCCAGGTCCTGGATGGCGTGCATCAGTTCTGGGGCGAGTTTGAAATCGTGGAAGCGGGTTTTGCCTTCCTGGGGTTCGACGACGAAGTCTTCGAGTTTCCAAGGGATAACTGGCGCTTTTGGCTTCGGTTCACGACGTGGTTTTGCAGGTTTCGGGGCTTCGCTGAGCGGTTGTTCCGCTGCGATGACCTCGACAGGAGGGGCGGCCGGTGTGGTCACTGGCTCGTGTTTCGGTGCCGCTACGGCAGCGGTCCGGCCAGGCTGATGACCGTCGGTGCGGTGGCTGGGGATGTGAGACGGAGCGCTGGCGACTGGGGCGAGCTGCTCAACCTCGCTTTTACCGAACATCTTTTTGAGTGCTTTGAGCACGGTCATCTCATCAATTGGTTAAGGAATGTACGCCGGCCAGTGTAATGCAAGAAACGGGCGCGGCGTAGCGGGATGATCAAAGGAAGGCTTTTAACGCAAGCGCTCGGCGAGCCAGGTGCCAATATCGCTAATTTCTTCGGGTAACACTTCGTGGCCCATTGGGTATTCCTGCCATGTCACGGTGACACCACGCTGCTTTAAATGCTCATACGCAGAACGGCCCATGGCGTTTTGCACCACGTCATCGTACCGACCGTGCAAGCACAGCACCGGGATACGCTGTTGGCTGGCGGAAAGCTCGAGTGCATCGCTGAACGTCGGCGCGTAGGTGGAGAGGGCAAGTACGCCACCCAACGCCCCCTGCCATTTCAGGAAGGCCGTGTGTAATACCACGGCACCGCCCTGCGAAAAGCCTGCGAGAAAAATCCGCGAGGCGTCTATTCCAACGGCTCGCTGTACTTCAATCAATTTAATGACCCGTTGCGCTGACTCCTCCAGTTGCTCGCGGTTGATCGCGCGCGCCGGGCTCATGGCCAATATGTCGTACCAGCTCGGCATCTCGTAGCCACCATTAATGGTGACGGCGCAGGTCGGCGCCTGAGGCAGGACGAAGCGTGTGGTCAACAGGCTTTCCTGCAGGGCTTCGGCCACCGGCAGGAAGTCGTAGCGGTCGGCGCCCAGGCCGTGCAGCCAGATAACGCAAGCGTCTACGGGCTTTACGGGTTCAAGAATAAGGGGCTCGGTCATGGCTGCTCCATTGTTGTGCGTGCGCTCTTATTGGGTGCGAGATCCCAGTGCGCCTCAGGTTGATCAGTTAAGAAGATGTCGCAAGGCTACAAGTTTTGCTATTGACCTGTCGCGCAATCGGTTCAGCCAGCGGTCTGGTACGGGCTTTGCTATGGGAAAGCGGTGCAACCCATCTCGCCTCTTGCGGTAACACTATCAGTGTACTGCTGACGGCGAGATAGCAAAGAATCCGGTGATGGATGTTCGCCAGTGGCCGTTACGGGCTTCGCGAACGTGAAAGGGCTACAGCCCGTTCGGCCGATTGGTGAGAAGTGAGTTATCCATGATGTGGATTTTCTCCTACTAGACTCATAGCGCAGGTCCTACGTCGGTTGACCCCAAAAAAAGCCAACTCGGGTCGATTACGCCTCAAAAGGGTGCGGCAGGACTCAAGCTCCGACACAACAAGAGCAAAACTGGAGGTTTGAATGAAGATGTTGAAATCCACCCTGGCTATCGTGACTGCAACCGCAGTACTCGGTATCAGTGGGTTCGCTCAGGCGGGTGCAACCCTGGATGCAGTGCAGAAGAAAGGTTTCGTACAGTGCGGTGTCAGTGATGGTCTGCCGGGCTTCTCGGTTCCAGACTCCACCGGCAAGATCGTTGGTATCGATGCTGACTACTGCCGCGCCGTGGCGGCTGCAGTGTTCGGCGATGCAAACAAAGTCAAATTCAGCCAGTTGAATGCCAAGGAGCGTTTCACCGCTCTGCAATCCGGCGAAATCGACATGCTGTCGCGCAACTCCACCATGACCAGTTCCCGTGACGCGGGCATGGGCCTGAAGTTTCCTGGCTTCATCACTTACTACGACGGCGTGGGCTTCCTGGCCAACAGCAAGCTGGGCGTGAAAAGTGCCAAGGAACTGGACGGTGCAACCATCTGCATTCAAGCCGGTACCACCACCGAGCTGAACGTATCCGACTACTTCCGTGCCAACAACCTGAAGTACACCCCGATCACTTTCGACACCTCCGATGAAAGCGCCAAGTCGCTGGAATCCGGTCGTTGCGACGTGTTGACCTCCGACAAATCCCAGCTCTACGCACAGCGCAGCAAGCTGGCTTCGCCGAAAGACTACGTGGTTCTGCCGGAAACCATTTCCAAAGAACCTCTGGGTCCAGTCGTGCGTAACGGCGACGACGAGTGGCTGGCCATCGTTCGTTGGGTTGGCTACGCCATGCTCAACGCCGAAGAGGCAGGCGTGACTTCCAAAAACGTGGTTGAACAAGCCAAGTCGACTAAAAACCCAGACGTTGCTCGTCTGCTCGGCGCTGATGGCGAGTACGGCAAGGACCTGAAACTGCCGAAGGACTGGGTCGTCAAGATCGTCAGCCAGGTCGGCAACTACGGTGAAGTCTTCGAGAAAAACCTCGGCAAGAGCACTCCGCTGGAAATCGACCGTGGCATGAACGCCCTGTGGACCAACGGCGGCATTCAATACGCACCACCAGTGCGCTGATGGTTCTATCACCCGGTGGGCCAACCACCGGGTGATGTTCTGTTCCATTACATCCGGGGCACTTCATGCAAAATTCAATCGGCGCACCAAAGCAGAGGCTCAGCCTCAGCGATCCCAAAGTGCGTGCGTGGCTGTTTCAGATCATCACCATTGTGGCGGTGGTCTCGATGGGCTGGTATCTGTTCGATAACACGCAGACCAACCTTCAACACCGGGGTATTACTTCCGGTTTCAGTTTTCTGGAGCGCAGTGCCGGTTTCGGCATCGCTCAACACCTGATCGACTACACCGAATCGGACAGCTATGCCCGGGTGTTTGTCATCGGCCTGCTCAACACGCTGCTGGTGACGTTCATCGGCGTGATCCTGGCGACGATCCTCGGGTTCATCGTCGGCGTGTCACGACTGTCGAAGAACTGGATCATCAGCAAACTGGCGACTGTTTATGTGGAAGTCTTCCGCAACATTCCGCCGCTGCTGCAAATCCTGTTCTGGTACTTCGCGGTCTTCCTGACCATGCCGGGGCCACGCAACAGCCATAACTTCGGCGACACCTTCTTCGTCAGCACCCGTGGCCTGAACATGCCGGCCGCGTTGGCGGCGGACGGGTTCTGGCCGTTTGTGGCGAGCATTGTCGTGGCCATTGTCGCCATCGTGCTGATGAGCCGCTGGGCCACCAAACGCTTCGAAGAGACCGGCGTTCCGTTCCACAAATTCTGGGTTGGCCTGGCGCTGTTCCTGGTGATCCCGGCGCTGTGCGCGTTGATCTTCGGCGCGCCGCTGCACTGGGAAATGCCGGAGCTCAAGGGCTTCAACTTCGTGGGTGGCTGGGTACTGATCCCGGAACTGTTGGCATTGACCCTGGCCCTGACGGTGTACACCGCGGCGTTCATCGCCGAGATCGTGCGTTCGGGCATCAAGTCGGTCAGCCACGGCCAGACCGAAGCGGCGCACTCGCTCGGGCTGCGTAACGGTCCGACCCTGCGCAAGGTGATCATCCCGCAAGCCCTGCGCGTGATCATTCCACCGCTCACCAGCCAATACCTGAACCTGGCGAAGAACTCCTCGCTGGCGGCCGGTATTGGTTACCCGGAAATGGTGTCGTTGTTTGCCGGTACGGTGCTGAACCAGACCGGGCAGGCGATCGAGGTGATTGCGATCACCATGAGTGTGTACCTGGCGATCAGTATCAGCATTTCCCTGCTGATGAACTGGTACAACAAGCGCATTGCGCTGATCGAGCGGTAAGGAATAGCGCATGAGTACTCATACTTTCAAACCAGACATGCCTCCACCGAGCAGCAGCATCGGTGTGATTGCATGGATGCGCGCGAACATGTTCTCCAGCTGGCTCAATACCTTGCTGACCCTGTTCGCGTTTTATCTGATTTACCTGGTGGTGCCACCGATCCTGCATTGGGCGATCCTGGACGCCAACTGGGTCGGCACCACGCGCGCCGACTGCACGAAGGAGGGCGCCTGCTGGGTGTTCATCCAACAGCGGTTTGGCCAGTTCATGTACGGCTACTACCCGCCTGAACTGCGCTGGCGCGTCGACCTGACCGTGTGGCTGGCGGTCATCGGTATCGCACCGTTGTTCATGTCGCGCTTTCACCGCAAAGCGGTGTATGGCCTGAGCTTTCTGGTGCTGTACCCGATCATTGCCTACTTCCTGCTGCATGGCGGCATCTTTGGCCTGACTCAGGTGGCGACCAGTCAATGGGGCGGCTTGATGCTGACCCTGGTGATCGCCACCGTCGGTATCGCCGGCGCGTTGCCACTGGGTATCGTCCTGGCGCTGGGGCGTCGTTCGAACATGCCGGCGATTCGTGTGGTCTGCGTGACCTTCATCGAGTTCTGGCGCGGCGTGCCGTTGATTACGGTGCTGTTCATGTCGTCGGTGATGCTGCCGTTGTTCCTGCCCGAAGGCATGAGCTTCGACAAGCTGCTGCGGGCACTGATCGGCGTGATCCTGTTCCAGTCGGCCTACGTCGCCGAAGTGGTGCGCGGTGGTCTGCAAGCGATTCCAAAAGGTCAGTACGAAGCGGCTGCCGCGATGGGCCTCGGCTACTGGCGCAGCATGGGCCTGGTGATCCTGCCGCAAGCCCTGAAGCTGGTCATCCCAGGCATCGTCAACACCTTCATTGCGCTGTTCAAGGACACCAGCCTGGTGATCATCATCGGCCTGTTCGACCTGCTCAACAGCGTCAAACAAGCCGCCGCCGACCCGAAATGGCTGGGCATGGCCACTGAAGGTTATGTGTTCGCGGCCCTGGTGTTCTGGATTTTCTGTTTTGGTATGTCGCGCTATTCCATGCATCTGGAACGCAAGCTCGACACTGGCCACAAGCGTTAGGAGTTTTGTAATGAGCGAAGCAATCAAAAAGCCTGTGAGCCCTGAAGGCATTATTCAGATGCAGGGCGTGAACAAGTGGTACGGCCAGTTTCACGTATTGAAAGACATCAACCTGAACGTGAAACAGGGCGAGCGTATCGTGTTGTGCGGCCCGTCGGGTTCCGGCAAGTCCACCACTATCCGTTGCCTCAACCGACTGGAAGAACATCAGCAGGGCCGCATCGTCGTCGATGGCGTGGAGCTGACCAACGACCTCAAGCAGATCGAAACGGTGCGCCGTGAAGTCGGCATGGTGTTCCAGCACTTCAATCTGTTTCCGCACTTGACCATCCTGCAGAACTGCACCCTGGCGCCAATGTGGGTGCGCAAAATGCCCAAGCGTCAGGCCGAGGAAATCGCCATGCATTACCTGGAACGCGTACGCATTCCGGAGCAGGCGCATAAATTCCCGGGGCAACTGTCCGGTGGCCAGCAACAGCGTGTAGCGATTGCCCGCGCGCTGTGCATGAAACCGAAAATCATGCTGTTCGACGAACCGACTTCGGCACTCGACCCCGAGATGGTGAAAGAGGTGCTGGACACCATGATCGGCTTGGCTGAAGACGGCATGACCATGCTTTGCGTCACCCACGAAATGGGCTTCGCCCGCACCGTGGCCAACCGTGTGATCTTCATGGACAAGGGCGAAATCGTCGAACAGGCTGCGCCGAACGACTTCTTCGATAACCCGCAGAATGATCGGACCAAGATGTTCCTGAGCCAGATTCTGCATTGATGTCGGCTGACAGGTAAAACAAACCCGGCCCTGTGCCGGGTTTTTTGTGTGTGCTGTTCAGGTCACAGTGAGCGTTTCATGTTCTTTGTGAACGATGTCCTTGAATCCCCTCAAGTCTGCGCCTTCGCCAAAACTTCGCGCATCGGTGAGCAAATGGGGATAGCGATCAAGCAAGCGCATCAGCACCATCAATGCTTTAGGTGGAAGCAGTTCGCCGCGCTCGTAACGAGAAAACGCGTTATGTCCGCCTCCGGACAAAAGCAGAACGGCTTCTTTTTGCGACAGGTGCAGTTTGCGGCGGATGCGCTTCATCTCGCTGCCGATCATTTGTCTGCCGGCGAGGACTAACTCGTCGCCGGCATCCGAATAGCGCTCCGAGCAGCCGGGGTCGAGTATGACTTCCCCGCATGCCTGGCACTCCCATCCAGACAAATCATCAATCCGGCGCTCCATTCCTTTCACGCTCATGGTTTCACCGCGACCTTCGAAGTGGCTGCATTTCCTCGAGGGTTAAACCCAGGTCCCGGCCGTTTTTCCGCGCGGTTGCGGTAAATGCATTTTTCCCAAGCCGCCTGACATCGTCCTTGATCACCGTTAGGTTGTAGTGGGGTGTGTTCTTTTCCATAAGAAGCTGTGAACCCTATCCCTGAAATTACCCTTAAAGGGTAATTTTGACTCATCGATAATCCCGCTCCATTTCCTTCTCTCTGACCGTAGGCGGTTGCCGTCCTACAGGTAGCTGACTAACATGTCAGAAAATTCATCCTATGATTGGATGAAAGGGCGAATTCCATGTCAGACATTTCTCCATTGACCAAGCGATCTTTGGTCGACCAAGCGCTGGACCAGCTGCGCCTTCGTATCACGCAAGGTGTCTGGGTCGTCGGCCAACGTCTCCCCACCGAGCCGGAACTGGCTACCGAGCTGGGCATCAGCCGCAATACCGTGCGTGAAGCCATGCGCGTGTTGGCGTTTTCCGGCTTGATCGAAATCCGTCAGGGCGACGGCAGCTACCTGCGGGCCGTCATCGATCCGCTGGACACCATGAAAGCCTTGTCCCGCTGCACCCATGAGCAGGCCCGTGAGACGCGGCACATCCTTGAAGTCGAAGCCATTGGCCTCGCGGCACTGCGCCGGACAGACGAAGACCTGGTGGCGTTGCGCGAAGCGCTCGGCGTCAGCGGCAGCCACTACCACGGCGATCTCGACAGCTACATCGCCTGCGATCTGGTGTTCCACCGCCGTCTGGTCGATGCCGCGCACAACCCGACACTGAGTGAGTTGTATCGCTATTTCTCGAGCGTCATCGGCGCGCAATTGCGCCAGACCTTGAACATCACCCCGCGACGCCAGGAAGTGTTCGACCTGCACATCGAACTGCTGGATGCCGTCGAGCAACGTGACCCGGAACGGGCCAAAGCCCTGTCGAGGCAGTTGATCAATGAACCTTGAAACCGAGAACTCCATGTCCAGCAGCGATAGTAATTTCACGCAACCCAAGCGCACGGCGGAGCTCGAAGAGTTGCTGATCGACGCTGAAGCGGATGATGAGCAAGTCCAGCAACGTCACCCGATCCTGCGCCGGCCATGGCTGTTGTTACTGGGCTTGATCCTGGTGGCGTTGAACCTGCGTCCGGCGCTGTCGAGCATGGCGCCGATGCTTGGCGAGGTCTCGAAGACCCTCGGATTGTCGGCGGCCCAGGCCGGTTTGTTGACGACATTGCCGGTGCTCTGCCTCGGCCTGTTCGCCCCTCTGGCACCGGTGCTGGCGCGCCGTTTTGGCGCCGAGCGTGTGGTGTTGGGGATTCTGCTGACGCTGGCGGGCGGGATCATTTTGCGCAGTTCATTTGGCGAGATTGGCTTGTTTGCCGGTAGCGTGCTGGCCGGTGCGAGCATCGGTGTGATCGGTGTGTTGTTGCCAGGCATCGTCAAACGCGACTTCCCGAAACAGGCCGGCACCATGACCGGTGTCTACACTATGGCGTTGTGCCTGGGCGCCGCAATGGCCGCCGGCGCCACGGTGCCGTTGAGTGAGCATTTCGACCAGAGCTGGGCCATGGGCCTGGGCTTCTGGGTGCTGCCGGCGGTGGTCGCGGCGATTTTCTGGCTGCCGCAAGTGGGTGGGCACAAACAGGGCGCACACAACGTCGCCTACCGTGTTCGCGGACTGCTGCGCGATCCGCTGGCCTGGCAAGTGACGTTGTACATGGGCCTGCAATCGTCCCTGGCGTACATCGTATTCGGCTGGTTGCCGTCGATCCTGATCGGTCGCGGGCTGACACCGGTCGAGGCCGGTCTGGTGCTGTCAGGATCAGTGATCGTCCAGTTGGCCAGTTCTCTCGCGGCGCCTTGGCTGGCGACACGCGGCAAGGATCAGCGACTGGCCATTGTGGTGGTGATGCTGATGACCCTCGGAGGTCTGTTCGGCTGTCTCTACGCACCGATCGAAGGTCTGTGGGGCTGGGCGATTCTGCTCGGTCTGGGGCAGGGCGCTACCTTCAGCCTGGCGTTAACCCTGATCGTACTGCGCTCGCGGGACTCGCATGTCGCGGCCAACCTGTCGAGCATGGCCCAAGGGTTCGGCTACACCCTGGCCTCGATGGGGCCGTTCGCGGTCGGCATCGTGCATGACTGGACCGGCGGCTGGACGGCGCTGGGCTGGATTTTCGGTGTCATTGGCCTCGGTGCAATCGTTGCCGGCCTCGGCGCCGGACGTTCGCTGTACGTTCAGGTCGTCAGCGAAAAGGTCTGAACTACAGGTAAACAATGTCCAGGGTCGCCGAGCCGTCGAGTTGCACTTCGGCACTCAGGTCCAGTTCGGAGGTGGGCGCGATGACCGTTTCGACCGTCACCCGGCTGGTCAGGTTGCGGATGGCTATCGGGCCGGCGCTGCTGCCTGCGCTGTCGGTAAAGCCGAGATAGCTTCGGGAACCCATCGGGATGGGCTGGCTGTTCGACGGGCTCCAGGCTTTGCCCCCCGTGGTCGAGTCGGTTCGATAGACCTGCGTCAGGTCGTCCACCACCGTGCTGGCAGGATCGAAGTTCAGCGAATACAAGCCGATTTTATTGTGGCTGTGGTCGTGGTTCAGGCCGTAGTAAATCTCGCTGTTGACGATGGCCGAGCCGTCGCGGTTGTCGCGCATCAGCAGAGCAAAACGCGTGAGCGCATTGCACTGAATGTTGAGGTCGAGTGTCTGGTCGCGCAGTCGAGTGCGCTTGTCGACGTTCAGGTCTTGCCGGGAGATTTTTCCGTAATCGACGAGGCCGCTGTTGGACAGCATCAGGGTGCAGGCAAGTGGGGTGATGAGGCCTGTGACCCTCAGGTCTGTCGATGAGGTGGCCAAGGTGAGCGGCGACATCAGGACGAAGATCGCCATCGTCAGCGCGTGTGGAGTCTTTTTCATGGGACAGGTTTCGCTGTGTGTGGTGAGCGGAATCAGTCCTTGCCCGAAGCAGGACCTCGGGCAAGGTGCACGGCTTACAGGTACTTCATTTCAAATGTGGCTGAACCGTCGATAGTGACATCGTCGGTTAAGGTGAGGCTATCGGCGCGGGCAATGAAGGTGTAGATCATCAGTTCCATCGTGAGGTCTTTCACGGAGATTGGCGTGAGAGTGCCGACAGCGCTTACCGATGTGAGGTTATCCTTCAGGATCTGATAGATGCGCGTCCAACTCGCACCGTTATCAGTTGATCGGATCGAGTGCACAGGTTGTCCGTCCGCAAGCGCGCTTTGGATCGCTGGCGTGAAATAACCGATTTTTTCGTTATTGCTGGTCAGGCCCAATCCGAAATACAGGTTGGACGATGATGTTCCGGCTTTGTTATCAATACCGTTAAGTGCAAATGGCGTTGACGCGTCACACGCGACCGTCAGCTGCATCGGATGACTGCCTACTATCGTGTCACTTGTCAGGTTGAGGTCTTTTGCCTGCACCTGGCCGACGTCGACCGTTCCTCCATCGGACAACGAAGGAGTGCAAGCTCTCGGCGTGATGAGACCTGTGACAGTCAGGTCAATGCTCGAAGCCGCCACTGCATAAGGCGCAACGCCAATCAGTGCGGTGGCGGAGAGTGCTGCCAAGTACTTTTTGATCATTATTTGCTCACTTCTAGGGTTGTGTCCTGACTGCCCCGAGCCGCTCAAGTGCGCCCCGAATCCAGCAGGATCGGGCTGGGTGTTACAGGTAAATAATCTCGATCGTCCCCGCGCCGTCGAGCTCGATGGCGCTGCTCAGGTCGAGGCTGTTGGTGGGGGCGATGACGGCATCGACAGTCACCGTGCTGCTGAGGTTCTGGATCAGCACCGGGCCAGCGCCGCTGTCGGTGTTGTCGGTGAACGCCAGGTAACGGCTTTTACCGATGGCGATCGGGTTGGCGCTGCCGGTGCTCCAGGCCGTACCGGCGATGCTGGAGTCGGTTCGATAGAGGCGGGCGAAGCCGTCGGCATGGGCGTCGGCCGGGTCTACGCGCAGTGAAAAACGGCCAATCCTGTTACCGCGGCTGTCTTTGCCCAGGCCGTAGTCGATCTCGCTGTCGAGCGTTGCCGAGCCTGAGCGGTTGTCATGCATGATCAAGGCGAAGGTCGTCGGCGCGTCGCAGCCGACCCTCAGCGTCAACGACTTGGGCGACAGGTGTGTGTCCTTGTCGGCGTGCAGGTCTTTTTTCGACAGGGTGCCAAAGTCGACCACACCGCCGTTGGACAGCACCGGTTCGCAGGCCGCCGGAGCGAATCGGGCGCGCAAGGTCGCCTCACGGGTGAGTCCGGCGGCGTCGAATACCCCAAAGGCCTCCCAGGTCACCGCGTCACGCACCTGCATGCCTTGCTCCTGAACCCAGGCCGTCAGCTCAAGCTGCGCCGAGAAACTGCGCCCCTGCACCGGCACGCCGGCTTGCACCGGAACGACCCCGTGCTCCGGTCGCCAGATCAGGCTCGACGCCGTTTCTGCCGGCGGCTGTCCGCCCCCGGCAATCAACCCGATATCGACCGATTGGCCATCGAGCACGGCATCGTGAATACGCATCTGATAGCTGCCGCGTTCAGCAAAGTGAAAGCGTCCGGCGGTCGCGGCCATCGCCCGGTAGAACAGGCTCATGTCGATGGGCTGCGCACAGCTCAAGGTCAGGCTGAGCTGGCGTTCACCAAGGTTGCGTTCGGATGCCGCATCAGGCCGTATCGACCGGTTCATCAGCCCGTAATCGAGCTCCGGCTGGCTCAGGTTGAACTGGCAGTCGTCCGTGGACGCCGAGGCCAGTGGCGTGAATCCGCTCAGTGCCAGGGGGGCGAGGGTCAATAGCAGGTAGCGAGACAGGGTCATGAAGTCATCCTCAGAGTGCTTGGCACTTGGCAGGGGCGGTTTCGTAGTACGCGTTGGCGTCGGCGTCGGTGGGCAGTTCGAAGCGCAGTTCGCAGCGCTCCAGCCCCGGCGCGCTGATCCACAGCGCACGGCGGTCGAGAGCGTTGGGCAAAAACACCAGGCCGCCGTCCTGCACCAAGGTCACGAATTCGCCATCCGCGGTGTTCACGGAGGCACCGCGCGGCAGGGGCGCGCCATTGGCGGTAGTGGCCTTGAGCAAGGCCCGACGGGTCATCGTGATGCCGAATTCAACGTTGTCGACGGCGCCGCGACCGGCCGAAATCACCGCCAGGCCGTTGTTAATGTCGGCGTTGCGGGGCAGGGTTTTGGTGTCGACTTCCACCGGGCTTTTGCCGTAAGCCCTTACTTGCGGGATCACCGCCTGACCTTGCCAGTCGGTCCACACCGGACCGCTGGGCGTCGACACTTTGATGGAACCCATGTCACCGACCGACAGCAATGCAAAGGTGTCGCTCACCGGGTACGGCGACAGCGTCACGCCACCACCGTGCAGCACGGCGCCACCGCGAGCGCTGGCCTGGTAGCTGGAGCGCTCGGCATCTGCGCGGGTGTAATTGAGATCGAGCTGGGTGTAGCGCGGCAGCAGCGAAACGCCGGCCGTGGATTGCACCTGTTTGTCGCGCGTGTCGTGTTCGACGCCTACCCGGTAACCCAGTTGATCGTTGACCCGTTCACTCAAGCCCACGCCGCTGCGGTATTCGCCGGCGGAACTGCGCACCCAGCTGCGTGCCCGGCGGTTTTCGCCCAGCGGAATGCTGAGGTTCAGGTAGACGCTGTCATCGTTGCCGTTCGAACCGCTGAGCTGCCATTCGGCGGTCGCCGAGACGGATACACCCGCGATGCTGGTGCCCCAGGACGCGAGCGCGCGGCTGCTGCTTTGACCGTCGAACGAACTGGACCGGCTGAAGCCGCTGCTGAAGGCGCCGAGCCATGGATGCGACCATGACAGGGCCGCGCTTTGCTGATCGCGGTAACGGGATTGGCTGTTGTCGGACGTGTTGGCGAACACCGCCTCTTCCAGTTCCCGGTAACCCAGGGTTCGGTAAGAACTGCCGGCATTGAGCGCCCATTGCTCGTTTAGCCGATGCGAGACGCTCAGGTCAGCTTGAAGCCCTTGACTGGCTTGTCTGCCGCTGGCCTGCGCACCAGCGAGCGTGGCTTGCACCTGGGTGACACGTGAGGGCGACAGGCCGACGCTGGCACCCGCCGCGCGATAGTCGGCGGCACCGGTCAGGCCGGCGCTGAGCGACACTTGCGGGGTGAACGCGCCGCTCCAGCCGCCGCTGATGACCCAGGGATCGCCACCCTGCGCGTCACCGACATTGCGCACCTGACCGGCGCCCAGCGAATAACCGGGTGCAGGCAAGCCGACCCCCAACATCGCGGCCGGCACGGTAAAATTGCGCTCGCTGCCATCGGTCTCCTTGATCGTGACTTCCACGTCGGAGCGCGTGTTGAGCCGCCGCACATTGGTGAGCGCGAACGGGCCGGCGGGTACCACCGTGGAATGGATCAGTGAACCGTTTTGCCGGACCTCGACCTGGGCCTGACTGTTGGCGATCCCTTCAATGACCGCGCTTTGCCCTTCGACCTGCAGTGCTTGTTCATTCAGCACTTGCACGCCGGTGATCTGCGCGCCGGCGAGCACTGGGTTGTAGAGGTTGATCTGACCCGCCTGCAGCACTGCTTCCTGGCTGGCGAAAGTACGCTGGGCGTAGGCCGCAATATGAGTCGTTGTGGACACATCGTCCTGCCAGGTCTGCACCTGACGGCTGCGCACGATCCAGTCACCGGCATTGAAGCCGAGTTCAGTGTTGGCCGAGGCGTAGCGGCTGGTGCTGTTGGCAGAACGGCCGTGCAAACCGGTGACGTCGTAGTTGATCAAACCGGCGACACCACCGGTTTGATAGCCTGAAAAATCCCGGGCACTGGGGCGTATCGCATCGGTGGGCACGATCAACGACAGGGCCAGGGCCGCGGGGTCGGGTTCGATGACGGTCTGCGAAGCGCTGCCCAGAAAATCGTGGCATGGGCCATCGTCCAGCAAACGATCGGGCACCTTCAGGTTCGCTGCATCGAGCAGTGCGCGATCGAAGCACAACGCACCTTCGCGATCGAACGTGATATCGACCCGGCCATGACGCTGGCCGTTGACGATGAGCGTGACCGGGTGGCGGCCGGCCGTGAACTGCGGCGCCTGCATCAGCAGCGTCGCCAGCGCCGGATCGATGCCGCGCTGCAATAACGTGTCTTTGTCGAACGACGCGGGCATCGACACTTCACCGTAGGCGTCGAGCATCATCAGTGCGTTGCTCAGCAGCAAGGCCAATGTGGTTCGCTGCCATGGATGAGGGCGAGCGCCGTCCCGAATAACGGGCACGGCTTCGCCATCACGGTAATTCGATACTGTGTTCATCAGGATCACTTGGGTTATCGCGGCGTGCGTGCGGTTACAGACGCGCCTGTGGCAACGGCCAAGTGGCCGTCGCCCTGAAACATTGGCGCTCAATGTTCCTTGATGACGCCGTCAGGGGGTTCAGGACTGGATGGGCGCCTCGTAATGCGGTACTGCAAAGCCGTAGACCGTCGCCGGTTGAAAACGCACCTGTGTGGCGGCGCCCACGGCGACCCTGATGCTGATGTGTTCACCGGGCAGCACGTAGGTTTTTGGCAGCATCGCGTTGCCCGCCGCCGGCAACAACTGCACTTCCTGGCCCAGACGCACCACATAAGGCGTGTCGTTGCGAACGGTCAGTTGACCGTCCTTCAGCGACCATTGAAGGTCGGTCCATGGCGTGCGATTGGGGGCCAGTCCTTTGGGGTGCAGGATCACCGGCAAGTTCTGGCGCACTGTCACGCCCACCCGTGCCTGCCCCGCCTCGGCGGCGGCTTTGCCTTGTGGGATACCTTCGAAGATCACGCGCTTCAAACGCTGAGTGAGCAGGGGTTTATCCGATTGCAGAATGAACCGCACCAATTGCGTTTTACCCGCTTCGATGCGCGCCAGTGGTGGTGTCACGAACACCAGCGACTCACTGTCTTCGGCAATGTCTTCGAGGGTGACGTGCATCAACGCCAGGTTGGCATCGGTGTTGGTCACGGACACGGACGCTTCGCCGTCGGCCTCGTTGATGATGACCACCGAAGTGTTCGGCACCATGCCGTCGGCCTGGGCGTTTGCAGTCAGCAGCAGGGCGAATGCGCCGATGCCCGAATGGAACAGATGACGGGTGACATTGGAAAACATCGTCATGACGTGTCTCGTTGATTGTTCGAAAAAATGGAGCCGGGAATACCGGTCGATCAGTAATTCAGTTGCAGGGTGACGTACCCGTCGATGGGGATTTCATCGGTCAGCGTCAGGTCATTTGCGCGCACGATGGTGGTGAATGCCGTGAGCCGTGCGCGCAAATTCTTGATGGCGATCGGTGTGCCGAGGTCGTTCAATGCCGCGAACGCGGTCCGGCCGGCGTGCCCCAGGTAGGAGGACACTCGCCAAGTGGCACCGTCGTTGAGGGAAATGATGGTTTTCACCGCAACCCCATCGGCCACCGTATCGAACAGGCCCAGTGCAACGCTGCCCAGGTTCTGGTCGTCGTTGATGACGCCCAGCCCGTGACTATTGGGGTGAATGGCGGACGTGCCTTCGCGGTTGTCGATCGTCGTCAGGGTAAACGGCGTGGCGGCATCGCAATTCACCTCCAGATACAGCGTGCCGTTTTCCAGGGCTGTGGGCTGGTCCGGTCTCAGGTCTTTCACCGTGACTTTGCCATGGTCGACGATGCCGCCGCCGGACAGGCTGGGTGTGCAGGCGCTGGGGGTGATCAGGCCGGTGACGCTCATTTCTGTGCTGCTGGAGGCGAGGGCCATGGGGGCACAGGCGAACAACAGTGGAGCCAATAGAGCGAAGGAGCATCTTTCCATGATGGGTCGTCCTTTGAGTGAGCGGGCAACGCTGTGTGCCAGGCGTTGCTCGTTGATGACGGAGGGTTACAGGTACTTGATCTGGAGGGTTGCGGAGCCGTCGAGTGTGACTTCGTCGGTCAGGGTCAGGCTGTTGGCGGGGGCGATGCCGGTACGCACATGGAGATCAAGGTTCAACTCCTTCATCGCGATGGGAGCAATGACGGCACCCGGAGCACCGACACTCCAGATGTTGTTGGCCCCCCAGAATGCCGCAGACCCTTCCTTAAGCCAGGTCTCGCCACCATCAGTGGAGAGAATGGCTTGAGCGTGGGTGCCGTCCGCCATCACATTGCGCGGAACAACGCGAAAGTGGCCCAGCTTTTCGTGGGTATTGATCAGCCCCAGGCCAAAGTAATTGCCCGCAGTGCTTGTGCCTGCACGGTTATCAATCGGGTTTATGGCAAACGGCGTAGCCGCATCGCAGTTCACTGTCATTTGCATGATTATTTCAGGCAAGTAAGTGTGTTTGTCGGGATTGAGGTCTTGTACGGAAAACTTGCCGTGATCGGCGATGCCGCCCCCGGCCAGTACTGGCGTGCATGCATTCGGAGTGATCAGACCTTTCACGGTCAGGTCCGTGCTGGAGGCAGCAAAGGCGGATGAGGAAACGGTCAGCAGCAAGGCAGCGGTCAGAAGGGATAAACGCGTGTTCATGTATGGCTCTTCCTTGATGAGCGATGATTGGGAGTTGCCCGATACGGACAGGGCGCAATCTATCGGTCGAGGTCGCCATGCGGAATGCAACTAATACGAAAACGGAGGGATCGGTGTACGAAAGGGTGTTGCGGACTAAAAATCGCCCTGCTGCGTAGCGTTGTCTGTAGTCCTTCTGTGTAGCCGATGTAGCTTATAAATGTAGGGCGGTTCTTTTTGTTTCGTGGGAGAAAAACCAGGCTCCCGATTACATTGGGTGAGGTGGTTTTACGCTCGGGAAAGGGCGTTGTGGTAGGACCCGGACGGCGCTATTTTTCGCGCATTCCAGTCACCTAACAGGATAAATCCGACAATGCGCGTAATCATTGCTGACGACCATCCGGTCGTTCGTATCGGCATGCGAATGCTCGTCGATCTGAACCGGACATGTGTGGTGGTAGGGGAGGCGGATGGTCCCGACAGTCTGTTGAGTCTGCTGTGCACGACGCCTTGTGATCTGTTGATCACCGACTTTTGCATGCCGGGCAACTTGCAGGCCGATGGGCTGAAAATGCTGAGCCGGGTGCGACGTGGCTACCCGACGATGCCTATCATTCTGGTCACGATGTTTGCCAGCGTCACCACGCTGAGGGCGGCATTCGCACTGGGCGTGGGGGCGATCATCGACAAAGGCGCGTCGGCAAAGGAACTGCCCCTGGCGATCAAATCGGTGGGTGAAGGGCTCCGTTATATCAGCCAGTCGTTGCGCACCGCGCTACTTCAGGCAGATGCCCAGGGGCAGTCGAGTTCCGCTGTGCTTTCCGCAAAAGAGCACGAAGTGGTCAGAATGCTCGCCAGTGGCATGACCGTCAGTGAGATCGCTGGTCACTTCAAACGCAGCGTTTCGACCATCAGCAAACAGAAAAGCATGGCGATGCAGCGGCTGGGCATTTCCACGGATGTGGACCTTTTTGCCTATGCCCGTGAGAGTGGCATGGTGCATTAGGTTCGCAATGCACTCGGGCAGTCCCGATATTCCCGCCACGAATGCCCATGGTCTTCCCCGTCTTTGCAGACTATCGTGCAGGCAATCCTTCAAACGTACGGAGTTTGCCCATGAGTGATGCCCACAACGCATTGATCACCCGGTTCTACCAGGCTTTTCAGCGTCTGGATGCCGAGGCCATGAGCGCCTGTTACACCGACGATGTGGTGTTCAGTGATCCGGCGTTCGGCGAACTGCGCGGTCGCGACGCCGGCGACATGTGGCGCATGCTCACCACTCGGGCCAAGGACTTCTCCCTGACCTTCGACAACGTGCGGGCCGACGATCGCACGGGCGGTGCGCACTGGGTCGCGACGTACCTGTTCAGCCAGACCGGCAACGTTGTGGTCAACGATATTCAGGCGCGCTTCGTGTTTCGCGACGGCAAGATCTGCGAGCACCACGACAACTTCGACCTGTGGGCCTGGTCGCGGCAGGCGCTGGGTTTCAAAGGGCTGATACTGGGGTGGACGCCTCTGGTCAGAAACGCCGTTCGTGCTCAAGCCCTCAAGGGGCTGAAGGCATTCCAGGCCAGTCGCTGATAAGATCGCGGCTTGTTTCCTACAAGCCATGATCGTCACGTGAGCACCCTCAGCGAATCTTCCGACACTGCCGCCGAACCGGTGCTGCCCGTCAGCAAACCCTGGTTCGTCTATCTCGTTCGCGCCGCCAATGGTTCGCTTTACTGCGGCATCAGCGACGACCCCGTGCGGCGCTTCGCCACTCACCAGAGCGGCAAAGGTGCGCGGTTCTTCCTCTCCAGCCCGGCCGTGGCACTCGTTTACACAGAAGTCTGTCGCGATAAGAGCGAAGCGCTACGGCAGGAACGGCTGATCAAAAAACTCAGGAAAAGCGCCAAGGAATGTCTGGTCGCGAGCGCCGCTGCGGGCTTATCAACCTGACTGATAAGTTCCTATCAGGCAGATCTGTAGGCCGCTTGTCGATTGCGCGCTAAGCTGCGGATTCCTTATCCGTGCGGCGGAGCCGAGCATGTCCGAGTTGATTCTTCATCATTACCCGACGTCCCCTTTTGCCGAAAAAGCCCGCCTGCTGTTGGGCTTCAAGGGGTTGTCCTGGCGCTCGGTGAACATTTCGCCGGTGATGCCAAAACCCGATCTGACTGCGCTGACCGGTGGCTATCGCAGGACGCCGGTTTTGCAGATCGGCGCGGATATCTATTGCGACACGTCGTTGATTGCCCGTCGTCTGGAGCAGGAAAAAGCCTTGCCGGCGTTTTTCCCGGAAGGCCAGGAAATGATTGCCGCGACCTTTGCGGCCTGGGCGGACTCGGTGGTGTTCCAGCATGCGGTCAGCCTGGTCTTCCAGCCGGAATCGGTGGCGGTGCGTTTCGGCAAATTGTCGCCGGAGGCGATCAAGGCATTCCTCGCCGACCGCGCCGGGTTGTTCAGCGGTGGCAGCGCTTCCAGGTTGTCCGCCGAGCAGGCGAAACATCAATGGCCGACGATCATGGCGCGGCTGGAACAACAGTTGCAACGCGAGCAGGGTGACTTCCTGCTTGGCGAGCCGTCGATTGCCGACTTTGCTCTGGTCCATTCACTGTGGTTCCTCAAGGCGACGCCGGTCACTTCACCGCTGGTTGATGCCTATCCGGCTGTGTCGGCCTGGTTTGGGCGGGTGATGGGCTTCGGGCATGGTGCGTCCAGCGAGATGACGTCCGCGGAGGCACTGGAGGTGGCGCGCAATGCCACGCCAGCGGCTTTGCCGGATGAGCAGTTCGAAGAACCGAACGGGTTTGAACCTGGCGAGCAGGTGAAGATCGCGGCCATCGATTACGGCGTTGATCCGGTGGTGGGTGAATTACTGTTTGCGGGCAGTGAGGAATTGATTCTGCGCCGTGAAGACGAATGTGGCGGCGTGGTGCATGTGCATTTTCCGCGCTTTGGGTTCCGCATCGAGAAGCATTGACGTACAAACTGTGGGAGCGGGCTTGCTCGCGATGGCTGCGTGTCAGTTAACGATGATGTCGACTGATGCACCGCTACCGCGAGCAAGCTCCCACAGTTGTTATTTCAGGGCCGCGAGGATTGCGTCCGGGTCATACCCGCGAATCAGCGTCCCGTTCACATCGATGATCGGAATCCCGCCACCCCCCAACGCCTCATACGCCGTACGCGCCTGGGCATCCTTCTCGATATCGAATTCCTTGTACGGAATGCCTTTCTGATCGAGAAAACGCCGGGTCAGTTTGCAGTAACCGCACCAGTCGGTGGCATAGAGCACGACGTTGGCCTTGGCCTGTGCCTGCTCCGACACCACTTGCGAAGGGTTGAACACCCGCTCGATCTTGCCCCAGTTCTGGTAAACCACAACGACCAGCAGAATCAGCAGGAATTTCTTCAGGATGCCGTTCAGCATCAGTTGCGTCGCTTGAGCTGGTCGGTCAACTGAGTTGGCAAGCCCTTGATGATCAGTGTGCCGGCTTCTTCGTCGTACTCGATCTTCGAGCCCAACAGGTGCGCTTCAAAGCTGATGGACAGGCCTTCCGCGCGGCCAGTGAAGCGGCGGAATTGATTCAGGGTGCGTTTGTCTGCCGGAATCTCTGGCGACAGGCCGTAATCCTTGTTGCGGATGTGATCGTAGAACGCTTTCGGACGTTCTTCGTCGATCAGCTCGGAGAGTTCTTCCAGGCCCATCGGTTCGCCGAGCTTGGCCTGGCTGCTGGCGTAATCGACCAGGGTCTTGGTTTTCTCGCGGGCGGATTCTTCCGGCAAATCTTCGCTTTCCACGAAATCACTGAACGCCTTGAGCAGGGTGCGGGTTTCCCCCGGGCCGTCGACGCCTTCCTGGCAGCCGATGAAGTCGCGGAAATACTCCGAAACCTTTTTCCCGTTCTTGCCTTTGATGAACGAAATGTACTGCTTGGACTGTTTGTTGTTCTGCCATTCGGACACGTTGATCCGCGCGGCCAGGTGCAATTGGCCCAGGTCCAGGTGGCGGGATGGGGTCACGTCCAGCTGATCCGTCACAGCAACGCCTTCGCTGTGGTGTAGCAGCGCGATCGCCAGGTAATCGGTCATGCCCTGCTGGTAATGGGCGAACAGCACGTGGCCGCCTACTGAGAGGTTTGACTCTTCCATCAGCTTTTGCAGATGTTCCACTGCCACCCGGCTGAACGACGTGAAGTCCTTGCCGCCCTCGAAGTATTCCTTCAGCCAGCCGCTGAACGGGTGCGCGCCGGATTCGGCATGGAAGAAACCCCAGGCCTTGCCTTGTTTGGCGTTATAGCTCTCGTTAAGGTCGGCAAGCATGTTCTCGATGGCGCTCGACTCGGCAAGTTCAGAGTCGCGGGCGTGAAGAACTGCAGGTGTGCCGTCGGGTTTTTTGTCGATCAGGTGGACGATGCAATGACGGATCGGCATGGGCTTCTCGGCTGATTGAAGAGAGGAGGGCGTGCTCCCCGAAAAAGTGCCAAGTGTACCGCAACCACTGGTTTTGGCGCGGCATGAAGGGTAAATCCGGGGCGACCGGCGGCGCTTATGCGTTTTTTTCCCGTTTTAGAGCAATAAAGCTGACCAAATGGGTAGCTAGAGGCGGATATTTCCCCGTCTCTGTGCTAGTTTTGCCCCGTCTTGCGCGAAGTCACTGCGTTAAGCGTGCATTCAGCATTTGTCAGGTCGAACCAAACCCTGATTTCGGTATCTATAACCCCGATCCAGTGGTTATTGGCCGAGGGTGCCAGATCCAGAAGATCGGGCTCGATGGCTGACACTGCACTCTGCAATCCATATGAATTTGATAGGGAAGGAACACTACATGGCTCTTACTAAAGACCAACTGATCGCCGACATCGCTGAAGCTATCGACGCGCCAAAAACCACCGCGCGTAACGCTTTGGACCAACTGGGCCAAATCGTTGCTGATCAGCTGGAAAACGGCGGCGAAATCACTCTGCCAGGTATCGGCAAACTGAAAGTGACTGAGCGTCCTGCCCGTACTGGCCGTAACCCTTCGACTGGCGCTGCCATCGAAATCGCTGCCAAGAAAGTTATCAAGCTGGTTGTGGCCAAAGGCCTGACCGACGCTGTTAACAAGTAAGACTTGTTAAAAAAAACCGTGCTCCGGAGCAATCCGGACACGGTTTTTTTATGTCTGCGATTCAGCGATTGTCCTGCACCACCGCTGAACCAACGCAGGAGTGAGCCTGCTTAGCTCTTGCGAACCCAGCGTTCGCGCCAGACCTGCTGCTCGGATTTGGTCTGGAAGGTCCAGGCCACGAAGCGGCTCTGCTTCTGGCCCTGGGACATTTCCACCACCTGGCTTTCCAGCACACCGGCTTTTTTCAGTGCCGTCTGGATTGCAGGCAGGTTCGAGGCCTTCGAGACCAGCGTGCTGAACCACAGCACTTTATGCTGGAAACTCGCACTTTCGGCGATCAGTTGCGTCACAAACCGCGCTTCGCCGCCTTCACACCACAACTCAGCCGATTGACCACCGAAGTTCAGCACCGGCAATTTACGTTTCGGGTCGGCACGGCCCAGGGCACGCCATTTACGCTCGCTGCCCTTGGTCGCTTCGTCCATCGAGGCGTGGAACGGCGGGTTGCACATGGTCAGGTCAAAGCGTTCACCCGGCTCCAGCAAGCCCAGCAGGATGTGCTTGGGATTATTTTGCTGACGCAACTGGATGGCTTTGTTCAGACCGTTGGACTGCACGATGGCTTTGGCGGCAGCGACGGCCGTCGGGTCGATTTCCGAACCGAGGAAGTGCCAGCGGTAGTCGCTGTAGCCGATCAACGGATAGACACAGTTGGCGCCCATGCCGATGTCGAGCACTTTGACCGGCGCGCCGCGAGGGATTTCACCGTCATTGACGCTGGCCAGCAAGTCGGCGAGGAAGTGCACGTAGTCGGCACGCCCCGGAACCGGTGGGCAGAGGTAATCCGCCGGGATGTCCCAATGCGCGATGCCGTAAAACGACTTGAGCAACGCCCGGTTGAACACACGCACCGCGTCGGGGCTGGCGAAGTCGATGCTTTCCTTGCCGTACGGGTTGATGATCACGAACTTCGCCAGTTCCGGCGTGGTTTTGATCAGTGCCGGGAAGTCGTAGCGACCCTGATGGCGGTTGCGCGGGTGCAGGTTGGCTTTTTCACGCGGTTCCACGGCTTTGGCCGGGGTGGCGGTGTCAGGCTTTTTGCGCGCAGGTCTTGGTGTGCGGGGGGCGTTCATGGGCGTTGTCGATTCGGGTATGGCTAAAAGTGACGGGTATTGTCCCACATCCAGCCGTTGTGAACCCAATTGTGACAAACACCACATTCCCCCTGTAGGAGTGAGCCTGCTCGCGATGGCTGCGTGTCAGTAACGATGATGTCGACTGATGGGCCGCTATCGCGAGCAGGCTCACTCCTACAGGGGGCATTCGGCGTTTGAGGGAAAGGGGCAGGCACAAAAAAGGGAGGCCGTTACGGGCCTCCCTCTTTCATTGCGATGTGCCGTTACAGACTGGCAATCCGCGCATGCTGCTCGGCCAGCTTGCCCAAAGCCTGTTCGGCTTCGGCCAGTTTGGCGCGCTCTTTCTCGATGACTTCAGCCGGAGCTTTGTCGACGAAACCAGCGTTGGACAGCTTGCCACCGACGCGTTGGACTTCGCCCTGCAGACGCAGGATTTCCTTGTCCAGGCGCGCCAGTTCGGCGTCCTTGTCGATCAGGCCAGCCATCGGCACCAGCACTTCCATCTCGCCCACCAGTGCGGTGGCGGACAGCGGTGCTTCTTCGCCGGCAGCCAACACCGTGATCGATTCAAGACGAGCCAGCTTCTTCAGCAGTGCTTCGTTCTCGGTGAGACGGCGCTGGTCTTCAGCGCTGACGTTCTTCAGGTAGATCGGCAGCGGTTTGCCAGGACCAATGTTCATTTCGCCACGGATGTTACGCGTGCCGAGCATCAGTTCCTTGAGCCATTCGATGTCGTCTTCGGCGGCCGGATCGATGCGCTCTTCATTGGCCACTGGCCAAGGTTGCAGCATGATCGTCTTGCCCTGAATACCGGCCAGCGGCGCGATGCGCTGCCAGATTTCTTCGGTGATGAACGGCATGAACGGGTGCGCCAGACGCAACGCCACTTCCAGGACGCGAACCAGTGTACGGCGGGTGCCGCGCTGACGCTCGACCGGCGCGTTTTCGTCCCACAGCACAGGCTTGGACAGTTCCAGGTACCAGTCGCAATACTGGTTCCAGATGAACTCGTACAGGGCTTGCGCCGCCAGGTCGAAACGGAACTGGTCGAGTTGACGGGTCACTTCGGCTTCGGTGCGTTGCAGCTGCGAGATGATCCAGCGATCCGCCAGGGACAGTTCGTAGGCTTCGCCGTTCTGGCCGCAGTCTTCGCCCTTGTCCAGAACATAACGCGCGGCGTTCCAGATCTTGTTGCAGAAGTTGCGATAGCCTTCAACGCGGCCCATGTCGAACTTGATGTCACGACCGGTGGACGCCAGCGAGCAGAAGGTGAAGCGCAGGGCGTCGGTGCCGTAGCTGGCGATACCGTCGGCGAACTCGTCGCGGGTCTGCTTCTCGATCTTCTTCGCCAGTTTCGGCTGCATCAGGCCGGAGGTGCGTTTCTGTACCAGCTCTTCCAGTTCGATACCGTCGATGATGTCCAGCGGGTCCAGGACGTTGCCCTTGGACTTGGACATCTTCTGGCCTTGGCCATCACGCACCAGGCCGTGCACATAAACGGTCTTGAACGGAACCTGCGGCGTGCCGTCTTCGTTCTTCACCAAATGCATGGTGAGCATGATCATCCGGGCAACCCAGAAGAAAATGATGTCGAAACCGGTCACCAGCACATCGGTGGAGTGGAATTTTTTCAGGAATTCGGTTTGCTCAGGCCAGCCGAGCGTGGAAAAGGTCCACAGGCCCGAACTGAACCAGGTGTCGAGAACGTCGTTGTCCTGTTGCAGCGCAATGTCCGGACCGAGATTGTTCTTGGCGCGCACTTCGGCTTCGTCGCGACCGACGTAGACTTTGCCCGACTCGTCGTACCAGGCCGGAATCCGGTGGCCCCACCACAACTGACGGCTGATGCACCAATCCTGGATGTCGCGCATCCACGAGAAGTACATGTTTTCGTATTGCTTGGGCACGAACTGGATGCGGCCATCTTCAACGGCTGCAATCGCTGGCTCGGCCAACGGCTTGGTCGACACGTACCACTGGTCGGTCAGCCATGGCTCGATGATCGTGCCGGAGCGGTCGCCTTTCGGCACTTTCAGGGCGTGATCATTGACGCTGACCAGCAGACCGGCGGCGTCGAATGCAGCAACGATTTGCTTGCGGGCTTCAAAGCGGTCGAGGCCGGCGTATTCGGCCGGGATCTTGCCGTCGATGCTTTCGTTCAGCGTGCCGTCGAGGTTGAACACCTGGCAGGCCGGCAGTACGGCAGCGTTTTTGTCGAAGATGTTCAGCAGTGGCAGGTTGTGGCGTTTGCCGACTTCGTAGTCGTTGAAATCGTGGGCCGGGGTGATTTTCACGCAGCCGGTGCCGAATTCAGGGTCGCAGTAATCGTCGGCGATGATCGGGATGCGGCGGCCGACCAGCGGCAGCTCGACAAATTTTCCGATCAGGGCTTTGTAGCGTTCATCGTTCGGGTTAACCGCGACGGCGGCGTCGCCGAGCATGGTTTCCGGGCGAGTGGTCGCGACGATCAGGTAATCATTGCCTTCCGCGGTTTTGACGCCGTCGGCCAGCGGGTACTTGAGGTTCCACAGGAAACCTTTCTCGTCGTGGTTTTCCACTTCGAGGTCGGAAATCGCCGTGTGCAACTTGGTGTCCCAGTTGACCAGACGCTTGCCGCGGTAGATCAGGCCGTCTTCATGCAGGCGCACGAAGGCTTCTTTCACTGATTCCGAGAGGCCGTCATCCATGGTGAAGCGCTCGCGGCTCCAGTCGACGGACGAGCCGAGGCGACGGATCTGACGGCTGATGTTGCCGCCGGATTCATCCTTCCATTCCCAGATTTTCTCGAGAAATTTCTCGCGACCCAGGTCGTGGCGGCTCTGGCCTTTGGCTTCGAGTTGACGCTCCACCAGCATCTGCGTGGCGATACCGGCGTGGTCGGTGCCCGGCTGCCACAGGGTGTTGCGACCCTGCATGCGGCGGAAACGGATCAGGGCGTCCATGATCGCGTTGTTGAAGCCGTGACCCATGTGCAGGCTGCCGGTGACGTTCGGCGGCGGGATCATGATGGTGTAGGACTCGCCCGCGCCTTGCGGGGCGAAGTAATTCTCAGACTCCCAAGTGTTGTACCAGGAAGTTTCAATGGCGTGCGGCTGGTAGGTCTTATCCATGCGCGGCGGGACCCTATTGGCATTTATTCAGGAAAAGCCGGCAAGTATAGCGGGGCATGGGGCGCAGGGCGAGCAGGTGCGGACAGGGCGCAGTCAAATCCAGCGCTGATCTACTGTGGGAGCGAGCTTGCTCGCGATGGCGGTCGGTCGGTCAACATGGATGTTGAAGGTTATGGCCTCATCGCGAGCAAACTCGCTCCCACAGGGATTGGGGGGATTCTGGTTATTCGTATTGGCTGAGAAGCCGTTCCATCCGCGCTTCAAGGCGACGTTTGATTTCGGTTTCAATATGCGGGGCGAAGTCGTCGATCACGTCTTGCATGATCAACATCGCAGCAGCGCGCAGTTCGCCGTCCAGGTGCAGCAGGGCGTCGGGGCCTTTGCTGGTGTTCGGCGCGGGTTGCGCGGCAGGGGCGGGCGGTGGTGTCGGTTCGACCGGCTGCGGCACATTGCCGACAGACTCGAACAACATGGGAATCTGTTCCTGATCACCGTCGATGACCGTGTCGGTCAGCAGCGGAGGTTGCAGGTTGTCATCGCCGAGCAATTGGCGGATCGACTCGAGGTCGTCCAGCAGGTGCGCGGACTTTTGCTGCGGTTTCGGAGTGTCCATCGGAATGCTCAGAGTCGCTGTAAACGGTGGTCTTGCAGAGGATAGCCCTGTTCGCGGTAGAAACGGAAACTCTCCCGCGCAGCCGCACGAATCGTCGGATCTTCCACCACTATTTCCGCCACGCGGGCAAATTTGTTGGCGAATACCGGCACTTTCAGGTCGAGATTGACCAGCAGGTCCTGGTGCTGACCGCAGTCTTCACCCAGTCCCAGCACAATCAAACCGTCCGGTTCACTGTCGGCGGGCCCATGAGGGACGAAGCTTTCGCCCTTGAACGCCCAAAGGCGCGCAGCAAGGTCGTCGCGCTGGCTAGCATCGCTGCAATGCAGGTAAATGCGGTGGCCCATGCGCCAGGCTTTTTCGGTGAGCTTGCAGGCGAAATCCAGGCGTGCCGAAGGATCGGCGCTGGGCAGGATATAGAAGTCGACTTTGGTCATTGCGGTTCCTGAGCCAGGCGCGGCGTCACCCAAAGGCAACGCCACCCCGGTTCATCGGTTTCAGGCTTTGGCGCGGTCCAGCAGGTATTGGGTCAGCAATGGAACCGGACGGCCAGTGGCGCCCTTGTCCTTGCCGCCGCTGGTCCATGCGGTGCCGGCGATGTCCAGGTGCGCCCAGTTCAGGTTCTTGGTGAAGCGCGACAGGAAGCAGGCTGCGGTGATAGTCCCGGCTTTCGGCCCGCCAATGTTGGCGATGTCGGCGAACGGGCTGTCCAACTGCTCCTGGTACTCATCGAAGAGCGGCAATTGCCAGGCGCGGTCGTCAGCGGTCTGGCCGGCGCTCAGCAGTTGGCCGATCAGTTCGTCGTTGTTACCCAGCAGGCCCGAGGTGTGGGCGCCCAGGGCCACGACGCAGGCGCCGGTCAGGGTCGCGATGTCGATCACGGCTTGCGGCTTGAAGCGTTCGGAGTAGGTCAGGGCATCGCACAGCACCAGACGGCCTTCGGCGTCGGTGTTGAGGATTTCCACGGTCTGGCCGCTCATGGTGGTGACGATGTCGCCAGGGCGCGAAGCGTTGCCGCTCGGCATGTTCTCGGCGCACGCCAGGATGCACACCAGGTTGATCGGCAGTTTCAGCTCAAGCACAGCACGCAGGGTGCCGAACACGCTGGCAGCGCCGCCCATGTCGTACTTCATTTCATCCATGCCGGCGCCCGGCTTCAGGCTGATGCCGCCGGTGTCAAAGGTGATGCCTTTGCCGACCAGGGCATACGGCTTCTCGGATTTCTTGCCGCCGTTGTATTGCATGACGATCAGGCGCGGAGGCTGGGCGCTGCCCTGGCCTACGGCGTAGAACGAACCCATGCCCAGTTCCTTGATTTTCTTTTCATCAAGAACTTCTACTTTCAGGGTTTTGAATTCTTTGCCGAGGTTCTTGGCCTGCTCGCCGAGGAACGTCGGGTGGCAGATGTTCGGCGGCAGGTTACCCAGATTACGGGTGAAGGCCATGCCGTTGGCGATAGCGGTGGCGTGAGTCACGGCGCGCTCGACTTCAGCCTGCGCAGCCTTGATGGTCAGCAGGGTGACTTTCTTCAGGGCGCGAGGTTCCGCTTTCTGGCTCTTGAACTGGTCGAAGGTGTATTCGCCGTCCACCAGGGTTTCAGCCAGCAGGCGGGTCTTGCCGTAGCTGTCGCGGCCCTTGACCACGATTTCGTCCAGCGCCAGCACGGCGTCGGTGCCGCCCAGGCCTTTCAGGGTGTTGAGTACGCCGGCAATGATTTTGCGGAACGGGCGGTCGCCCAGCTCTTCGTCCTTGCCCACGCCAACCAGCAGAACGCGGTCAGCCTTAAGGTTCGGCAGGCTGTGCAGCAACAGGCTCTGGCCGACTTTGCCGGCGAGGTCGCCGCGCTTGAGCACAGCGCTGATCGCACCACCACTCAGTTCGTCCAGTTGTTTGGCCACGGCGCCGAGCTTGCGGCCTTCGCCGACGGCGACGACCAGCGTGGCGGTCTTCAACGTTTCTGGGCTAACGCTTTTTACAACCAGTTCCATGTCCGGGTCCCTGAATAATGGTCAACGTGCGTGGGCAAAACGGCGACGCACAGACGCTTGCTTATATAGATGGTAAGACGCAGGTCACGGCCCGCGACAAAGGCCGCAGTTTGAACCTCGCTCCCTGCGCCTGACAACCCTCGGTTGTACGATCTTCAACGCATTGAACGCCAGCTTGAGCATGCGCAGTGACAGGGGCACTCATTCACAGGATAATGCGCCATCTTTTTCGGCGGCTCTGCCCTGCAGGCTGTCTGATACGTTTGCTTGTTTGGCCGCCTTAGCCTGACAACCCTGGAGTGTCTGGTTTGATTGTCTTCCGTTATCTGTCCCGCGAAGTCCTGTTGACCTTGAGCGCAGTCAGCGCCGTGCTGCTGGTCATCATCATGAGCGGTCGCTTCATCAAATACCTCGCCCAGGCGGCCTCGGGCCTGCTGGATCCGGGCTCGCTGTTCCTGATCATGGGCTTTCGCCTGCCGGGTTTCCTGCAGCTGATTCTGCCGCTGGGCCTGTTTCTCGGGATCCTGCTGGCGTACGGTCGCCTGTACCTCGAAAGCGAAATGACCGTGCTGTCGGCCACCGGCATGAGCCAGCAGCGACTGTTTGTCATTACCCTGTTTCCGGCCACGCTGGTGGCGTTGATCGTGGCCTGGCTGAGCCTGAGCCTGGCGCCACAAGGTGCCAATCAGTTCCAGCTGCTGCTGAATAAACAGGATGCGCTGACCGAGTTCGATACCCTCGAGCCGGGTCGCTTCCAGGCGTTGCGTGACGGGACCCGGGTGACCTACACCGAACAGTTGACCGATGATCGCGTCAATCTGGCAGGTGTGTTCATTTCGCAGAAGAACACCAACTCTGACCAGAAGGATCGCGGGATTTCCGTGCTGGTGGCCGAGAAGGGCCGCCAGGAAATCCGCCCGGACGGCAACCGCTACCTGATTCTCGACAACGGTTATCGCTATGACGGTAATCCGGGGCAGGCCGACTATCGCGCGATCAAGTACGACGAGTACGGGGTATTGCTGCCAAAGCCGGACGTCAGTGACGAAGTGACCGACCGTGATGCGATGAGCACTCGTTCCTTGATGGGGACCGAGGACACGCGCTTGCGCGCCGAGTTGCAATGGCGTCTGTCCTTGCCGTTGCTGGTGTTCATCGTGACGCTAATGGCGGTGCCGTTGTCGCGGGTCAACCCGCGCCAGGGCCGTTTCCTCAAGCTGCTGCCGGCGATTCTTCTTTATATGGCTTACTTGACCATCCTGATTGCCGCCCGTGGCGCCCTCGATAAGGGCAAGATCCCGCCGGCCCTTGGGTTGTGGTGGGTTCACGGGGTGTTTCTGATCATTGGACTCGGGTTGCTTTACTGGGAGCCGTTGCGCCTGAAGATGGCGAGTCGCCGCAGCGCGCTGGAGGTGGCTCGTGGTTAAGCTCGATCGCTACATCGGTAGCAGCGTATTCATGGCCATCCTGGCGGTACTGGGGATCATTCTCGGCCTGGCGACACTGTTTGCCTTCATCGACGAGATGAGCGAAGTCAGCGATACCTATACGCTGATGGATGCTTCCAGTTACGTCTTGCTGACGGCGCCGCGCCGTCTTTACGACATGTTGCCAATGGCGGCACTGATCGGGTGCCTGATTGGCCTGGGCAGTCTGGCCAGCAACAGTGAGCTGACCATCATGCGCGCCGCGGGTGTGTCGATCGGTCGTATCGTCTGGGCGGTCATGAAGCCGATGCTGATCCTGATGGTCGTGGGCGTGCTGATCGGCGAATACGTGGCGCCGGCCACCGAAGTCACGGCACAAGCCAACCGCTCGCTGGCCCAGGGCAGTGGCGATGCGCAGAGCGCCAAGCATGGCTTGTGGCACCGCCAGGGTGATGAGTTCATCCACGTCAACTCGGTGCAGCCCAACGGCATTCTTTACGGTGTGACCCGCTATCGCTTCGATAAGGAGCGGCACATGCTGTCGTCAAGCTTCGCCAAGCGTGCCGAGTTCGACAAGGATCACTGGCAGCTCAGCGACGTCACGACCACGGTGTTCCATGACAAGAGCACCGAAGTGGTCACCACCCCCGTCGAGCGCTGGGATATTGCCCTGAGCCCGCAGTTGCTGGACACCGTGGTGATGGCGCCCGAGTCGCTGTCGATCAGCGGATTGTGGGGTTACATCCACTATCTGGCGGATCAGGGCCTGAGCAATGGCCGCTACTGGCTGGCGTTTTGGGTCAAGGTGTTGCAGCCACTGGTGACGGCGGCGCTGGTACTGATGGCGATTTCCTTCATCTTTGGTCCTTTGCGTTCTGTGACCCTCGGCCAGCGGGTGTTTACCGGCGTTCTGGTGGGCTTCACCTTCCGTATCGTCCAGGATTTGCTGGGGCCTTCGAGCCTGGTGTTCGGTTTCTCGCCGCTGTTTGCGGTGCTGATTCCGGCCGGTGTCTGTGCCCTGGCCGGCGTCTGGCTGTTGCGCCGGGCCGGTTGATCGGGGGTTTTTCCTGACCCCGTCGCCATCTGAATCGCCCCTGTCGCAAGACCGGGGCGTTTTTGTACGTGCCGTCTGACCTGCGAACGTGACGCTTGCGCCGTGGATCAGGTACAATTCCCGGCTATTTTTCGGCGGGCTATGCCTGCAGCCTTTTTGAGTGTTGATCCGTGAGTGATTTGAGTCATATCCGCAATTTCTCCATCATCGCCCACATTGACCATGGCAAGTCGACGCTGGCTGATCGATTCATCCAGATGTGCGGCGGCCTTGCCGAGCGCGAAATGGAAGCCCAGGTACTGGACTCCATGGACCTGGAGCGTGAACGCGGGATCACCATCAAGGCCCACAGCGTCACCCTTTATTACACCGCTCGCGATGGCATCAAGTACCAGCTGAACTTCATTGACACCCCCGGCCACGTTGACTTCACCTATGAAGTCAGCCGGTCGCTGGCGGCCTGTGAAGGTGCGTTGCTGGTGGTCGATGCCGGTCAGGGCGTTGAAGCGCAGTCGGTTGCCAACTGCTACACGGCGATCGAGCAGGGCCTGGAAGTCATGCCGGTCCTGAACAAGATCGACCTGCCACAGGCCGATCCGGACCGCGTCAAAGAAGAAATCGAAAAAATCATCGGCATCGATGCTACCGATGCGGTCGAGTGCTCGGCCAAGACCGGTCTGGGCGTCGACGAAGTGCTCGAGCGCCTGGTCGCGACCATTCCTGCGCCGACCGGCAACTACGAAGATCCGCTGCAAGCGTTGATCATCGACTCCTGGTTCGACAACTACCTGGGCGTTGTTTCCCTGGTGCGTGTGCGTCACGGTCGTGTGAAGAAGGGCGACAAGATCCTGGTCAAATCCACCGGCAAGATCCACCTGGTGGACAGCGTCGGTGTCTTCAACCCGAAACACACCCCGACGGTTGACCTGAAGGCCGGTGAAGTAGGCTTCATCATCGCCAGCATCAAGGACATTCACGGTGCGCCAGTGGGTGACACCCTGACCTTGAGCTCGACGCCAGACGTTGACGTGCTGCCAGGTTTCAAACGCATTCAGCCGCAGGTTTACGCCGGTTTGTTCCCGGTCAGCTCCGACGACTTCGAAGATTTCCGTGAAGCCCTGCAAAAGCTCACGCTCAACGACTCGTCCCTGCAGTACACCCCGGAAAGCTCTGACGCCCTGGGCTTCGGCTTCCGTTGCGGGTTCCTCGGCATGCTGCACATGGAAATCATCCAGGAGCGCCTGGAGCGCGAGTACAACCTGGACCTGATCACCACGGCGCCGACGGTAATTTTCGAGCTGTTGCTGAAAACCGGTGAAACGATTTACGTCGATAACCCGTCGAAGCTTCCGGACCTGTCCTCGATCGAAGACATGCGTGAGCCGATCGTGCGGGCCAATATTCTTGTGCCGCAAGAGCACCTGGGCAACGTCATTACCCTGTGCATCGAAAAACGTGGCGTGCAACACGACATGTTGTTCCTCGGTTCCCAGGTCCAGGTGACCTACGATTTGCCGATGAACGAGGTGGTCCTGGACTTCTTCGACCGTCTGAAATCGACCAGCCGTGGTTATGCGTCGCTCGATTACCATTTCGATCGTTATCAATCGGCTAGTCTGGTGAAACTGGATGTGCTGATCAACGGTGACAAGGTCGACGCTCTGGCGCTGATCGTGCACAAGGATAACGCGCACTACAAAGGTCGCCAGCTGACCGAGAAGATGAAAGAACTGATTCCGCGCCAGATGTTCGACGTTGCGATCCAGGCCGCCATTGGCGGGCAGATCATTGCGCGAACCTCCGTCAAGGCTCTCAGAAAGAACGTATTGGCCAAATGCTACGGCGGTGACGTTAGCCGTAAGAAGAAACTGCTTGAAAAGCAAAAGGCCGGTAAAAAACGCATGAAGCAAGTCGGCAACGTGGAAATTCCACAAGAAGCCTTCCTTGCAGTGCTCAGGTTGGATAGTTAGGTCCTATGTCACTAAATTTCCCGCTGTTGCTGGTCATCGCCGTGTTCGTCTGCGGCCTGTTGGCGTTGCTCGATCTGGTTTTCCTGGCGCCGCGTCGGCGTGCTGCCATTGCCTCCTATCAGGGCAGCGTCAGCCAGCCTGACGGGGTGGTGATCGAGAAACTGAACAAAGAGCCGCTGCTGGTCGAATACGGCAAGTCGTTCTTCCCGGTGTTGTTCATCGTGCTGGTCCTGCGTTCGTTCCTGGTGGAACCGTTCCAGATTCCGTCCGGCTCGATGAAACCGACCCTGGACGTGGGCGACTTCATTCTGGTGAACAAGTTTTCTTACGGGATCCGCCTGCCGGTGATCGACAAGAAAGTCATCGAAGTCGGTGATCCGCAGCGCGGCGATGTGATGGTGTTCCGTTACCCGAGCGATCCGAACGTCAACTACATCAAGCGTGTAGTGGGCCTGCCGGGCGACACGATTCGCTACACCGCCGACAAGCGTCTGTTCGTCAACGGCGAGTCGATTGCCGAGCAACTGGTCGGCTCCGAGCCGGGCACGCTGGGCAGCGC
Organism: Pseudomonas sp. URMO17WK12:I12; assembly: GCF_000514395.1. Classification (NCBI taxonomy): domain Bacteria; kingdom Pseudomonadati; phylum Pseudomonadota; class Gammaproteobacteria; order Pseudomonadales; family Pseudomonadaceae; genus Pseudomonas; species Pseudomonas sp. URMO17WK12:I12. The sequence continues at coordinate 62,568 of NZ_AZVV01000014.1, forward strand.
TGAGCTCTACAAGGAAAAACTCGGCGTTGCCGAGCACTTGATCCGCAAGGAAATGAGCCGCTATCGCGCCACGCCGGACCATTCGTGGACCGTGCCCGCCGGGCACTATTTCATGATGGGCGACAACCGCGACAACTCCAACGACAGTCGCTACTGGGATGATCCAAGCATTCCCAAGGATCTGCTGGGCATGGTTCCCGACAAGAATATCGTCGGCAAGGCCTTCGCAGTCTGGATGAGCTGGCCGGAACCCAAACTCAGTCACCTGCCGAATTTCTCGCGGGTTGGCCTGATCAAGTAATCACACACGGCGCTGTTGAACACAGCGCCGAATGCTTTTCTGGAGTCGGCACAATCGGCGCCAGCAGCATGAAGCCAATGATATTCAGGACGTTATTTTTGAACACAGCGTTAATTGTCCCAGGCCTGCGCCGTATCACGGCGATGGCGGTGGAATCCAACCACGAACTCAGCGTGGGTAAACCGTGAGCGTCTCCTTAAGTCGTCTCGAGCGTCAGCTCGGCTACACCTTCAAGGACCAGGAACTGATGGTTCTGGCCCTGACTCACCGCAGCTTTGCCGGGCGTAACAACGAACGCCTGGAGTTCCTCGGTGATGCCATTCTTAACTTCGTCGCTGGCGAGGCGCTGTTCGATCGCTTCCCGCTGGCCCGCGAAGGCCAGTTGTCGCGTTTGCGCGCACGCCTGGTGAAAGGTGAGACGCTGGCCGTACTGGCCCGCGGTTTCGATCTGGGCGACTACCTGCGCCTGGGCTCTGGCGAACTGAAAAGCGGCGGCTTCCGTCGCGAGTCGATTCTGGCCGATGCCCTGGAAGCGCTGATTGGTGCGATCTACCTCGACGCCGGCATGGACATGGCGCGCGAGCGTGTGTTGGCCTGGCTGGCCGGTGAGTTCGAAGGCCTGACGCTGGTCGACACCAACAAAGATCCAAAAACCCGCCTGCAGGAATTCCTGCAATCGCGTGGTTGTGAGCTGCCACGTTACGAAGTGGTGGATATCCAGGGTGAGCCGCATTGCCGGACGTTCTTCGTCGAATGTGAAATCACCCTACTGAATGAAAAAAGCCGAGGTCAGGGTGTGAGTCGTCGTATTGCCGAACAGGTAGCGGCCGCCGCAGCACTGATTGCCCTGGGTGTGGAGAATGGCAATGACTGATACAAACGCAACTCGCTGTGGCTATGTTGCCATCGTCGGCCGTCCCAACGTGGGCAAGTCCACGCTGCTGAACCACATCCTGGGTCAGAAACTGGCGATCACCTCGCGCAAGCCGCAAACCACCCGCCACAACATGCTGGGCATCAAGACCGAAGGCGCCGTGCAGGCGATCTACGTCGACACCCCGGGCATGCACAAGGGCGGCGAAAAGGCGTTGAACCGCTACATGAACAAGACCGCTTCGGCGGCGTTGAAAGACGTCGACGTGGTGATCTTCGTGGTTGACCGCACCAAGTGGACCGACGAAGACCAGATGGTTCTCGAGCGCGTCCAGTACGTGACCGGTCCGCTGATCGTGGCACTGAACAAGACGGATCGCATCGAAGACAAAGCCGAGCTGATGCCGCACCTGAGCTGGTTGCAGGAACAGCTGCCGAACGCGCAGATCATGCCGATCTCGGCCCAGCACGGGCACAACCTCGAAGCGCTGGAGCGTGTGATCGCCGGTTACCTGCCAGAAAACGATCACTTCTTCCCGGAAGACCAGATCACTGACCGCAGCAGCCGCTTCCTCGCCGCCGAACTGGTACGCGAGAAAATCATGCGCCAGATGGGCGCCGAGCTGCCGTACCAGATCACCGTGGAAATCGAAGAGTTCAAGCAGCAGGGCAAAACCCTGCACATTCATGCCTTGATCCTCGTTGAACGCGACGGCCAGAAGAAGATCATCATTGGCGACAAGGGCGAGCGCATCAAGCGCATCGGCACCGAGGCGCGCAAGGACATGGAGCTGCTGTTCGACTCCAAGATCATGCTCAACCTCTGGGTGAAAGTGAAAGGCGGCTGGTCTGATGACGAGCGCGCGTTGCGTTCGCTGGGTTACGGCGACCTGTAAACCTGTTCCAGATACACCGAAGCACCCTGTGGGAGCGAGCTTGCTCGCGATAGCGGTCTGCCAGTCAACATCAATGTTGAATGCCAGGCCCTCATCGCGAGCAAGCTCGCTCCCACATTGGTTTTGGGTAGTTTATAAATCTGTGCTCACTCATTGAGAACGCTGACTTCCATGTCCCAAACCCCACCCATCGGCCAACCCGCCTACGTCCTCCATTCCCGCGCCTACCGCGAAAACAGTGCGCTGGTGGATTTCCTCACGCCGCAAGGTCGGCTGCGGGCGGTGTTGCGCAGTGCGCGGGGCAAGGCGGGGACGTTGGCGCGGCCGTTCGTGCCGCTGGAAGTCGAGTTTCGCGGGCGTGGCGAGCTGAAGAACGTCGGGCGCATGGAAAGTGCCGGCGTCTCCACCTGGCTCAGCGGTGAGGCGTTGTTCAGCGGCCTCTACCTCAACGAACTGTTGATCCGTCTATTGCCTTCCGAAGACCCCCATCCCGGGGTATTCGATCATTACGCCGCGACTCTGCTCGCGCTGGCCGAAGGTCGACCCTTGGAGCCGTTGTTGCGCTCGTTCGAATGGCGCCTGCTGGACGACCTCGGCTACGGCTTTGCGCTGACCATGGACATCCACGGCGAACCCATCGCGCCGGACGGTCTCTACCGTTTGCAGGTGGATGCGGGGCTGGAGCAGGTCTATCTGCTGCAACCCGGTTTGTTCAATGGCACCGAACTGTTGGCCATGGCCGATGCTGACTGGTCCGCGCCCGGTGCACTGTCCGCTGCCAAGCGGCTGATGCGCCAGGCATTGGCCGTGCATTTGGGCGGTCGTCCTTTAGTCAGCCGCGAGCTGTTTCGCAAGCCGTAGTCTCCCCGTATGCTGTGCGCCGAATCTTTAAATTCAGGAGCGCTTCCGTGACCACCAGCAATCGCATTCTTCTTGGCGTGAACATTGACCACGTTGCCACCCTGCGTCAGGCCCGGGGCACTCGCTATCCGGATCCGGTCAAGGCGGCACTGGACGCGGAAGAGGCGGGCGCTGACGGCATCACCGTGCATTTGCGCGAAGACCGCCGGCACATTCAGGAACGCGACGTTCTGCTGCTCAAGGACGTGCTGCAAACCCGCATGAACTTCGAAATGGGCGTCACCGAAGAAATGATGCTGTTCGCCGAGCACATTCGCCCGGCGCACATTTGCCTGGTCCCGGAAACCCGTCAGGAACTGACCACTGAAGGTGGTCTGGATGTAGCGGGGCAGGAAGCACGGATCAAAGCCGCCGTGGATCGCTTGTCGAAGATCGGTTGCGAAGTGTCGCTGTTTATCGACGCGGATGAACGCCAGATTGAGGCCTCCCGTCGTGTGGGTGCGCCGGCGATCGAACTGCACACCGGGCGTTACGCCGATGCCGAAACACCGACTGACGTGGCCGAAGAGCTCAAGCGCGTAGCCGATGGTGTAGCGTTTGGCCTGGCTCAGGGGTTGATCGTCAACGCCGGGCACGGTTTGCACTACCACAACGTAGAAGCCGTGGCGGCGATCAAAGGCATCAACGAGCTGAACATTGGCCACGCGCTGGTGGCGCATGCGTTGTTTGTTGGCTTCAAGTCGGCGGTGTCGGAAATGAAAGCGCTGATCCTGGCCGCCGCAAAAGCCTAAAGCCCAGACACAAAACCAATGTGGGAGCGAGCTTGCTCGCTCCCACATTGGTTTGGGGGGCTGTTAGAGCGGCGCAGGTTCCTGAGCCGGTTTCGACTTGTCGATCCCCGGCACATGCAGATTGCCTTCGGCCACCTGGTCACCTTCAAGCTGTGGCTGCGTGACCCACGTCAGGATGTCGTAGTAACGACGGATGTTCGCCACGAAATGCACCGGCTCGCCGCCTCGGGCGTAGCCATAGCGTGTCTTGCTGTACCACTTTTTCTCGGAAAGGCGCGGCAGGATTTTCTTCACGTCCAGCCATTTGTCCGGGTTCAGCCCTTCCTTCGCCGCCAGTTTGCGCGCGTCATCCAGGTGGCCGCTGCCAACGTTGTAAGCCGCCAGGGCAAACCAGGTGCGATCCGGCTCCTGAATCGACTCGTCCAGTTGATCCTTCATATAGGCCAGGTACTTGGCGCCGCCCATGATGCTCTGCTTGGGGTCGAGGCGGTTGGACACGCCCATCGCCTGTGCGGTGTTCTGGGTCAGCATCATCAGGCCGCGCACGCCGGTCTTGGACGTCACCGCCGGTTGCCACAACGACTCCTGATAGCCGATCGCGGCCAGCAGGCGCCAGTCGACTTGTTCCTTCTTGGCATACGCCTTGAAGTGCTGTTCGTATTTGGGCAGCCGCTGCTGCAAATGTTGGGCGAACGTGGTGGCGCCCATGTAGCCGAGGACGTCGACATGCCCGTAATAGCGATCCTTGAGGCGCTGCAGGGTGCCATTTTTCTGCACCTTGTCGAGGTAGGCGTTGATTTCGTTGAGCAGGCTGTTGTCTTCGCCGGCGGCCACGGCCCAGCTCTGGTTGCTGGCGTCGCCGAGGTCAAAGGCGACCCGTATGTTGGTGAAGTACACCTGGTTCATCGCGACTTCGTTGGAATCGACCAGCGTCAGGTCGATCTGGCCTTCATCGACCATGCGCAGCAGGTCGACGACTTCAACCGCGTCGGATTCTTCGTATTCAATGCCGGGGTATTTCTTTTTCAGCTCTGCCAGCTGTTCGGCGTGGGTGCTGCCCTTGAGCACCATGATCTTCTTGCCGACCAGGTCGCCCGCATCGGTCGGCCGTGACTGGCCGTTGCGGTAGATGATCTGTGGGGTGACTTCCAGGTAGGAGTGGGAAAACCGCACCTGCTTTTTGCGTTCCTCACTGCTGACCAGGCCGGCAGCAGCCAGCACCGGGCCGTTAGGCTTGCCCACCTGATTGAACAGGTCGTCGAGGTTGTCGGCGGTCTCGATCTTGAGTTCCACCCCCAGATCGTCGGCGAAGCGCTTCACCAGCTCGTATTCGAAGCCGGTTTCACCGTTACGATCCTGAAAGTAGGTAGCGGGGCTGTTTCGGGTAACCACCCGCAGCACGCCATCCTCCTTTACGCGCTCCAGCGTGTTGGGTTTATCAACACAGCCACTGAGCATCAGGAAGAGTCCGGTTGCGATCAGCCATTTGGCGTACCGCGGACGCAAAGCCGTTGGGGAAAACATCTGCGCAGTATACGCAAAGGACCACGGCCGCCATATCTCGACAGAGGAGGGCTTGTCTGCTAGGCAATTGAAAACCGCTCCGGAGCCCGCAGGAATGGGCCCGAACCGCATTTTGTGACAGAAAAAATAACCCTTTTTGAGCGCCATTCTCAGGCCTGGATCCCCGGTCCGACACTTGGGTGCAGCCGCCTGTACCGTTTCGGGTGATGTCGCGGGCGGTTTAGGCTAGAATGCACGGCCTCAAAGCACACCCCTCCCGAGGCTGTCCCGAAGATGTTGATCCTGCGCGGCGCTCCTGCCCTTTCTGCCTTTCGCCACAGCAAACTCCTTGAGCAACTGAGCCAGAAAGTTCCGGCTGTCAGTGGCTTGTATGCTGAATTCGCTCACTTCGCCGAAGTGACCGGCGTCCTGACCGGCGACGAACAGCAGGTGCTCGCGCGCCTTCTGAAGTACGGCCCAAGTGTTCCGGTACAAGAGCCGACCGGTCGTCTGTTCCTGGTGTTGCCCCGGTTCGGCACCATCTCGCCGTGGTCCAGTAAAGCCAGCGACATCGCTCGCAACTGCGGCCTGAGCAAGATCCAGCGCCTGGAACGCGGCATCGCGTTCTATGTAGCCGGTCAGTTCAGCGACGCCGACGCGCAACTGATTGCGGACGGTCTGCACGACCGCATGACGCAAATCGTTCTGGCCAACCTCGAACAGGCCGCCGGCCTGTTCAGCCACGCCGAACCGAAGCCGCTGACTGCGATCGACGTGCTGGGTGGCGGTCGCGCCGCGCTGGAAAAAGCCAACACCGAGCTGGGCCTGGCCTTGGCCGAAGACGAAATCGACTACCTGGTCAATGCCTTCGTCGGCTTGAAGCGCAACCCGCATGACATCGAACTGATGATGTTCGCCCAGGCGAACTCTGAGCACTGCCGTCACAAGATCTTCAACGCCAGTTGGGACATCGACGGTCAGAGCCAGGAAAAAAGCCTGTTCGGCATGATCAAGAACACCTACGTGATGCACAGCGAAGGCGTTCTGTCGGCTTATAAGGACAACGCCTCAGTGATCGTCGGCAACGTCGCCGGCCGTTTCTTCCCGGACCCTGAAACCCGCCAGTACGGCGCGGTGCAGGAACCGGTGCACATCCTGATGAAAGTCGAAACCCACAACCACCCGACTGCGATTGCCCCGTTCCCGGGCGCATCCACCGGCAGTGGCGGTGAGATTCGTGACGAAGGCGCGACCGGTCGTGGCGCCAAGCCGAAGGCTGGCCTGACCGGCTTCACCGTGTCCAACCTGCAAATCCCGGGCTTCGAACAGCCGTGGGAAGTGCCATACGGCAAGCCTGAGCGCATCGTCACCGCGCTGGACATCATGATCGAAGGCCCACTGGGTGGCGCCGCGTTCAACAACGAATTCGGTCGTCCGGCCCTGACCGGTTATTTCCGTACCTTCGAACAGTCGATCACCACCCCGCGTGGCGACGAAGTTCGTGGTTACCACAAGCCGATCATGCTGGCCGGCGGCATGGGTAACATCCGTGCCGAACACGTACAGAAAGGCGAGATCACTGTTGGCTCCAAGCTGATCGTGCTCGGCGGCCCGGCGATGTTGATCGGTCTGGGCGGCGGCGCGGCTTCCTCCATGGCCACCGGCACCAGCTCGGCTGACCTGGACTTCGCTTCCGTACAGCGTGAAAACCCTGAGATGGAACGTCGCTGCCAGGAAGTCATCGACCGTTGCTGGCAGTTGGGTGACAAAAACCCGATCAGCTTCATCCACGACGTGGGTGCGGGCGGTCTGTCCAACGCCTTCCCGGAACTGGTCAACGACGGCAACCGTGGTGGCCGTTTCGAACTGCGCAACATTCCAAACGACGAGCCGGGCATGGCCCCGCACGAAATCTGGAGTAACGAATCCCAGGAACGCTACGTGTTGGCGGTCGGCCCGGCCGACTTCGAACGCTTCCAGGCGATCTGTGAACGTGAGCGTTGCCCGTTCGCCGTGGTTGGCGAAGCCACTGCCGAGCCGCAACTGACCGTCACCGACAGCCACTTCGGCAACAGTCCGGTGGACATGCCACTCGAAGTGCTGCTGGGCAAAGCCCCGCGCATGCACCGTTCGGCCGTTCGTGAAAACGAACTGGGCGACGACTTCGATCCGTCGACGCTCGAGATTGCAGACTGCGTAGAGCGCGTTCTGCATCACCCGGCCGTGGCGAGCAAAAGCTTCCTGATTACCATCGGCGACCGCACCATCACCGGCCTCGTGGCCCGTGACCAAATGGTCGGCCCGTGGCAGGTTCCGGTGGCCGACGTTGCCGTCACCGCCACCAGCTTCGACGTCTACACCGGTGAAGCCATGGCCATGGGCGAGCGTACTCCGCTGGCACTGCTGGACGCTCCGGCGTCGGGCCGCATGGCCATCGGCGAAACCCTGACCAACATTGCCGCTTCGCGCATCAACAAGATCTCTGACATCAAACTGTCGGCGAACTGGATGTCCGCTGCCGGTCACCCGGGTGAAGACGCGCGTCTGTACGACACCGTGAAAGCGGTCGGTATGGAACTGTGCCCTGAGCTGGGTATCACCATCCCGGTGGGCAAGGACTCCATGTCCATGGCCACGCGCTGGAGCGACGAAGGCGTCGACAAGACGGTCACTTCGCCAATGTCTCTGATCGTGACCGGTTTCGCGCCAGTGGCTGACATCCGTCAGACCCTGACCCCGGAACTGCGCATGAACAAGGGCACCACCGACCTGATCCTGATCGATCTGGGCCGTGGCCAGAACCGCATGGGCGCCTCGATCCTGGCCCAGGTGCACGGCAAGCTCGGCTCGCAAGCGCCGGACGTCGATGATTCCGAAGACCTCAAGGCCTTCTTCGCGGTGATCCAAGGCCTGAATGCCGACGGTCACCTGCTGGCGTACCACGACCGTTCCGACGGTGGTCTGCTGACCAGTGTGGTGGAAATGGCCTTCGCCGGTCACTGCGGTCTGAGCCTGAACCTCGATGGCCTGGCAGAAACTTCCGCCGACATCGCCGCGATCCTGTTCAACGAAGAACTGGGTGCTGTGATCCAGGTTCGTCAGGACGCGACCCCGGACATCCTTGCGCAGTTCAGCGCGGCCGGCCTGGGCGACTGCGTGTCGGTGATCGGTCAGCCGATGAACAACGGCCAGATCAACATCACCTTCAACGGCGAAACCGTGTTCGAAGGTCAGCGTCGTCTGCTGCAACGTCAGTGGGCCGAAACCAGCTACCAGATCCAGCGTCTGCGTGACAACGCCGACTGCGCCGAGCAAGAGTTCGACGTGCTGCTGGAAGAAGACAACCCGGGCCTGAGCGTCAAGCTCAGCTACGACGTCAACCAGGACGTCGCCGCGCCTTACATCAAGAAAGGCATTCGCCCACAGGTTGCCGTACTGCGTGAGCAGGGCGTCAACGGTCAGGTGGAAATGGCGGCCGCGTTCGACCGCGCCGGTTTCAACGCGATCGACGTGCACATGAGCGACATTCTGGCCGGCCGTGTCGACCTGAACGACTTCAAAGGTATGGTCGCTTGCGGCGGTTTCTCCTACGGTGACGTCCTCGGTGCCGGCGAAGGCTGGGCCAAGTCCGCACTGTTCAACAGCCGTGCTCGCGATGCGTTCCAGGGTTTCTTCGAACGTACCGACAGCTTCACCCTCGGCGTGTGCAACGGTTGCCAGATGATGTCCAACCTGCACGAGCTGATCCCGGGCAGCGAATTCTGGCCGCACTTCGTACGTAACCGCTCCGAGCAGTTCGAAGCGCGCGTGGCGATGGTTCAGGTCCAGGAGTCGAACTCGATCTTCCTGCAGGGTATGGCCGGTTCGCGCATGCCAATCGCTATCGCTCACGGTGAAGGCCATGCCGAGTTCGCCAGCGAAGAAGCGTTGCTGGAAGCGGATCTGTCGGGTTGCGTGGCGATGCGTTTCGTCGACAACCACGGCAAGGTCACCGAAAAATATCCGGCCAACCCGAACGGCTCGCCGCGCGGGATCACCGGTTTGACCAGCCGCGACGGTCGCGTAACGATCATGATGCCGCACCCGGAACGCGTGTTCCGCGCTGTGCAGAACTCGTGGCGTTCAGAAGACTGGAACGAGGACGCACCTTGGATGCGTATGTTCCGTAACGCTCGCGTGTGGGTGAACTAAGCGTCGTGTACAAGCTGAGCTTTTTTGTTCCGGCCAGTCATGTGGAGCAGGTCAAGAGTGCCGTATTCGCCGCCGGTGGCGGACGGATCGGCGCTTATGATCATTGCGCGTGGCAGGTGCTCGGCCTAGGCCAGTTTCGCCCGTTGGATGGCAGTCAGCCGTTCATTGGCGAAGCGGGGCAGGTCGAGCAGGTTGAGGAATGGAAGGTTGAGCTTGTGGTCAGCGATGAGTTGATTCGCGCGGTGTTGGTGGCTTTGAAAGAGAGCCATCCCTATGAGACGCCGGCTTATGAGGTGTGGCGGTTGGAGGATTTCTGATCTTCCTGGCTGCTGAAATGAGAAACCCGCTGAATTTGCGTTCAGCGGGTTTTTTGTTGGCTGCGATGGCGGCCTGATAGCCGACCGATCCCTACCAGATGCACCCAATCCAACTGTGGAGCTGGCTTGCCAGCGATGGCGGCCTGTCAGCCGACCAATCTCCACCAGATACACCCAATCCAACTGTGGGAGCTGGCTTGCCAGCGATGGCGGCCTGATAGCCGACCTATCTCTACCAGATGTGCCCAATCAAAAATGTGGGAGCGAGCCTGCTCGCGAAGACTGACTATCAGGTACCAACGATCTAAACCTTGGCACTCACCTCACTACGATTCACCAACACCTCCAGCGCATCACCCAAACTCGATGCCTTGTCGCCGATCAGCAGATGCCAAACGCCGCCCTCAAGTTGGCTAACCCCCTGACACCCCAGCGCCTTCAAATCACATTCCGACAACGCCTTGCCATCGGCCAGTTGCAACCGAATCCGGGTCATGGCAATGCAGTCCATCTGCAGCACATTCTCGCCTCCGCCCAAGGCATTCAGCCATTGCTGCGCCTCTGAAGTCGCCACAGCAGCAGGCTTCGGAGCATCGATTACCGCAGCCGGTGAAGACACAATCGCTCGCCCCAACGCCGGCATCGCCAAGCGAATTTCATCCGCAATGCTGTCCGCCATTGGCCCAACCACCACCTGCAAACTTCCGCCTTTCCCCGGACGCACCACCGCCATCGCCCCCAGCGCTTTCAACTCGGCATCGTTGGCTTTGTTGCGATCCACCATGTCCAGTCGCAACCGTGTCGTGCAGGCGCCCACCGTGATCAAATTCTGCGCGCCGCCCAGCGCCTTGATGTAAGCCCCGGCCCGTTCGTTCTCGGCGACCACCACCTTGTCGCCCGTCGGCACTTCTTCACGCCCCGGCGTTTTGAGATTGAAACGGCGAATACAAAAATCAAACACCACGTAGTAGATCACCGCATAAGCCAGCCCTACAGGAACCACCAACCAACCATTGGTGGATTTCCCCCAGCCGAGAATCATGTCGATGAACCCACCGGAGAAGGTGAACCCGAGGTGAATGTTCAGCGCGTTGGTGATTGCCATCGACAACCCCGTCAACAGCGCATGCAGTAAATACAGGAATGGCGCGAGGAACATGAAGGCAAATTCGATCGGTTCGGTCACGCCGGTCAGAAACGAGGTGAGGGCCATCGACAGGAAAATCCCGCCCATGACCTTGCGCCGCTCCGGCAGGGCGTTGCGGTACATCGCCAGGCAGGCGGCGGGCAGGCCGAAGATCATCATCGGGAACATGCCGGTCATGAACTGGCCGCCCTTCGGGTCGCCGGCGAAGTAGCGTGACAGGTCGCCGGTGACCATGGCGCCCGTGGTCGGGTCGGTGAAGTTGCCGAAGACGAACCACGCCATGTTGTTGAGGATGTGGTGCAGGCCGGTGACGATCAGCAGGCGGTTGAACACGCCGAAGACGAAAGCACCGAAGCTGCCGCTCTCCATCATCAGTGCGCCGAAGCTGTTGATGCCTTGCTGGATCGGTGGCCAGATCAACCCGAAGATCACGCCCAGGCCGACGGCGGCAAACCCGGTGACGATCGGCACAAAGCGCCGGCCGCCGAAGAACGCCAGATACTCCGGCAGCTTGATGTCCTTGAAGCGGTTGTACAGAGCACCGGCCATCAAGCCGCTGACGATCCCGGCGAGCATGCCCATGTTGATGTTCGCATCCAGCACCTTGAGGGTGGAGATCATCACCAGGTAACCAATCACCCCGGCCAGGCCTGCGGTGCCGTTGTTGTCCTTGGCGAAACCGACCGCGATGCCGATGGCGAAGATCATCGCCAGGTTGGCGAAGATCACTTGGCCGGCGTCGTGGATGATCGCGATGTTCAGCAAATCGGTATCGCCCAAGCGAAGTAATAACCCGGCAATCGGCAGGATCGCGATCGGCAGCATCAATGCGCGCCCGAGGCGCTGCAGGCCTTCGATGAAGTGTTGGTACATGGCGGTTCTCCCTGTGCTCTTTTTATTTGAGAGTTGTAGTTGTTGTTCAGCTCAGAGGCCATTGCTGGTGGCAGGTGTGACGCACGGCCGCAGCGCTGCTCAGTTTGAGCAGGTCGTGGCTGATGCGTCGGCATTCGGCGGCGTCGAGGTGGCGCACGCGGTCTTTGATTTCGCCGATTTGCACCGGGCTCACCGACAACTCGCTGACCCCCAAGCCAATCAACACCGGCGTCGCCAGCGGGTCGGACGCGAGTGCACCGCAGACGCCAACCCAACGGTTATGCACCGCCGCGCCCGCGCAGGTCTGTGCGATCAAGCGCAGCAGCGCCGGGTGCATGGCGTCGACGCGTGAAGCGAGGCCCGCGTGGTCGCGGTCCATGGCCAGGGTGTATTGCGATAAGTCGTTGGTGCCGATGGACAGGAAATCTGCATGTTCGGCCAAGTGCTCGGCCATTAATGCGGCGGCCGGGACTTCGATCATCACCCCAAGCTCCGGGCCTTCACTCACGCCGAGTTCAGAACACAACGCCTCAAGGCGCTTGCGAATGTGCAGCAGCTCGTCGACCTCGGTGACCATTGGCAGCAGGATCCGGCAGCGCGATATCGGGTGAACATGCAGCAGTGCGCGCAGCTGCTGATCGAGCAATTCCGGGCGCACTTGAGCCAGGCGAATGCCGCGCAGGCCAAGCACCGGATTGGCCTCGACCGGCAGGGGCAGGTAATCGAGTTGCTTGTCGCCGCCGACGTCGATGGTGCGGATGATCACCGATTTGTCGCCCATCGCATCGAGCACGGCCTGATAGGCGAGGCGCTGTTCCTGTTCATCCGGCGCGGTGTTGCGATCCACGAACAGAAACTCGGTGCGCAGCAGGCCGACGCCATCGGCGCCATTGGCCAGCGCGTCGGCCGCTTCTGTGCTGGACGCGACGTTGGCGGCCACCTCAATGTGCAGTCCATCGAGCGTCAGTGCACGGGTGTGCGCCTGAGACTGTTGAAAAGCGCGGCGCTGCTGATGATCGAGTTGCGCCTGACGCACGTCGGCCAGGCGTTCGGCTGTCGGTGCCAGTTCGAGACGAGCACCGTCAGCGTCCAGCACCACCGATTGACCTTGCTCAAGATTCAGCAGCGTCGAGCCCAGTGCCACCATGCAAGGCAAGCCTTTGCCACGCGCAAGAATCGCCACGTGGGAGGTCGCGCCGCCCTCGGCCATGCACAACCCGGCGACGCCTTGCTGGCTGAGTTGCAACAAGTCGGATGGGGTCAGTTCGTGCGCCGCGACAATGGCGCCCGCCGGCACGTCGTACTGCCAGGCTTCGCCGAGCAAGGCGCGCAACACGCGTTGTTTGAGGTCGCGCAAATCATTGGCTCGCTCGGCCAGCAACGGGCTGCCGAGTTGTTGCAGGACTTCGCACTGGGCGTCGATTGACTGGCTCCAGGCGTGGGTCGCGGCGGCGCCTTGGACGATGGCGGTATTCGCCGCGTCCAGCAGTGCCGGATCTTCAAGCAGCGCCAGGTGTGCCGCAAAAATCGCTTCTTCGTCGGTGTTCTTGTGCTTTTTGGCCTGGGCCAGGGTGTGCTCGATTTCGCTGCGCACGAGGATCAGCGCGGTATCGAGCGCATCTTGTTGCTGCTCGGAATCATGACCGCCGGCGTCAACCGGCAGGCTGATGGCGTGCAATCGAAACAGTGGCCCACCCACCAGACCTGGCGCGGCACAAACACCGTGCAGCACACCGGCTTCGGCCGGACGATTGCGTTGGGCAATCGGCGTTGGCGCGGCAGCGTGGCTGTCTTCGGCCAGGGCGGTGGACAGCGCGGTCAACAAAGATTGCAGCGCCGCTTCGGCGTCCACGCCCCGGCAACTGACTTGCACTTCATCCTGCTCGCCGACCGCCAGCGCCATCAGCCCGATCAGGCTGTCACAGGTCGCCGATTTACCACCGAAATGCAGCTGCGATTTGCTCTTGAAACCTTGCGCGGTCTGGCGAATCAGCGCCGCAGGACGCGCATGTAATCCTCCGCGAAAGGCGACCTGAACATGCCCGTTAACTTCGATGCCTGAGGCGTCGGTTTCGACCTGGGCTCCGCAAGCCTGCCGGCGAATGATGTGCAGCAAAGGCTCGCCGACCTTGACCGATTTCAGAGTGATCGGCCGTGCTTGAAAATCCCCGCTGTTGGTCAGGATCATCAGGCTGACCAGGCTTTTGCACTGCTGCGCAACCTTGTCCAGGTCATAGCGTAACAGCGGCTGGCCATTGCTGACCCGCGCGCCTTCCTTGACCAGCATCGAGAAGCCTTCGCCCTGCAACTCGACGGTGTCGAGGCCCAGGTGCAGCAGCAGTTCGGCGCCGTTGTCGGCGCGCAAGGTGATCGCATGACCGGTTCGGGCCACGTGCACAACGAGGCCAGCGCAAGGGGCATGAAGGGTGTCGTTCAGTGGATCGATGGCGATCCCGTCGCCCATGGCGCCGCTGGCGAACACCGGGTCCGGGACCTTGGCGAGCGTGAGCACCGGGCCGCTGAGCGGGGCGCTGAGGGTCAGCTCTTTATTGTTGTTCTGCATGGCTCGGTCTCATTAAAAAACAACAGTTCGGATCATCTCGCCCTGTAGCCGCTGTCGAGTGCAACGAGGCTGCGATCAGTTCAAAGCAGGATCAAAAGACCGCAGCCTCGTTGCGCTCGACAGCGGCTACGGGGTTATTCGTTGCCGTTCGATCAATGGGTACGCGTGACTTTGCTCAAATGACGCGGTTGGTCCGGGTCCATGCCACGAGCGACGGCCAAACCGGCAGCCATCACGTAGAAACTCTGGATCGCCAGGATCGGATCAAGGGCCGGGTGTTCGGCGCGGGTCAGGGTGAGGTCGCGTTCGGCGATGTCATCAGGCGCGGCCAGCAATACACAGGCGCCGCGTTGGCGCATGTCGGCGGCGAGGCTCAGCAAACCGGCCTGTTCGGCACCGCGTGGGGCGAAGATCAGCAATGGATAGTGTTCATCGATCAAGGCCATCGGGCCGTGGCGGACTTCGGCGCTGCTGAACGCCTCCGCCTGAATCGCCGAGGTCTCCTTGAATTTCAGCGCCGCCTCCTGGGCGATGGCGAAACCGGCGCCGCGACCGATCACCATCAAGCGTTGGCAATCGCGCAGGGCGTCGATGGCCATGCTCCAATCCTGTTGCGCGGCGTCACGCAGACCTTCCGGCAGGGCGTTGCCGGCTTCGAGCATTTCTACATCTTCTTTCCAGTGCGCGATCAGACGAGCGCTGGCGCTGAGCGTGGCGATAAAACTCTTGGTCGCGGCGACGCTGCTTTCGGTGCCGGCCAACAGCGGCAGGCTGAATTCACAGGCTGCTTCCAGTGGCGAACCTTCGGCATTGACCATGGAAATGCTCAGGGCACCACGCTTGCGCAGCAGGCGCAGGCTGTTCACCAGATCAGGACTCTGCCCGGACTGCGAGAAGGCAAACGCCGCCTGGCCGCTGACCTTCAGCGGCGCTTGCTGCATGGTCACCACTGACATCGGCAACGACGCCACCGGAATGCCCAGCAGTTGCATGGTCAGGTAGGCGAAGTAACTGGCGGCATGGTCGGAGCTGCCACGGGCGACGGTCATTGCCACTTGCGGCGGCTGACGGCGCAGGCGTCCGGCGATCTCGATCATCTGCGGGTCGAGCTGTTGCAATTGGGCCTGCACGGCCTCGAACGAGGACAGCGCCTCTTCAAGCATTTTTGAAGTCAATGTCTTCTCCTTCGACCATGACGGCGGTCAGTGTGAGTGAGCGATCCAGCCGCACGCAGTCGGCCCAGCTGCCCGGTGTGAGGCGGCCGCGTTCTTCAAGGCCGAGGTAATCGGCGGGGAATTGCGAAAGGCGTTGCGAGGCCTCGGCAATCGGCAGACCGATCTTCACCAGATTGCGCAACGCTTGATCCATGGTCAGGGTGCTGCCGGCGAGGGTGCCGTCGGGCAAGCGTACGCCGCCCAGGCATTTGGTCACGGTGTGGCTGCCGAGTTTGTATTCACCGTCGGGCATGCCGGCGGCGGCGGTGGAGTCGGTCACGCAATACAGGCACGGGATCGAGCGCAGGGCCACGCGGATCGCGCCGGGGTGCACATGCAGCAGGTCCGGAATCAGCTCGGCGTATTTGGCGTGGGCCAGTGCTGCGCCGACGATGCCCGGCTCGCGGTGATGCAACGGGCTCATGGCGTTGTAGAGGTGAGTGAAACTGCTCGCACCCGCCGCCAGCGCTGCGACGCCTTCCTCGTAGCTGCCGAGGGTATGGCCGATTTGCATGCGCACGCCCCGAGCGCTGAGGGCGCGGATCAAGGCGTCATGGCCGGCGATTTCCGGGGCGATGGTGATCACGCGGATCGGCGCCAGCGCCAGATATTCTTCGACTTCGGCCATCAGCGCGGTGTGGGCGAAATTCGGTTGGGCGCCGAGTTTGCCAGGGTTGATGTACGGGCCTTCGAGGTGCACGCCGAGTACCCGGGCGCTGCCTTTCGGGCGCGTCTCGCAGAACTCGCCGACCGCTTTGAGCACGCTGGAAATCTCTGCGCTGGGCGCAGTCATGGTGGTCGCCAGTAGCGACGTGGTGCCGAAACGCACGTGGGTTTTGGTGATGGTTTCGAAGGCCGAGGCGCCTTCCATGATGTCTTTGCCACCGCCGCCGTGCACATGCAGGTCGATGAAACCCGGCAGCAGATAAGGCAGGTCGTTATCTGCCGGATCGCACGGTTGGCCTTCGATCGACACGACCTTGCCGTGTTGGTGAATCAGCCGGCCGCGAACCCAGCCGTGGGCGGTGAGGATGTTGTCTTCGGACATTTCGGTTCTCGGTCTTGGTGACGCAGTTCTTTATCGACGAAGCTCTGCGACAAAGTCGTAGTAATCGTTGCGGCAATAGGTGTCGGTGACTTCGATGGGGGTGTTGTCTTCCAGGTAACCGACCCGCGTCATCAACAACATGGCGGTGCCAGGGGCGATGCCGACCAGGGCGGCGAATTCGTCCGAGGCGTTGATCGCCTGGATGTGTTGCAGCGCGCGCACGACCGGTTTGCCGATGCCGTCGAGGTATTCGTAGAGGGAGTCGCCCACGGCCTGCGGTTTGGGAATGATCGAGGCGGGCAGGGTGCTCATCTCGATCGCCATCACGGTGTCGTCGGCTTTGCGCAGGCGTTTGAGACGCGCGACCTTGTCGTTGGGCGACAGACCGAGGCGGATCAGTTCTTCGTGGGTCGGCGGGGTGATTTCACGTTCCAGCCATTGCGACCCCGGAACGAAGCCCTTGAGCCGGAGCATTTCGCTGAATCCCGAAAGACGCGACAGCGGTTGTTCCAGGCGTGGGGTAATGAACGTGCCGGAACCCTGATGGCGGCGGATCAGGCCTTGCTCGAACAACACTTCCAGCGCCTTGCGTGCGGTGACGCGGGAGATGCCGAGCCTTTCGCTGAGGCTTCGCTCCGACGGCATGGCCTGTTCGGCTTTCCACTGGCCGGCATGGATGGCCGCTTCCAGATTGCGCGCCAGTTGCAGGTACAACGGCGTGGGTTGGGTGTCGTCGGGGCGCAGGGCCTGGAGATCGTTCATGGCAGGAGTCCGGGGCGGATATTGGAATGTTGTCGCCCGTGAATGGGCTGAAAATTAATACCACTTAAATACCATGTCAATGCCAGTACTTGGCTGTGGGCGTGGAAAAACCTGCCCTGATAGGCGGACTTATAGGCGGGTGGATTGAAGTGGTATTAACGAGGGGGCTTTTGAACGCAAAGATCGCAGTCTGTGGTGACGCTTGCGCGGGGAATTGGTATCACCCCGGCAGGCGTTGTCTCAGGCTGCGATCTTTTGAGATTATTTTTTGCTGGCGACCGAAGGTAGCCGTTTGTGGCGAGGGGGGCGGAGTTTACGGGCGGATTTCGATCATCGTGCCGTCCGGTACCAGGTTCCAGACTTCGCGCATGTCCATGTTGCGCATGGCGATGCAGCCGTCGGTCCAGTCCAGGGTGTGGAACAGGTCTTCAGGGGTATCTTCCGTGTCCGGGGTGCCGTGGATCATGATCATGCCACCGGGATCGACACCTTCACGCCGCGAACGGGCGGAGTCGCTGATGTTCGGGTAGGAGATGTGCATCGCCAGATTGAAGCGGTCGCTGACTTTGCGCCAGTCCACCCAATAGAGGCCTTCTGGCGTGCGTTTATCGCCCTCCATCAGCTTCGGCCCCTTGGGATGTTTGCCCAGGGAAATGCGATAGGTCTTGAGCGGCTTGCCGCCATTGATCAATTGCAATTGGTGGGCGGACTTGAGAATCAGGACTTTTTCGATGGCTTTGCCGTCCAGGGTTTCCGCTACGGAAGCCTGCGACATTGCGACGAACGACAAACAGAACACGGCAAGCAACCAGCGCATTGAAACGATATCCCTAGAGGTGTCGGCTATTTTAGTTATAGATGTTTTAAGTGATGGCAGGCTGAGCAAGTGGCGGGATCGACTCGGACCGCACAGGGTAATCCTCGGTCCGCCGGTCAGCGAAGAAGCATTCTAAGGTACGACCCACGGTGCGGAAAGCCAGGTCGGACCAAGGGATGTCGGCTTCTTCGAAAAGCTGCACTTCCAGGCTCTCGGGGCCGGCTGAAAAGTCCAGGTCCGCAAGCTCGGCACGAAAGAACACATGCACCTGACTGATGTGCGGCACGTCGATCAGCGTATAGATGCTCAGGTTGCGTACCCGGGCGCAGGCTTCTTCGGCCGTCTCACGAATGGCCGCCTGCTCGATGGTTTCGCCGTTTTCCATGAAACCGGCCGGCAGGGTCCAGTAACCGCGCCGTGGCTCGATGGCGCGTCGACACAGCAACACCTTCGAACCCCAGGTCGCGACACAGCCGGCGACGATATTGGGGTTCTGGTAATGAATCGTATCGCAGCTGTCACAGACAAACCGCAGGCGTGAATCGCCTTCGGGAATGCGCTGGGTCACCGGGTTGCCGCACTGACTGCAAAATTTCATGCTTGGGTTCCTGAATGCTGCGCCTATCTTGGCGTGCGGCGGTGTCTGTCGGCAAGTTGTCGTTTAGCGACATGCCGTGTTTATGGGGTTGGGCGGTCGGTTCGATTGGTGCATGATGCAGGGTAAGGCACAGATCGAGAACACTCATGCTGGACGAGCTACTTCATCGGGTAAGCAACCACACGCCGACAACGCTGGAAACCGATAAACGTTTCCCCGAAGCCGCGGTTCTGGTGCCCATCACTCGCAGTGATGAACCGGAACTGTTGTTGACCCTGCGCGCCAGCGGGCTCTCGACCCATGGCGGCGAAGTCGCCTTCCCCGGCGGACGCCGAGACCCCGAAGACCCCGACCTGATTTTCACCGCGCTCCGTGAAGCCGAAGAAGAAATCGGCCTGCCGCCGGGCCTGGTCGAAGTCATCGGCCCGCTCAGCCCGCTGATCTCCCTGCACGGCATCAAGGTCACGCCCTATGTCGGCGTGATTCCGGACTTCGTCGAGTACCGGGCCAACGATGCCGAGATCGCCGCGGTGTTCAGCGTGCCGCTCGAATTCTTCCGTAAAGATCCACGCGAACACACCCACCGCATCGATTACCAGGGCCGTAGCTGGTACGTGCCGAGTTATCGTTATGGCGAATACAAGATCTGGGGCCTGACGGCGATTATGATCGTCGAGTTGATCAACCTGCTCTATGACGCCAAAATCAGCCTGCATCAACCGCCCAAGAGTTTTATCAACACCTGAAGCCATCGTTCGTATGGCGTGAACCGAGCCTGCCTGGCCTTGAGGACAACAAGATGAAATATCGCCTGGGCGACGCCCGCGTCGAAACCCATCCGCAGAGCTGGGTCGCACCCAATGCCGTGCTGGTGGGCAAGGTCAAACTGGAGGAGGGCGCCAACGTCTGGTTCAACGCCGTGCTGCGCGGCGACAACGAACTGATCCTGATCGGCAAGAACAGTAACGTCCAGGACGGCACCGTGATGCACACTGACATGGGCTACCCGCTGACCATCGGCACCGGCGTGACCATCGGCCACAACGCCATGCTGCATGGCTGCACCGTGGGCGATTACAGCTTGATCGGTATTAATGCGGTCATTTTGAACGGCGCGAAGATTGGCAAGAACTGCATCATCGGCGCCAATTCGCTGATCGGCGAAGGCAAGGAAATCCCGGACGGTTCGCTGGTCATGGGGTCGCCGGGCAAAGTGGTGCGGGAATTGACCGAACCGCAGAAAAAGATGCTCGAGGCCAGCGCCGCCCACTATGTGCATAACTCGCAGCGCTACGCCCGCGATCTGGCCGAGCAGGAAGAATGAGCGCCACAGAACGGCCGGTGCTATCGCCCTGCGTGAATATTTGCGCGTTGGACGACGATGACATTTGCACCGGGTGTCAGCGCACGGTGGAAGAGATCACCCGCTGGAGCCGAATGACCAACGACGAGCGCCGCGCGGTGTTGGGGTTGTGTCATGAGCGGGCCAAATCCAGCGGCCTGCTCTGGATGATCGGCAAAACCCCAGACCTGTAGCAGCCTTCGGCCGCTGCTACAGGGTTTGCGTCGGGTTTGGTTGTTGGGCAGGGCTGAAGTAATCTGTGCGCCAAATTGACAGGTATCCCCACGCCCCATGCTCTTCCTGATCGCCTACATCTGCAGCGTCGTGCTGATCAACTACGCCTTTTCCACTGCCCCGCACCTCGACATTATCTGGTCGGCCTGGGGTGGGCTGGTGTTCGTGCTGCGCGACATGGTGCAAACCCGCTTCGGCCACGGCGCCATCGCCGCGATGCTGGCCGCGCTGGTGCTGTCCTACGTCACTTCCGATCCGTCCATCGCATTGGCCAGCGCCACGGCATTCGCGGTGTCCGAGTGCATCGACTGGCTGGTGTTCAGCATCACCAAGCGCCCGCTGCACGATCGCCTGTGGATAAGTTCGGCGCTGAGCATTCCTCTCGATACCTTCATCTTCTTCGGCATGATCGACGCCTTCACCCCGGGCGTGATCCTCACCGCCATGGGCTCGAAGTTCGCCGGCGTGACCGCCGTGTGGCTGATCATGGCCTGGCGCTTGCGCAAACAGGCCGTCGTCAGCTGAAGCCAAAGCCTTCGGTTCATGTAAAATGCCGCGCTTTCTCCCCATGGGAAGCGCGCCAGGCGCCGCATCCCTCGATGATCCGCTTCTTGAGGACCTGAGATGACCCGTATCGGAACTCCATTGTCGCCAACCGCGACCCGCGTATTGCTGTGTGGCTGTGGTGAGTTGGGCAAGGAAGTGGTGATCGAGCTGCAACGCCTGGGCGTTGAAGTGATTGCCGTGGATCGCTACGCCAACGCGCCGGCCATGCAAGTCGCCCATCGCAGCCACGTGATCAACATGCTCGACGGTGCTGCCCTGCGTGCCGTGATCGAAGCCGAGAAGCCGCACTTCATCGTGCCGGAAATCGAAGCCATCGCCACCGCCACCCTGGTTGAACTGGAAGCCGAAGGCTTCAACGTGATCCCGACCGCGCGCGCCGCGCAACTGACCATGAACCGCGAAGGCATCCGCCGCCTGGCCGCCGAAGAGCTGGACCTGCCGACCTCGCCGTACCACTTTGCAGACACCTTCGAGGACTACAGCAAAGCCGTTGAAGACCTCGGCTTCCCGTGCGTAGTCAAGCCAGTGATGAGCTCGTCGGGCAAGGGTCAGAGCCTGTTGCGCAGCGCCGATGACGTCAAAACCGCGTGGGACTACGCGCAAGAAGGCGGTCGTGCCGGCAAAGGTCGCGTGATCGTCGAAGGCTTCATCGACTTCGACTACGAAATTACCCTGCTGACCGTACGCCATGTCGGCGGCACCACGTTCTGCGCGCCGGTCGGTCACCGTCAGGAGAAGGGCGACTATCAGGAATCCTGGCAGCCGCAAGCCATGAGCCCGGTTGCCTTGGCTGAGTCCGAGCGCGTTGCCAAAGCCGTGACCGAAGCCTTGGGTGGTCGTGGGCTGTTTGGCGTTGAATTGTTCATCAAAGGGGATCAGGTGTGGTTCAGCGAAGTCTCGCCGCGTCCGCATGACACCGGCCTGGTGACCCTGATTTCCCAGGACCTGTCGCAATTCGCGCTGCACGCGCGGGCAATTCTGGGCCTGCCGATCCCGTTGATCCGTCAGTTCGGGCCTTCGGCTTCGGCGGTGATTCTGGTGGAGGGGCAATCGACCCAGACCGCTTTCGCTAACCTGGGTGCGGCATTGAGCGAGCCGGACACGGCGTTGCGTTTGTTCGGCAAGCCTGAAGTGAATGGTCAGCGCCGGATGGGTGTGGCGTTGGCGCGGGATGAGTCGATTGAATTGGCTCGGGCTAAAGCGACCCGTGCTGCTCAGGCTGTTGTTGTAGAGCTGTAACCGAGGCGCGACTATCGCGAGCAAGCTCGGCGCCTACAGGGAACGCGGTTCCTGTAGGCGCCGGGCTTGCCCGCGATGGCGATCTATCAGGCCACCCGATTCAAATCGTTGTGACGCGTCTCCTTCAGGCACAGCACCGCAATCAAGCTCAGCACCGCCGCCCCCGACACATACCCTCCGACATAACTCAAACCCCCCATCGCTACCAGTTTCTGCGCAAAGAATGGCGCCGCCGAGGCCCCGACGATCCCGCCCAGGTTGTAGGCAGCCGACGCACCGGTATAGCGAACGTGAGTTGGAAACAGCTCCGGCAGCAACGCACCCATCGGCGCAAACGTCACGCCCATCAGAAACAGTTCGATGCACAGGAACAGCGCTACACCCCAGGTCGAGCCGTGAGTCAGCAGCGGTTCCATCAAGAACCCGGACAGAATCGCCAACACGCCACCGATGATCAGTACCGGTTTGCGTCCATAACGGTCGCTGGCCCATGCCGACAGCGGCGTTGCGGCGGCCATGAACAGCACGGCGAAGCACAGCAGGGCGAGGAAGGTTTCACGGGTATAGCCGAGGGTCGACACACCATAACTCAGCGAAAATACCGTCGAGATGTAGAACAGCGCGTAGCACACCACCATCGACCCGGCGCCCAGCAGCATCGGTGCCCAGTATTGGCTGAACAGCTCGACCAGCGGGATTTTCACCCGTTCCTGACGGGCCATGGCATTGGCGAATACCGGGGTTTCGTGGAGCTTGAGGCGCACGTACAACCCGACCATCACCAGGACGGCACTGAGCAGGAACGGAATCCGCCAGCCCCACGAGCGGAATTGTTCGTCATTGAGGGTCATGGCCAGGGTCAGGAACAGCCCGTTTGCCGCCAGAAAACCAATCGAAGGGCCAAGCTGCGGAAACATACCAAACCAGGCGCGTTTGCCCTTGGGCGCATTCTCGGTCGCCAGCAACGCCGCACCGCCCCATTCACCGCCCAGTCCCAGGCCTTGGCCAAAGCGCAGCACGCACAGCAGGATCGGTGCCCAGGCGCCAATGCTGTCGTAACCCGGCAACACGCCGATCAACGTGGTGCAGACGCCCATCAGCAGCAGCGAGGCCACGAGGGTGGATTTTCGCCCGATACGGTCACCGAAATGGCCGAATAACGCTGAACCCAGCGGTCGCGCAAGAAAGGCGATGCCGAAGGTGAGGAACGCCGACAGCATTTGCGCGGTGCCGGAGGTCTGCGGGAAAAACACCGGCCCGATCACCAGTGCGGCCGCAGTGGCATAGACGTAGAAGTCGTAAAACTCGATGGCGGTGCCGATGAAGCTCGCGGTGGCCACCCGAGTGGCGGAGTTCGTCGGCGCAGGCGTGGTTTCGGTATAAGTCGTGCTGGTCGTCATGCGGTTATCCCTGACAGTCATGTGCCCCAGTGGAGCGAATTATTATGGTCGAACACCCAGGGATGTGGGTTTTGATGCGGAGTGCGGGTAGCACAGGGGTGGGGCGGGGCTTGGGTAAGCGCTCCGATTATAGGAAGGCGCCTAACGATCAAACAAGCGCAAATCCTTGTAGCAGCCTTCGGCAGCTGCTACAGGGGGAGGGCGGGGTGATTAGAGGATGGCTGGCACCGAGCTGGTATGCCAGATCAGCACCCGCGTGACGCGATTATCTTCGGTTTCCAGAATCTCCAGCCGGTAGCGCCCGATCTTCAGGCAGACCGCGCTGTCCGGAATGGTTTCCAGCGCTTCGGTCACCAACCCGTTAAGGGTTTTCGGACCGTCACTAGGCAGATGCCAACCGAGGCTCTTGTTCAGATCGCGAATTGACGCCGCACCATCGATCACCAGGCGCCCGTCGGCCTGCGGATGGATGTGCGGATTGTCCAGGCTGTGCTGGCTTTCGAATTCGCCGACGATTTCTTCCAGAATGTCTTCCAGGGTGACGATGCCAAGCACTTCGCCGTACTCGTCGACCACCATGCCCAAGCGGCGCTGCTGCTTGTGGAAATTCAGCAATTGCAGCTGCAGCGGGGTGCTTTCCGGGACGAAATAAGGGTCATGGCTGGCCGCCATCAGCGCCTCCATGGTCAGGCTGGCATCCGGTAGCAAATGACGAATGTGCCGGGTATTGAGCACCGCTTCAACCTGGTTGATGTCGCTGTGGAAGACCGGCAGGCGCGTGCGCTTGTTGTGGCGCAATTGCTCGATGATTTCCTCGATCGGGTCGTCGAGGTTGATGCCGTCGACGTCACTGCGCGGCACCAGAATGTCGTTAACCGTGATGTTGTCCAGCGCGTGGATGCCGGACAGCGGGTGCGGGCGGCAGACACTGTGGTCGTGATCGTCGTGGCGATCCCCGGGTATTTCATCTTCGCTCTGCTGCACCACTTTGACTTTGCGGGCGAACGGTCGCATCAGCAATTGGCTGATGGCGTTGAGCAGCCAGGCGGCCGGGTAGATGATTTTCAGAGGAACACCGAGCAAGGTGTTGCCCAGGTTCAGCACGGCGTCAGGGTAGCGAGTCGCGAAGGTGCGCGGCAGGTAGTCGGCGAATATCAGCAGTGCGGCGCCAGCACCGATGCAGGCAGCCCACGGACCATTGGCCGACCAAGTGAAAATCGCCAGCAAGGTGCTGATGACCATGACCAGCGCGCGACACAGGGTATTGCAGAAAATCAGGCTGTTGAGCGGAAAGCTCAGCTTCGCCACCGGTTTGTCGCTTGAGCGCGAGGCGGTGCGCTGGGCCAGCAAATGCTGTTGTGCCACTTCGATGGCGGTAAACAGCCCCGACCATAAAATCAGCAGGGCCAATACAGCGAGCATCGGCCCTATGGGCAAGTCGTCCATTAATGCCGCTCGTCAGATATGCAGGATGTATTCACGAACCAGCTTGCTGCCGAAATACGCCAGCATCAGCAGGCAGAAACCGGCGAGAGTCCAGCGAATCGCCTTGTGTCCACGCCAGCCGAGTCGGTTACGGCCCCACAGCAGCACGCTGAAGACAATCCAGGCCAGGCACGCCAGCAAGGTTTTATGCACCAGATGCTGGGCGAACAGGTTGTCGACAAACAGCCAGCCGGAGATCAATGACAACGATAGCAGGGTCCAGCCGGCCCACAGGAAACCGAACAACAGGCTTTCCATGGTTTGCAGCGGCGGGAAGTTCTTGATCAGCCCTGAGGGATGCTTGTGCTTGAGCTGGTGGTCTTGAACCAGCAGCAGCAGCGCCTGGAACACCGCGATGGTGAACATGCCATAAGCGAGGATCGACAAGAGGATATGGGCGAGGATGCCCGGCTCTTCGTCAATGACCTGTACGGTGCCGGCCGGCGCAAACTGCGCCAGCAGCACGGTCGCGGCCCCCAACGGGAACAGCAATATGAGCAGGTTTTCCACCGGGATTCGCGAGCAGGCCAGCAGGGTCAATGCGATGACCGCTGCGGCAATCAGGCTGGCGGCGCTGAAAAAGTCCAGGCCCAGGCCGATCGGCGTCAGCAGGTGGGTGAACAGGCTGGCGCTGTGGGCCAGTACGGCCAGCACGCCGAGCGTGACCAGCAGGCGCTTGTTCGCCTTGGCGCCGGTGGCCAGACGAGAGCCCTGATATAGAGTCGCAGCGGCATATAAGCAGGCGGCGGCGAGAGTGGTAAGCAAACTGGGTGACAAGGGGAGCATAAATCCTGTTAGGCAAGCCCGAAAGGCGCTGAGTTTGGCATAGAACCCCCGCTGCACGAAAGTGTGAGGTGTCCGCCAGACGCAGTCTTCGCTATAATCCGCGACCTGCCCACGCCGCAGGCTCGCCGAGCACATGTTTATTCCGGTCTGGGCCGCCATTATCCCGGTCTACACAGGGCCTGAAAGGATCGCGCAATGTTTGAAAACTTAACCGACCGTCTCTCGCAGACGCTGCGCCATGTCACCGGCAAGGCCAAGCTGACCGAGGACAACATCAAAGACACCCTGCGCGAAGTGCGCATGGCGTTGCTCGAAGCCGACGTCGCCTTGCCAGTGGTCAAAGACTTCGTCAATTCGGTCAAGGAGCGCGCTGTCGGCACCGAGGTGTCGCGCAGCCTGACGCCGGGCCAGGCCTTTGTGAAGATCGTCCAGGCCGAGCTCGAAAGCCTGATGGGCGCAGCCAACGAAGACCTGAACCTGAGCGCCGTTCCACCTGCCGTGATCCTGATGGCCGGTTTGCAGGGCGCCGGTAAAACCACCACCGCCGGCAAGCTGGCGCGCTTCCTTAAAGAGCGCAAGAAGAAGTCGGTCATGGTCGTGTCCGCGGACGTTTACCGTCCAGCGGCGATCAAACAGCTGGAAATGCTTGCCGGTGAAGTCGGTGTGACCTTCTTCCCGTCCGACCTGAGCCAGAAGCCGGTCGACATCGCGCAAGCGGCTATTAAAGAAGCAAAACTGAAATTCATCGACGTGGTCATCGTCGACACCGCCGGTCGTCTGCACATCGACGAAGAGATGATGGGCGAGATCAAGGCGCTGCACGCCGCGATCAACCCGGTCGAAACGCTGTTCGTGGTTGACGCCATGACCGGCCAGGATGCTGCCAACACCGCCAAGGCGTTTGGTGATGCACTGCCGCTGACCGGCGTGATCCTGACCAAGGTCGACGGTGATGCCCGTGGCGGTGCCGCACTGTCGGTTCGCGCCATCACCGGCAAGCCGATCAAGTTCATCGGTATGGGCGAGAAGAGCGACGCGCTCGATCCGTTCCACCCTGAGCGTATTGCTTCGCGCATCCTCGGCATGGGCGACGTGCTCAGCCTGATCGAACAGGCCGAAGCCACCCTCGACAAGGACAAGGCCGACAAACTGGCCAAGAAACTGAAGAAAGGCAAAGGCTTCGACCTCGAAGACTTCCGCGATCAGTTGCAGCAAATGAAAAACATGGGCGGCCTCGGCGGCCTCATGGACAAACTGCCGAACATCGGCGGCGTCAACCTGGCGCAAATGGGCAATGCCCAGGGTGCGGCAGAAAAGCAATTCAAGCAGATGGAAGCCATCATCAACTCCATGACCCCGGCCGAGCGCCGCGACCCTGAGATGATCAGCGGTTCGCGCAAGCGCCGGATTGCCATGGGTTCCGGCACTCAGGTGCAGGACATTGGTCGCTTGATCAAGCAACACAAGCAGATGCAGAAGATGATGAAGAAATTCTCCGCGAAAGGCGGAATGGCCAAGATGATGCGCGGCATGGGCGGTATGTTGCCCGGCGGCGGCATGCCAAAGATGTAAAGAATTCGCGTCGGCAGTCATGTCGGCGCAACCCCCACACGGAAGTGGGATCTCCAGCAAACCCGCACTTGGCGGGAGCTGACTGGCCGTTTTCAACGACGGCTCTATAGCAAATCTGGATGGCGTCCGATAGGCCGCCGGAAAAAGTCATTTGCAAAAGTCCGGATATTCCTTAGAATATGCGGCCTTTCGGGCACCTATGCCCGCTGTGCCTTTAGATTTGCAGCACCGACTACAGGAACGATGTTCACATGCTAACAATCCGTCTTGCCCTTGGCGGCTCCAAAAAGCGCCCGTTTTACCACTTGACCGTAACCGACAGCCGCAACCCGCGCGACGGTTCGCACAAGGAACAGGTTGGTTTCTTCAACCCTGTTGCTCGTGGTCAAGAAGTCCGTCTGTCCGTGAACCAAGAGCGCGTAGCCTACTGGCTGAGCGTTGGTGCACAACCTTCTGAGCGTGTTGCTCAGTTGTTGAAGGACGCGGCTAAGGCTGCGGCCTGAGCAATATGAACGCGACGCCAGCTGTTGCTGATGATTTGATCGTTATCGGCAAAATTTATTCGGTTCATGGCGTTCGCGGCGAAGTGAAGGTGTATTCCTTTACTGATCCGACAGAAAACCTGTTGCAGTACAAAACCTGGACGCTCAAGCGCGAAGGCAATGTGAAACAGGTCGAGCTGGTCAGCGGACGTGGGAACGACAAGTTCCTGGTCGCGAAGCTCAAGGGTCTTGATGATCGTGAAGAAGCTCGTCTTCTGGCCGGTTACGAGATCTGTGTGCCGCGCAACCTGTTCCCTGAATTGACCGACGGCGAGTACTACTGGTACCAGCTGGAAGGTCTGAAGGTTATTGATCAACTCGGGCAATTGCTCGGGAAAATCGATCATCTTCTGGAAACCGGCGCCAATGATGTAATGGTGGTCAAGCCTTGCGCTGGCAGCCTGGATGATCGCGAACGCCTGTTGCCCTATACGGAGCAATGCGTGTTGGCCGTCGACCTTGCCGCAGGCGAGATGAAGGTGGAATGGGATGCGGACTTCTAAGCGTGGCTAACTTGCGCGTAGAAGTGATCAGTTTGTTTCCCGAGATGTTCTCCGCCATCAGCGAGTACGGCATCACCAGTCGGGCGGTGAAACAGGGGCTCTTGCAGCTCACCTGTTGGAACCCGCGAGACTACACGACGGATCGACATCACACTGTGGATGATCGCCCATTTGGCGGTGGTCCGGGCATGGTGATGAAGATCAAGCCCCTGGAAGATGCTCTGGTTCAGGCCAAAGCAGCAGCCGGGGAGGCGGCGAAGGTAATTTACCTGTCCCCCCAAGGCCGTCAACTGACTCAGTCGGCGGTGCGCGAGTTGGCGAATCTGGATGCATTGATCCTGATTGCCGGCCGCTATGAAGGCATTGACGAGCGATTTATTGAAGCTCATGTCGATGAAGAGTGGTCGATTGGCGACTATGTACTGTCTGGCGGCGAGCTGCCGGCGATGGTCCTGATCGATGCGGTTACACGACTGCTGCCTGGAGCTTTAGGGCATGCGGACTCCGCTGAGGAAGATTCCTTTACGGATGGTTTGCTGGATTGCCCGCACTACACCCGACCGGAGGTGTATGCGGATCAGCGTGTTCCCGACGTGTTGCTAAGTGGCAATCACGCGCATATCCGGCGTTGGCGTTTACAGCAGTCCCTTGGTAGGACCTTTGAACGACGCGCCGATCTTCTGGAAAGCCGCTCGCTTTCTGGAGAAGAGAAGAAGCTGCTCGAGGAATACATCCGCGAGCGGGACGATAGTTAACAACGTATCGATGGTAGATCCGACGATTTACCTTAGGAGCACAGCATGACTAACAAAATCATCCTTGCACTCGAAGCAGAGCAGATGACCAAAGAGATCCCTACCTTTGCCCCGGGCGACACCATTGTCGTTCAGGTGAAAGTGAAGGAAGGCGACCGTTCGCGTCTGCAAGCGTTCGAAGGTGTTGTTATCGCCAAGCGTAACCGCGGCGTAAACAGTGCATTCACCGTTCGTAAAATCTCCAACGGTGTTGGCGTAGAGCGTACTTTCCAGACCTACAGCCCGCAAATCGACAGCATGGCCGTTAAACGTCGCGGTGACGTACGTAAAGCCAAGCTGTACTACCTGCGTGACCTGTCCGGTAAAGCAGCTCGCATCAAGGAAAAACTGGCTTAAGTCCAGCTTCCGATGCAGAAAAAAGCAGCCTTCGGGCTGCTTTTTTGTTGCCTGCGATTTACGCTGCCGCGCTATCTTCAGGCTGAATCAATGCCAACACCGTCCACCCTGCCGAAGGTTTAAGCGCACTGTCCGGCGTCACCACATGCACCCAGCCGCTGTCATCGCGAGCAAACAGTAACGTCGCCCGCTCACCATGCAACGCCTGATACTCCTCCCAGCCAAAGCCCTCGGTCAGATGCGTGCTGTACAGCTCCGCCCCCTGATGCAGCTGATTGGCCAGTTTTACGTAAGTTAACTCCTCATTGCCCAGCAAACGCCCGCGATGCTCATGGCTGGCGCGATGCTTGTCGGTGCGTCGGCTCTCCTGACCGCTGGCCAGCCCGAACAAGCGTTGATGACCAAAGTCATGACGAAAGCGCATCGACGCCAGTGTGTTCAGTTCGCCGGACGGCGATAGCGTCAGCAAATGTCCCAGTCCGACCAGGTCCAGGTGCGCGTCCGCATGCTGCGACGCCGGATTGCCGAAGTACGTCGGCAAGCCCTCCATGCGCGCCGCTCGAATATTTTCCCAGCTCGAGTCCGTCAGGAGCACTCGACTGCCCAGTTGTTGCAAGGCTTTGCCCAAGGTTCGCGCCGGAGCGTTGGCCCCGACGATCAGAAAGCCGCTGGGCGCCGGTTCAGCCACTTTCAGCAAGCGCGCCAACGGTCGCGCTGTGGCACTTTGCAGCACCACCGTGCCAATGATCACGGCAAACGTCAGCGGCACCAGCAGCAAGGCACCTTGGTGACCGGCCTCATGCAGGCGAATCGCGAAAATCGCTGACACGGCCGCCGCGACAATCCCGCGCGGGGCTATCCACGACAGCAGCGCCCGTTCGCGCCAGCTCAGATTCGAGCCGAGGGTGGAGAGCGTCACGTTCAAGGGACGTGCGATGAACTGAATGATCAGCAGCAGAATCAGCACCAGCGGCCCGAGGCCGATCATGGCGTTCAGATCGAGGCGCGCCGCCAGCAAGATGAACAGCCCCGAAATGAGGAGCACGCTGAGGTTTTCCTTGAAGTGCAGGATATGCCGCACATCCACCCCTTTCATGTTGGCCAGCCACATGCCCATCAAGGTCACGGCCAGCAGTCCGGACTCGTGCATCACTTCGTTGGCGGTAATGAAAATGCCCAGCACCGCGGCCAGCGCGGCCAGATTGTGCAGGTACTCCGGCAGCCACTGGCGCCGAATGATCATGCCGAGCACCCAGCCACCGGCCACCCCGAACACGCCGCCGCACAGAATCACGCCGCCAAAGGTCAGCAAGCTATGGCTCAAGCCTTCACCCGCGGCGCTGGCGATGATGAAGCTGTAGACCACCACGGCGAGCAAGGCACCAATCGGGTCGATGACGATGCCTTCCCAGCGCAGGATGTTGGCGATCGACGCTTTGGGCCGCACCACGCGCAACATCGGCACGATCACCGTGGGGCCGGTGACCAGCGTCAGGCTGCCGAACAAGATGGCGAGCAACCAGTCGAAACCCAGCAGGTAATGGGTCGCGACGGCGATGACCACCCAGGTCGAGAGCGCGCCGATGGTGACCAGTCGATGCACCACGCTACCTATCTCGCGCCATTCCGACAGGTGCAGCGTCAGGCTGCCTTCAAACAGGATCAGCGCCACCGCCAGCGACACCAGCGGCATCAATAGCGGCCCGAACATGGCCTGCGGGTCGAGCCAGCCCAGAATCGGCCCCACCAGAATGCCGGTGAGCAGCAGGAAAAGAATCGCCGGCAATTTCAGGCGCCACGCCAGCCACTGACAACCCAACGCCGCTGCGCCGATACCGCCAATCGCCAACAGAATCTGCTGTTCGTTCATTGAAGCTCCTGTTCCTTGAAGTAGCGGGCTATGAAAGACTAGCGGCCATTTATTCCGTTCACCCTTTTTTCGCACGCTGTCTCAAGACTGCGTGTCTAGAGCGATCATGCCTGCTATCGATCATCCCCTGATAGACCAATTCCTCGACGCCCTGTGGCTGGAGAAAGGTCTTTCCGACAACACCCGCGATGCCTACCGCAGTGACCTGGCCCTGTTCAACGGCTGGCTGCAGGAGAAGGGCCTGGAGTTGGTCAATGCCGGTCGCGAGTTGATCCTCGATCACCTGGCCTGGCGTCTCGAGCAGAACTACAAACCCCGTTCCACCGCGCGATTTCTCTCAGGTGTGCGTGGCTTTTATCGCTATCTGCTGCGGGAAAAACTGATCGCCGTCGACCCGACCTTGCGCGTCGACATGCCTCAGTTGGGGAGGCCGTTGCCTAAATCCCTGTCGGAAGCCGACGTAGAAGCCTTGCTCAAGGCGCCGGATCTAAGCGAGGCCATCGGCCAGCGTGACCGCGCCATGCTCGAAGTGCTTTACGCCTGTGGTTTGCGAGTGACCGAGCTGATCAGCCTGACGCTGGAGCAAGTCAACCTGCGCCAGGGTGTGCTCAGGGTGATGGGCAAGGGCAGCAAGGAGCGACTGGTGCCGATGGGGGAGGAGGCGATTGTCTGGGTCGAACGCTACATGCGCGACGCCCGTGGCGAGCTGCTCGGTGGTCGTCCCAGTGATGTGTTGTTTCCCAGTCAGCGCGGCGAGCAAATGACCCGCCAGACCTTCTGGCACCGCATCAAGCACCAGGCCAAGGTCGCCGGGATCGGCAAGTCGCTGTCGCCCCACACCTTGCGCCATGCCTTCGCCACGCATCTGCTCAACCACGGCGCCGACCTGCGTGTGGTGCAAATGCTGCTCGGCCACAGCGATTTGTCGACGACCCAGATCTACACCCACGTCGCCCGGGCGCGCTTGCAAGACCTGCATGCCAAACATCACCCCCGCGGTTAACACAGGACTCTGTAGCAGCCGGACGCAGGCTGCGCCAGCCGCTACATAAAGCGTCGTGCACCGTGAGCGAAATGTCGTGCATCAGGCGCATTCGGCCACACGGACCTTATGTGGTAGGCTTTGCCGGTTTGTACGATGGGCGGTTATGACCCGGTGTTTCGGCACGGGCGTTCTGATCGTCCCATTTGTCCGCCTTCAGGAGTTCTCATGCGTCTGACCCAGATTTTCGCCGCCGCCGCCATTGCGTTGGTCAGCACCTTTGCCGTCGCCGATGACGCGGCCGACAAAGCCATTCGTAAAAGCCTGGAAAACCTCCAGCTCGAAGTACCGGTAGAAAGCATCTCTGCCAGTCCGCTGCCGGGCCTGTACGAAGTCAAACTGCAAGGCAGCCGCGTGCTCTACGCCAGCGCCGATGGCCAATATGTGGTTCAGGGCTACCTGTTCCAGCTCAAGGACGGCAAACCGGTCAACCTGACCGAGAAGACCGAACGCCTGGGCGTGTCCAAACTGGTCAACGCAATCCCTGTCGCGGAAACTGTGGTCTACCCGGCCATCGGTGAAACCAAGTCGCACATTACCGTGTTCACCGACACCACCTGCCCGTACTGCCACAAACTGCACGCCGAAGTGCCTGAGCTGAACAAGCGCGGCATCGAAGTGCGCTACGTCGCGTTCCCGCGTCAGGGCCTGGGCTCGCCGGGTGACGAGCAACTGCAAGCGGTCTGGTGCTCGAAAGACAAGAAAGCGGCCATGGACAAAATGGTCGACGGCAAGGAAATCAAGGCCGCCAAGTGCGATAACCCGGTTTCCAAACAGTTCGCCCTCGGTCAGTCGATCGGCGTGAACGGCACACCGGCCATCGTTTTGGCCGACGGTCAGGTCATTCCGGGCTACCAGCCTGCGCCACAAGTCGCCAAACTGGCATTGGGCGCGAAGTAAAT
Organism: Pseudomonas sp. URMO17WK12:I12; assembly: GCF_000514395.1. Taxonomy (NCBI): domain Bacteria; kingdom Pseudomonadati; phylum Pseudomonadota; class Gammaproteobacteria; order Pseudomonadales; family Pseudomonadaceae; genus Pseudomonas; species Pseudomonas sp. URMO17WK12:I12. Next base: position 95,958 of record NZ_AZVV01000014.1, read on the forward strand.
TCGCATCGTCACGGTCAGCCATTGACGATCGTGGTCCGGCAGCGTCATCGCCAGGCCATTAATAGAGAGCCGCGAGCACGCGGCTGTTTTCACGGCCGACCTTGAGTCGGCCGTTTTATGGGGAGTTCACAGTGAAACCGGTCAAAGTAGGCATCTGTGGGTTAGGAACCGTCGGTGGCGGTACCTTCAACGTACTTCAGCGCAACGCCGAGGAAATTGCTCGTCGTGCCGGGCGTGGAATCGAAGTGGCACAAATTGCCATGCGCACGCCAAAGCCTCAGTTCCAGACGACCGGTATTGCGATTACCAACGATGTCTTCGAAGTGGCCACGAACCCTGAGATCGACATCGTTATAGAGCTGATGGGCGGCTACACCGTTGCCCGCGAGCTGGTACTCAAGGCCATCGAGAATGGCAAGCATGTGGTCACCGCGAACAAGGCATTGATTGCCGTTCACGGTAATGAAATTTTCGCCAAGGCTCGCGAGAAAGGCGTGATCGTGGCGTTCGAAGCGGCTGTGGCCGGTGGCATTCCGGTGATCAAGGCGATCCGTGAAGGCCTGTCCGCCAACCGCATCAACTGGGTCGCCGGCATCATCAACGGCACCGGCAACTTCATCCTCACTGAAATGCGTGAGAAAGGTCGCACCTTCGAAGACGTGCTGGCCGAGGCGCAAGCCCTGGGCTACGCCGAAGCCGATCCGACCTTCGACGTTGAAGGTATTGATGCCGCTCACAAGCTGACGATCCTGGCGTCCATCGCGTTCGGTATCCCGCTGCAGTTCGACAAGGCTTACACCGAAGGCATCACCAAGCTGACCACCGCTGACGTGAATTACGCCGAAGCGCTGGGCTACCGCATCAAGCACCTCGGCGTGGCTCGCAGCACTGCGGCCGGTATCGAGTTGCGTGTGCATCCGACGCTGATTCCGGCCGATCGTTTGATCGCCAATGTCAACGGCGTGATGAACGCCGTCATGGTCAATGGCGATGCTGCCGGTTCGACCCTGTTCTACGGCGCAGGTGCCGGCATGGAGCCGACTGCTTCGTCGGTGATCGCCGACCTGGTGGACGTGGTTCGCGCCATGACCTCCGACCCGGAAAACCGCGTACCGCACCTGGCCTTCCAGCCGGATTCGTTGTCGGCGCATCCGATCCTGCCGATCGAAGCCTGCGAAAGCGCCTACTACCTGCGCATTCAGGCCAAGGACCATCCGGGCGTGTTGGCCCAGGTGGCGAGCATCCTCTCGGAGCGCGGCATCAACATCGAATCGATCATGCAGAAAGAAGTGGAAGAGCATGACGGTCTGGTGCCGATGATCCTGCTGACGCACCGTGTGCTGGAACAGCACATGAACGACGCGATTGCCGCCCTTGAAGCGTTGACGGGTGTGGTCGGTCCGGTTGTACGGATCCGCGTCGAGCACCTGAACTAAACAAAAGCAGCGGCAAGCTGCGAGCTCCAAGCGGCAAGTCAAAGGCAGTCCGGCTTTTACTTGCAGCTTGTAGCTTGAAACTTGAAGCTCAAACCAAAGGTTTGCCCCTATGCGTTATATCAGTACCCGCGGCCAGGCACCGGCCCTGAATTTCGAAGACGTCCTGCTGGCCGGTCTCGCCACCGAAGGCGGTCTGTACGTCCCGGAAAACCTGCCACGATTCACCCAGGAAGAAATCGCTTCGTGGGCCGGCCTGCCGTATCACGAGCTGGCTTTCCGGGTGATGCGCCCGTTCGTTACCGGCAGCATCCCGGACGCCGATTTCAAAAAAATCCTCGAAGAAACCTACGGTGTGTTCTCGCACAGCGCCGTTGCGCCGCTGCGTCAGCTGAACGGCAACGAATGGGTTTTGGAGCTGTTCCACGGCCCGACCCTGGCGTTTAAAGACTTTGCCCTGCAACTGCTCGGTCGTTTGCTCGACTACGTGCTGGAAAAGCGCGGGGAACGCGTGGTAATCGTTGGCGCCACCTCCGGTGATACCGGTTCGGCCGCCATCGAAGGCTGCAAGCACTGCGAAAACGTCGACATCTTCATCCTGCACCCGCACAACCGTGTGTCCGAAGTGCAGCGTCGCCAGATGACTACCATCTTCGGCGAGAACATCCACAACATCGCCATCGAAGGCAACTTCGATGACTGCCAGGAAATGGTCAAGGCGAGCTTCGCCGACCAGAGCTTCCTCAAAGGCACACGCCTGGTCGCGGTGAACTCGATCAACTGGGCGCGGATCATGGCCCAGATCGTTTACTACTTCTATGCATCGCTGCAACTGGGTGGCCCGGCGCGTTCGGTATCGTTCTCGGTGCCGACCGGTAACTTCGGCGACATCTTCGCCGGTTACCTGGCGCGCAACATGGGCCTGCCGATCAATCAGTTGATCGTCGCCACCAACCGCAACGACATCCTGCACCGCTTCATGAGCGGCAATCAGTACGTCAAGGAAACCCTGCACGCCACGCTGTCGCCGTCGATGGACATCATGGTCTCGTCGAACTTCGAGCGCCTGCTGTTCGACCTCCACGGTCGCAACGGCGCAGCGATTGCCGGGCTGATGGACAGCTTCAAGCAGGGTGGCGGTTTCAGCGTCGAACAGGAACGCTGGACCGAAGCCCGCAAGCTGTTCGATTCCCTGGCCGTGGATGACGCACAGACCTGCGAAACCATCGCCGAAGTGTACGAACAAACTGGCGAGCTGCTGGACCCGCACACCGCCATCGGCGTGAAGGCTGCGCGCGAGTGCCGTCGCAGTCTGGACATTCCAATGGTGATCCTTGGGACGGCCCATCCGGTCAAATTCCCGGATGCCGTGCAGAAAGCGGGTGTAGGAAAAGCGCTTGAACTCCCTACACATCTTTCTGATTTGTTTGAGAGAGATGAGCGTTGCACCGTGTTGCCAAACGACCTGAAAGCCGTGCAGGCCTTTGTCAGTCAGCATGGCAACCGTGGCAAGCCGTTGTAACCGCTAAAAGCTGTCACATTTTGAAGCCCGTCTCCTGACGGGCTTTCTCATTTCTGCGTGCCACACTTGTTGCGTTTTCGCCCCATGAAGGACGGGCGAGTTGATCGCGAAGGAAGTGGTAATGCAGTTTTTCAAAAGGCTCGGACCAGCCGTGTGCTGGATGTTTTTAGTCAGTGTCATGGGCTTTACCCACGCGGCGCTGGCAGCGCAATGGGTGAATTCCGAGGCGAAGGAGGCGGTTGTCGATGCGACGATCAAACTCGACGCAGAGGAATTGCGATGGATTGCCGAGCACCCGCAAGTCACCGTCGCATCGGTGCAGTACCCGTTGTATCTGTTCAAGGATGAGCACGGCCGATGGAGTGGCTTGAACAACGATCTGCTCAATCGCATCAGTGCCATGACAGGCTTGAAGTTTGTTCACGAAGAATCGTTTTCCACTGATCAGATGCTCGGGCGTCTGGAAAGCGGCGCCGCGGACATGAGCACGACACTGGCAGTGAATGACGAACGCAAAGGCTTTCTGGATTTCAGTCATGCCTTTGGTGGTGCTGGCTGGGTGTTCGTGGGGCGGGCAGAAGAACCTCTGGTGCAGTCCCTCGAGCAGTTGTCGAAAAAAGTCCTGGTGCTGCCGACCCGGCATGCACTCGAAGGTACGATTCGCCACGACTATCCGGCGATCGAACTGCGCTCGGTCAAAACCTATGCCGAAGCCAGGGCATTGGTTGAAAGCGGTGAAGCCTTTGCCACCATCGAAAATGAAATCGGGGCGCAGCTGTATCCGCTGGGGCAACTCAAGGTCGGGCGTGCGGTGGAGGGCAAATGGGAGGCCGATCATCTGGCCGTACGCAAAGGTCAGTCGCCGTTGCTGAGCATCCTCAACAAGGCGCTTGAGGCCTTTCCACCTGCCGAGTTGCGGGCCATTCGCTTGACGTGGCTCAGCGGAATCGGATCAATGAAGACGCCCACCCTCTGGCAGCGGCTTAGCGATTGGGGGTGTTGGGGCTTGGTTGTCGTCGGTCTTTTTGGTCTGCTTTCATTGCTCTGGAACCGACGCCTGGCCGGCTTGAACCAGCAACACCTGAACGACGAGATGAACCTCAACGATCAACTCGCCTTCCAGCATGCCTTGATGGATGCCATGCCCGATCCGGTGTTTGTACGTGATCTGCAAGGGCGTTTGATCATGTGCAACAAAAGTTATGAAGAGAGTCTGGCAACCCGTTTCGACCAGATTCAGGGGCGACAGTTGATCGAACTCGATCTCCTGCCCAAAGTGACGGCAGAGCGCTTGCATGCAGAGTTCATTACCCTGTTGAGTACACGCAAGCCCCGGTTCGTTGAGCGTCAATTGGAGTTCAAGCACGGTGTCAGGGATATCTATCAGTGGACGGTGCCGTTCTACAGCGGCGATGGCCAATTGCGCGGTCTACTCGGAGGCTGGACGGATAAAGACAGGCGGCGGGGTAAGTGATGCGGCTGTTTTTTCCCTGTCATCTTTGCCGTGCATGCTCTATCGACCAGAGGCGCCGACGCGCCTGCGCCTGGAAATCCAGAACTTTCTTCTCGGGCCAGTGGTCATTAACTGTGAGCACGCCCCAGGCACTTTGTTTTCGGACTATTGAGTGGTGATCGAGATGGAAAGTATCAGTCTATTGCTCGGTGAGGCACTGAGCCCGTATCAGGTCACGCTGACCCCGTCGGGTGCCCATGGCGAATGCCTGGTGACGTTGAAGAATGCGACCGGCGCGATAGTGGTGGAACGCGCCTTCAATCAGGCTCAGTTGACCGACAAGCGTCTGCTGACCGATGTCGTCGACGGATTGCACCGCGACGTGCTCATTGCCGAAGGACGGCTGGAGCCCTGTGTTATCGCGGCGTTGCGTAATGCAGCCCAGGAGAAAATGCTGGCTCGCAGAAATTGACGTGATTGTTGTGGGAACCTTCCTGCGCTTAGGTCAGTCAGACCATGTAACAGCAGGATCAAGCATTGTGCTCCGGTGCTTGTAGCTTGCTGCTACTGGTCTTTATGTAGGCCACGTTTAACCCCGAGTCGTCTCCCCACTTCTCGGGGTTTCTTTTTGCCCGCGATTTGTCAGTGCTCGGCCTGATGCTCGAAAAACGCCTTGGTTTCTGCCAGATAATCCTTACGCCTTTCGGGATCGAGCCAGTCGGCATACAACGGGTCCAGTCGCTCATGAGGCAGTGTGCGCAATAGCTGGTTTATTCTGCTGATCGCCTGGCGTCCCTGGTCTGTATTGGTGCAACCGATGTGCCCGGACATGTATTTGCCCGTGCCCTTGATCGGATAAAACGCCAGTTCATCATCGGAAATGTGCTCTTGACGAGCCAGGTAGCGAATTTCTGGCCAGTAACCCAGCACCACCTGCAATCGTCCCAGACGTTGCATCTGCAACAGGCTGCCGAGCGCATCGTTGCCGTAGTGAGGCGTCAGAGCACCGGCCGGTGCCTGCTTTAGCAATGCATCGAGGACTTGTCCGTAACTGCGCTCGGCCACCACGCCGACTTTCTTGCCACTGCCGGCCAACAGCGCTGCCAAATCGACTTCACCATCGCTCAGAAACGGTTCCAGCACGGGTCGATTTTCCTTGCGAACCACAAGTCCATTGCTCACGGCGCGGAAGGCTGGAATCGAAAAGGCGATCCACTGTTCCCGCTCCTTGGTCCAGACCAGCGAGGGATCGCAGGTAAACGACGGTTCGTGAAGCATCTGCATACCGCGGGCGCGGTTGACCCGCATCAGGATGTGTTCGTATTGCGGCATGCCGGCAATCAACAGCGGCAGCATCTGATCGATGATCCCCTGACCTTTTTTCGGGCCCTCGAAGATCATCGTCGGTGGCAAATCACGCAGCAACCAGATCAGCGTCTCTTTAGGTTGCGCCGAGACGGGGAGTGCCAGCCCGGCCAACAGCCAGAAAGCCGCCATTGCGCACCCGTTGCGGGGGGCGTGGAGGGCTGATGAAAGCAGGCGCTTCAGCTTAGATGGCTCCGTCTTCACGCAGCTTTTCGATCTGTACCTTGTCGTAACCAAGATCGTGCAGTACCTGCGCATTGTGTTCGCCCAACTGCGGCCCGACCCATTCCGAAGTGCCAGGTGTCTCTGAGAGTTTCGGCACAATGCCCGGCATCTTGAAATCTTTACCGTCCGGAAGCTTGGCCTGCAGGAACATTTCCCTGGCCAGGTATTGCGGGTCGCTGAACATGTCTTCGGCACTGAAGATCCGGCTGGCCGGCACGTCAGCGTGATTCAGCCGTTCGATCACGGTATCCAGCGGCAGTGAATTGACCCAGCGATCGATCACGCCGTAAATCTCGTCACGACGGCTGTCACGTCCGTCGTTGCTGGCCAGTACCGGGTCATTGGCCAGGTCTTCGCGGCCGATGATCAGCATGAACCGTTTGAAAATCGCATCACCGTTGGCGCCGATCTGCACATGTTTGCCGTCGGCGCTGGTGTGGATCGAAGAGGGTGTGATGCCCGGCATGATGTTGCCGGTGCGTTCGCGAATGAAACCAAACACATCGAACTCCGGCACCATGCTTTCCATCATGGCGAAGATGGCTTCGTACAACGCCACGTCGACCACTTGGCCGAGGCCGCCGTTCACTTCGCGATGACGCAGGGCCATCAGCGCGCCGATTACGCCCCAGAGTGCTGCAATCGAGTCACCGATGGAAATCCCGGTGCGCACCGGTGGTCGGTCTTCGAAACCGGTGATGTAGCGCAAGCCGCCCATGGACTCACCGACCGCGCCGAAACCTGGCTGGTCCTTCATCGGCCCGGTCTGACCAAAACCGGAGAGACGTACCATCACCAGTTTCGGGTTCAACGCGTGCAGGACGTCCCAACCCAGGCCGAGCTTTTCCAGCACACCGGGGCGAAAATTCTCGATCAGGATGTCCGCTTCAGCGAGCAGTTTTTTCAGAATCGCCAGGCCATCCGGGTGTTTCAGGTTCAGGGTCAGGGACTTTTTATTGCGCGCCTGGACGAACCACCACAGCGAGGTGCCTTCGTACAGTTTTCGCCATTTGCGCAATGGATCGCCACCGTCGGGGGATTCGATCTTGATCACTTCGGCGCCAAACTCGCCGCAAATGCGCGAGGCAAACGGCCCGGCGATCAACGTACCCAATTCGATGACTTTCAGACCTGAGAGCGGTTTTCCGGTGAGCGGCATGCGGGATCCTGTAGGACAAAGGCTGAGCAGAGATAGCGTTTTAACATAGCCGAACGTCAGACGAGCAAGCAGAATCGCCTTCAGTTCGATGATTGCCTACAGCATCGGTTAGACTTGCCGCCTTTCCTCGTATCAAGAAGCCCGTTCATGGCCCAGCCGTCCACGACCTACAAGTTTGAACTGAACCTCACCGACCTCGACCGCAGCATCTACGAGACCGTGAAGCAGACCATCGCCCGTCACCCTTCGGAAACCGAAGAGCGCATGACCGTGCGGCTGTTGGCCTACGCCTTCTGGTACAACGAGCAGCTGTCATTCGGTCGTGGTCTGTCAGACGTGGATGAACCTGCCCTGTGGGAAAAGAGCCTGGACGACCGCGTCCTGCACTGGATCGAAGTCGGCCAGCCAGACGCCGATCGCCTGACCTGGTGCTCGCGTCGCACCGAACGCACCAGCCTGTTGGCTTATGGCAGCCTGCGCGTCTGGGAAACCAAAGTGATCCCTGCGATCAAAAACCTGAAGAACGTGCACATTGCTGCCGTGCCTCAGGAAATCCTGGAAACCCTGGCCAAAGACATGCCACGGGTGATCAAGTGGGACGTGATGATCAGCGAAGGGACGATTTTCGTCACCGACGACCGTGGTCAGCACGAAGTCCAGTTGCAATGGCTGCAAGGCGAGCGCGGCTAATACTGCGCTGGCAACAGACTCATCCCACGTAATCAAGAGAAGCTTCCGTCACCCCATGCGTATCGAACCTCGCCTGTTGCCCGACACCCTGCCATTTCTCGGTGATTTGCCGCCGCTGCTGACCCGCCTGTACGCGGCGCGGGGCGTGCTGACCGAGGCTGAACTGGACAAGAGCCTGGCGCGGCTGATTCCGTTCCAGCAGCTCAAGGGCATCGATGCCGCCGTGGATTTGCTGGTGACGGCGCTGGAACAGCGCCAGCGCATTCTGATCGTCGGCGACTTTGACGCCGATGGTGCCACGGCCAGTACCGTGGGCGTGTTGGGCTTGCGCCTGCTGGGTGCGGCTCACGTCGACTATCTGGTGCCAAACCGGTTTGAGTACGGCTATGGCCTGACGCCGGAAATTGTCGAAGTCGCGTTGACCCGTACGCCGCAATTGCTGATCACCGTGGACAACGGAATTTCCAGTGTCGAAGGCGTGGCGGCGGCGAAAAAGGCCGGTCTCAACGTGCTGGTCACCGACCACCACTTGCCCGGCGATGAAATGCCGCTGGCCGATGCCATCGTCAATCCGAACCAGCGAGGGTGTGATTTCCCGAGCAAGGCATTGGCCGGTGTCGGGGTGATTTTCTATGTACTGATGGCGCTGCGTGCGCGTTTGCGCAGCCTTGGCTGGTACGAGAGCAAGCCGCAGCCGAACATTGGCGAGTTGCTGGACCTGGTGGCGCTGGGCAGCGTCGCCGACGTGGTGCCGCTGGATGCCAACAACCGGATTCTGGTCCATCAAGGTCTGGAACGGATTCGCGCCGGGCGTGCGCGGCCGGGGATCAAGGCGATTCTCGAAGTCGCCAAGCGTGAGCCGGCGCGCATCACCTCTACCGATCTGGGCTTCATTGTCGGCCCGCGCCTTAACGCGGCAGGGCGGCTGGACGACATGAGCCTGGGCATCGAATGCCTGCTCACCGACGACGCGGGGCTGGCGCGGGAAATGGCCGTGCAACTCGACGGCATGAACCAGGACCGCAAATCCATCGAACAGGGCATGCAGCGCGAAGCGCTGGCGCAACTGAAGGATTTGCCGGTCGAGTCGATGCCGTTCGGTTTGTGCCTGTTCGATCCCGAGTGGCACCAGGGTGTCATCGGCATCCTTGCTTCACGGATGAAAGAGCGCTATTTCCGCCCGACCATCGCCTTTGCCGATGCCGGTGACGGCTTGCTCAAGGGCTCGGGGCGTTCGGTTCAGGGGTTCCACATTCGCGACGCGCTGAGCGTGGTGGCCGCGCAACATCCCAACCTGATCAGCAAGTACGGCGGCCACGCGATGGCGGCCGGGCTGACGCTACCGGAAGCGAATTTTCCGCTGTTTGCCGAGGCCTTTGATGCGGAAGTGCGTCGGCAATTGCGTGAAGAAGACCTGACCGGCCGGCTGCTGTCGGACGGCACGCTGGCGGTCGAAGAGTTCCACCTCGAACTGGCGCGGGCCCTGCGTCATGCCGGTCCTTGGGGGCAGCACTTTCCGGAGCCGCTGTTCCATGGCGTGTTCCAACTGGTTGAGCAGCGCGTTGTCGGTGAACGCCACCTGAAAGTGGTACTGAAAAGCGAATGCGGTTCGGTGAAACTCGACGGCATCGCTTTCGGCATCGACCGTGATATCTGGCCGAACCCGACCATCAAGTGGGTGGAACTGGCCTACAAACTCGACCTCAACGAGTTTCGCGGTAACGAAACCGTGCAGTTGATGATTGCCCACATCGAACCGCGGTGACCCCATCGCGGGCAAGCCTTGCTCCTACAGGCGCATGGCGTGCCCGCGATAGCGATCTTCCTGGCGCCAAATATCCCAGGAACCCTCCCTCATCCCCCGATGTCGACTAGGCTCTAAGCACTGCTTGATTATCCTTGTGACGTCTTGTCGAATTTTTTGCCCGCGGGGGCGGGTGCTGCGCCTTTTTCCTGTCACTCGTCGACTTTTCAAACAGAACCCTGGAGCCTGCCCACTGATTCGAGAGGTGCCCCATGAGTCTGCTGCTTGAACCCTATACCCTGCGTCAATTGACCCTGCTCAACCGTATCGCGGTCTCCCCGATGTGCCAGTACTCCAGCGTCGATGGGCTGGCCAATGACTGGCACCTTGTCCACCTCGGCAGTCGTGCGGTCGGTGGCGCCGGCCTGGTGTTTACCGAAGCAACCGCCGTCACCGCCGACGGGCGCATCACCGCTCAAGACCTTGGCCTGTGGACTGACGAGCAGATCGAACCCCTGCAACGCATTACCCGCTTCATCGCCGCTCAGGGCGCTGTGGCCGGCATCCAGTTGGCACACGCCGGGCGCAAGGCCAGCACTCATCGGCCGTGGCTCGGCAAACATGGCAGCGTTAAACCCGAAGACGGCGGCTGGGTGCCGGTAGGCCCGTCGACTATTGCTTTCGACCCGCAGCACACGCACCCAAGGCAACTCGAAGAAAGCGAGATCGCTGAGGTCATTCAGGCTTTTGTCGCTGCTGCCCAGCGTGCATTGACCGCCGGATTCAAAGTGGTCGAAATCCACGCCGCCCACGGTTACCTGTTGCATCAATTTCTGTCGCCCCTGAGCAATCAGCGCCGCGATCAATACGGTGGTTCATTCGAGAATCGCATCCGACTGGTGCTGCAAGTCACCGAAGCGGTGCGTGCGGTATGGCCTGAAGAACTGCCGCTGTTCGTGCGGGTATCGGCCACCGATTGGGTGGAAGATGGCTGGAACCCGGATGAAACCGTGGAGCTGGCGCGCCGCCTCAAAGGGCTGGGCGTGGACCTGATCGACGTGTCCTCGGGCGGTACGGCGGCCAATGCCGAAATTCCGACAGGACCCGGTTATCAAACCCGCTTCGCCGAGCGCGTGCGCAAGGAGTCGGGCATTGCCACCGGCACGGTCGGCATGATCACCGAGCCGGCCCAGGCCGAACATATCTTGCGCACATGCCAGGCGGACATCATCTTCCTGGCGCGAGAACTGCTGCGCGATCCGTATTGGCCGCTGCATGCCGATGATGATTTAGGCGGGCGCAAGGCTATCTGGCCTGCGCAATACCAGCGGGCGACGCACCGGGATCAGCCGATACATGAGTCGGATTTGCGTGACTGAATGCGGCTGTAAAACCAAAAAGCCCCGATCGATGTGATCGGGGCTTTTGCGTTTCTGGGCGGGAACATTTGTCGCCTGTCAGGCCGTCTTCGCGGGCAAGCCCGCTCCCACAGGGTTCAGTAGAGTTCACTCCTTTTGTGCAACACAGCCGATCCTTGTGGGAGCGGGCTTGCCCGCGAAGAGGCCCGCCCAGACAACCCTTAACTTCAGGTGTACTTACGCTTATCCGGCGCCGGCGGAAAGTACTGATACAACCAGGTCTCACTCAACGTCCGGTCATTGGTCCGGATGAACAACCGCAGCTCTACCGGCTCCACGCTGTCATTGGTCGGGAACCAGTCAAAGGTAATGCGATAACCCTTGATGTCGTCCAGCACCAACACATTGAAATCCTTCACCTGCCCGTTCGAGCACGTCACCACGGGCTCGATCCCTGCGCCTTCCGGCAAGCGATCCAGACCGCCACCGGTGAAGTCCACCGCAAAGCGCCGCGCCCAGACTTCCGGGTAATGCTCGCCCGGCGCCCAGCCTTCGGTGAAGCCGCCCATGCCCGAACGGGTCGCATTGACCCGCGCCAGCGGCGTGCCGACCGGAGGCAGCGCGCTCCAGTAGAGCTTGTAGCCGTAATTCAGGGAATCACCGGCCGCGACCGGTTTTTTCGGGGTCCAGAACGCGACGATGTTATCCAGCGTCTCGCCGGTGGTAGGAATTTCCAGCAGATCGATAGAGCCTTCGCCCCACGCCGTTGTCGGTTCTACCCACAGGCTCGGACGCTTGCTGTACCAATCGACGGTGTCCTGGTAGCTGGCGAACTCATGGTCGGTCTGTACCAGGCCGAAACCTTTCGGATCGGTGTCGGCAAAGGCATTGAATTGCAGTGTCGCGGGGTTGTTCAGCGGGCGGCAGATCCACTCACCGTTGCCGCGCCACATCGCCAGACGATCCGAGTCGTGGATCTGCGGGTGAATGGTGTCGCACATGCGCCGCTCATGGGTGCCGCAGCTGAACATGCTGGTCATCGGCGCGATGCCCAGTTGCTCGATGGCGGTACGCGCGTTGATGTGGGCATCGACAGCCATGACCACCTGACTGGCCTGGCAATCGATGTCGAAACGGTAAGCACCGGTCGCGCTCGGCGAATCCAGCAGGGCGTAGACCACGAAACGGGTGCTGTCCTTGTCCGGCGTCTCGAACCAGAACTTGGTGAAGTCCGGAAACTCCTCGCGCTTCTTGGCGTACGTATCAATCGCCAACCCGCGCGCCGACAGACCGTACTGGCCGGTGGCGTCTACCGCACGGAAGTAACTCGCGCCGAGGAAAGACAACACATCGTGCCGGTCCAGCTCCGGAGCCTTGAACAGCTTGAACCCGGAAAACCCCAGGTCGCCCGTCAGCTGCTTGGTGTCGACCGTGGTTTTTTCATAGTTGAACAGTGAAGGGCGGAAATGCACCTCCCGCGCCTGACGCGTCTTGGGATCGACGCTGTACATGCGCACCGGCTGCTTGAACCCCATGCCGACGTGGAAAAACTGCACGTCCAGCTGACCGTTCAAATCCTTCCACAGTGAGTGATTCGCGTCGTAGCGGATCGCGTTGAAGTTCTGCGGCGTCATGGTCGCCAGCGTCGGCGGCAGCACCTGCTTGGTGTCCTGATAGCGGTTGCCGGCGAGCTGCTTGGCCTGAATCTTCAGCGCTTCAAAATCGAACGCTTGAGCCTCGCCATCCGCCGTACCGTTGCCCGCCCAGGCACGGCTGGCCAACAGGCCGGTGGCGGACAAACTGGTGTAGGCCGCGATGGCCATGGACGCTTTGAGCAAATTCCTGCGATGCATAAGTACAACCTGTCGTGAGCAATCCCGCGCCGTTCCTGGCACGTGCTGGATCAAAAATAACGGTTCGGACATGCCTTCGACCAAACGCAACGGACTGTAAAGAGATGCCAAATAGCTTAAACCGTTCGATCACAGACCAAAATTGATGGATAGCACTTTGATGGTTCGGCAATGAAACAAGACATTTCGGTTCATTTTTCTGACAGCGCCTTCTGATTTATAGGGCATTTCTGCTTTTTTTGACTAATTACTCTAAAAACCGCTTTTCAGTGCCGGGAATGTTCCTATTCTGTGCTCATGACCGGCTTCAGCCCTTAAGGCCGGCGACAAACAAAAAGGAGAGGGCGATGCGGTTTTTGAAGTTTTCTCGGTCTTATAGAAGGACATCGTCGATGACAAAAGTACAAGGCATCACCGAAATGTTAGGCATTCTTCCTTGCCTGGCCAGCGGCCGGCGAAGGCGCCGACTCAGCCCGGACGAAATGAAGTTGTTGGAACGGTATCGAGAGCTGTCGGAGAGCGACCGGATTGCGATGCGGTATCTGGTGGATGCGATGCGGACTGTTTCGCGGTTTTGAGGGTTGGAGATTAAGTCTTGTTGGAAAGCCAAGGGGCGGACTGTGAAGTCTGCCCCTTTTTCATCTTTTACCCCGCATCGCTGCGGGCTGAGCAAGTATGTTTACCGACTAGCCTTCCAAGCGTCCCCCGAAGGCGCAGTCCCGTGGTCATACGGCTTGGCCATCCACATGTACAACAAGCCCAAACCAATCACGATCGCCGTGCTCAGCACCATGGCGTAGTTGATGTACCACGCTGCATCCGGTGTGCGTGGCCAGGCCATGTTGACGATCGCGCCGACGCCGTAGGCCAGCGCGCCGATGTTTACCAGCCAGCCCCAGGCACCGAGGGTGAATTTGCCGCTCGGTTTCCAGCCTTTCATGCGGGCATAGAGGGCCCCGAGCACGATCATCTGGAAGGCCAGGTAGATGCCGATCGCCGCGAAGCTGACGATGGTTGCCACTGCATCCTGCAGGAAGAAGCCGAGGATGATGATCAGCGCCGGCAGGACACCGGAGACGAACAGCGCCGCTACCGGCACCTGAGTGGCTGTAGAGATCTTTTTCAGCAGTGAGCTGCCGATGATCATTTCATCGCGTGCGTAGGAGTACAGCAGACGGCTCGCCGCCGCTTGCAGGCTGATGACGCAGGAGATAAAGGAAATCATCACCACGCCCATCACCACTTTCGAACCGACCGGGCCGAAGGCGTTGTTGAGGATGGTGGTGACCGGGTCTTTGTCGGTGCCGTTGATCACGGCTTGCATGTCCGGCACGGCGAGGATCAGCGCCAGGCAGGCGAACATCGCTGCGATGCCGCCGATGTAGATGGTCATGCGCATGGCCACCGGGATTTTCTTGCTCGGGTTCGGGGTTTCTTCGGCCACATCGCCGCAGGCCTCGAAGCCGTAGTACAGGAACATCCCCGCCAGCGAAGCGGTGAGGAAGGCGGGCAAGTACGAGCCGTCGACGCTGATGTCGAAGGTGTTGAACAACACGCTGAGCGGCTGATGACGCTCGAACACCAGCAGGTAAACGCCGACGATCACCGCGCCGACCAGCTCGCACAGAAAACCGAACATGGCGATACGCGCCAGTACCTTGGTGCCGCTGAGGTTGACCAGGGTGGCGAACAGCGTGAGGAACAGGGCGATGATGATGTTGGTGTTGTTGCTCGGCTCAAAACCCATCATGGCGGCCAGGTACGGACCGGCACCGACGGCAACGGCGGCGATGGTGACGCACAGGGCGATGGAGTAGATCCAGCCGACCATCCACGCCCAGCGTTTGCCCACCAAGCGGCGGGCCCACGGGTAGACGCCACCGGAAATCGGGAATTGCGAAACCACTTCACCGAAGATCAGGCACACCAGCAACTGGCCGCAACCGACCAGCAAATAGGCCCAGAACATCGGTGGCCCGCCTGCGGCCAGACACAGGCCGAAGAGGGTATAAACCCCTACGACCGGCGAGAGGTAAGTGAAGCCCAGGGCGAAGTTTTCCCACAGACTCATGCTGCGATTGAAGTTCGACGTGTAACCCAGTTTGCGTAACTGCTCGGCGTCGCTGTCGGCGACGGCTACAGCGAGTTCGGGTGTTGTACTCATAGTGTGTCAGCTCCGGAAAATCGGCAGATTTCGGATGTCCGAAACCGTGGCGGAGCCGTGAGGCGCTGCCCGGATCGGTGGTTATTGTTTTGGCTTCTTTGGGGTGGAACCTGGGTGATGCTAAGTGCCGGTTTCTTCCTTGAGTTTGCGGTGATGCCATCGCGGCGGTGCGGCGATCCGACAAGCCCGGCTCCCACAGGTCTTGCGCAATCCCTGTGGGAGCTGGCTTGCCTGCGATGCTTTTAGTGCTTGAACATCACATGCCGGACGACGGTGTAGTCCTCCAGGCCATACATCGACATGTCCTTCCCGTAACCGGACAGTTTCTGACCGCCATGCGGCATTTCACTGACCAGCATGAAATGCGTATTCACCCACGTGCACCCGTACTGCAAGCGAGCAGACATCCGATGGGCGCGGCCGACATCCGCGGTCCAGACTGACGACGCCAGGCCGTAGTCCGAATCGTTGGCCCAGCCCAGCACCTGCGCTTCATCGGTGAATTGGGTCACCGACACCACTGGCCCGAACACTTCGCGGCGAACGATTTCGTCATCCTGATGCGCATCGGCCAACACGGTCGGCTCGAAGAAGAACCCGTTGCCTTCCACAACCTTGCCGCCGGTGATCAGGCGAATGTGCGGTTGCGCGATAGCGCGCTCGACAAACCCGGCCACACGGTCGCGGTGTTGCGCGGTGATCAGCGGCCCCAGTTCGGTCGATGGATCATCCTGCAAACCGTACTTGATGCTGCTGACCGCCTCGCCGAGTTTCTCGACGAATTTTTCGTAGATGCCAGCCTGCGCATAGATGCGGCACGCGGCGGTGCAGTCCTGGCCGGCGTTGTAGAAACCGAAGGTGCGGATGCCTTCCACGGCGGCGTCGATGTCGGCGTCATCGAAGATGATCACCGGGGCCTTGCCGCCCAATTCCATGTGCATGCGTTTGACGCTGTCGGCGGTGCTGGAAATGATGTTCGAGCCCGTGGCAATCGAGCCGGTCAGCGACACCATGCGCACTTTCGGGTGGGTGACCAATGGGCTGCCAACCGATGGACCACGACCAAACACCAGGTTGAGTACGCCGGCCGGGAAAATGTCCGACGCCAGTTCGGCCAGACGCAGGGCGGTCAGCGGGGTTTGCTCCGACGGCTTGAGCACCACGGTATTACCGGCGGCCAGGGCGGGGGCGATTTTCCAGGCGACCATCATCAGCGGGTAGTTCCACGGCGCGATGGAGGCGATCACGCCGACCGGGTCGCGGCGGATCATCGAGGTGTGGCCCGGCAGGTATTCCCCGCCCGCCGAACCGCTCATGCAACGGCTGGCGCCGGCGAAGAAACGGAACACGTCGGCAATGGCCGGGATCTCGTCGTTCAGCGCGGCGCTGTAGGGTTTGCCGCAGTTGTCCGATTCCAGTTTGGCCAGCTCTTCGCCATGGGCTTCGATGGCGTCCGCGAGTTTGAGCAGCAGCAGAGAACGTTCTTTCGGTGGGGTTTGCGACCAGCTGTCGAAGGCAGCATCGGCGGCGCGCACGGCCGCATCGACCTGGGCTTCGCTGGCTTCATTGATTTCCACCAACACGCGACCGAGGGCCGGGTTGAATACGGGTTGGGCGGGGCCTTCGCCGTCGATCAGTTGGCCGTTGATCAAGAGTTTGGTTTGCATGGTTCTGTCCTCTTCAAAACTATTGTTGTTCTTCTGTGGAAATCAGGCCCTGTGGGAGCGGGCTTGCCCGCGATAGCGGTTTTACAGTCGACACATGTGTTGAATGTCAGTCAGTCATCGCGGGCAAGCCCGCTCCCACAGAGATAATTGTTGTCTGTGAGTTGTTTACTTACCGCCGCTCCCGGCAACACTCTCGCCACCCCGGGTCAGGTAATAGGCGCCAAGGATCGGCAGCATGGTCACCATCATCACCAGCATCGCGACGACGTTGGTCACCGGCACGTCCCGAGGGCGGCTGAGCTGGTTGAGCAGCCACAGCGGCAGGGTGCGTTCATGGCCGGCGGTGAAGGTGGTGACGATGATTTCGTCGAACGACAGGGCAAACGCGAGCATGCCGCCAGCCAGCAACGCCGAGCCGAGGTTCGGCAGGACGATGTAGCGGAAGGTCTGCCAGCCATCGGCACCGAGGTCCATCGAGGCTTCGATCAAACTGTGCGAAGTGCGGCGCAAACGGGCGATGACGTTGTTGTAGACGATCACTACGCAGAAGGTCGCGTGGCCGACGATGATGGTGAACATCCCGGGCTCGATCCCCAGCGTCTTGAAGGTCGCCAGTAATGCGATCCCGGTGATGATCCCCGGCAACGCAATCGGCAGGATCAGCATCAGCGAGATGCCTTGTTTGCCGAAGAAGTCCCGGCGGTACAACGCCGCTGAAGCGAGGGTGCCAAGGACCATGGCGATCAAGGTCGCGATGGAGGCGATCTCCAGCGAGAGCTTGATTGCTTCCAGCACGTCCGGCCGCGAGAACGCCACGCCGATCCACTTCAGGGTGAAACCCTTGGGAGGAAAGCTGAACGCGGCGTCTTCGGTATTGAAGGCGTAGAGGAAGATGATCAGGATCGGGAAGTGCAGAAACACCAACCCGCCCCAGGCTGCGATTTTCAGGCCCAAAGAGGCTTTCTCAGAGTGCATCGAAGGCCCCCAGTCGTTTGACGATAGTCAGGTAGATGGCGATCAACACAATCGGCACCAGGGTGAAGGCCGCCGCCATTGGCATGTTGCCGATCGCGCCTTGCTGGGCGTACACCATGCTGCCGACGAAGTAGCCCGGTGGGCCGACCAGTTGCGGCACGATGAAGTCGCCCAGGGTCAGGGAAAAGGTGAAGATCGAACCGGCGGCAATGCCCGGAATCGACAGCGGCAGAATCACTTGCATGAAGGTCTGGCGCGGTTTGGCGCCGAGGTCTGCCGAGGCTTGCAACAGCGATGGCGGCAGACGTTCCAGCGACGCCTGGATCGGCAGGATCATGAACGGCAGCCAGATGTAGACAAACACCATGAAGCGACCCAGATGCGAGGTCGACAAGGTGCTGCCGCCCACGCCCGGAATGCCCAGCACAAACTGCAACACCGGCTCCAGCCCCAAGTGCTGAACGAACCACTGTGCGACACCGCCCTTGGCCAGCAGCAAGGTCCAGGCATACGCCTTGACGATGTAACTGGCCCACATCGGCATCATCACCGCGATATAGAAAAACGCCTTGGTCTTGCCGGTGGTGTAGCGCGCCATGTAGTAGGCGATCGGGAACGCGACGATGGCGCTGGCGATGGAGACGACGACGGCCATGCTCAAGGTGCGCAGGATAATGTCGAAGTTCGACGGCTGGAACAGCGCCGCGAAGTTCGCCAGGGTCAGGTCGGGTGTGACCGCCATGGTGAAGTCATCGAAGGTGTAGAAACCTTGCCACAACAGCACCAGCAACGAGCCGAGGTAAATAGCGCCGAACCATAGCAGCGGCGGCACCAGCAGCATCGACAGGTACAGGTTCGGCCGGCGATACAACAGGTTGGAAAACCTGCGCAACGGCGAACCGTTGGCCGGGGTTTGAGGGATAGCCACGGTGTTCATCTCACACCCCGCCGACAACGGTGTCGTGCAGCGGGATCATCGCTTCCCGTGCCCAGCGAGCGCTGATGCGTTGCCCGGTCTGGTGCTGGGCGCTGACGTCCAGCCATTGGTTGTTGGCCTGGCTGATGTTCAGGGTCTGGCCGTTTTCCAGTTTCATCTCGTAGCGCGTGGCGCTGCCTTGGTACTGAATGTCGTGGAGCAAACCGCTGACTTCTATCTCGTGGCTGGCCAACGGGCCTTCGGCAAATCGCACGTGTTCCGGGCGAATCGAAAACGGCTGTGGGTTGCCACTCAACTGCTTCGCCAGATCGCCGCGAATCACATTCGAGGTGCCGACGAATTCGGCGACAAAGGTCGTGGCCGGTTTCATGTAGAGATTGCGCGGGGTGTCGACCTGTTCGATGCGGCCCTTGTTGAACACGGCTACGCGGTCAGACATCGACAGCGCTTCGGTCTGGTCGTGGGTGACGAAGATGAAGGTGATGCCGAGTTGGCGTTGCAGTTTCTTCAGCTCGCTTTGCATCTGCTCGCGCAGCTTCAAGTCGAGGGCGCCCAACGGCTCGTCGAGCAGCAGCACACGCGGGCGATTGACCAGCGCGCGGGCCAGAGCCACACGCTGGCGCTGACCACCGGACAGTTGCACCGGTTTGCGCTCGCCGTAGCCGCCGAGGGCGACCATGTCGAGGGCTTCTTCGGCGCGTTTCTGCCGTTCGGCTTTACCAACGCCTTTGACTTTCAAACCGTAGGCGACGTTGTCGAGGACGTTCATGTGCGGGAACAGCGCGTAATCCTGAAATACCGTGTTGACGTCACGCTCATACGGCGGCAGCCCGGCGGCTTCTTCGCCATGAATGCGGATCGAGCCTGCACTCGGTTGTTCGAAACCGGCAATCAGGCGCAAACAGGTGGTTTTGCCCGAGCCGGAAGGGCCCAGCATGGAGAAAAACTCGCCGTCCTGGATGTCGATGGAAACCCGGTCTACGGCTTTCACTTCGCCGAACAGACGGGAAACGTTGGTGAACTGGACTGCAAGCGTCATGGTGCGGTGCTCCAAAAAAGGCGAGGGCCGTCACAGCGGCCCTGCCTGGACTTCTGAAAAATCTGAATCAACTTTCTGGTTGGAAAACTTATTGTGGCGAGGGAGCTTGCTCCCGCTGGAGTGCGCAGCACTCCCAAAAGGACTGATGCGGTCTCTCTGATTGACCGCATTAACGGGTTTTGGGGCAGCTTCGCCACCCAGCGGGAGCAAGCTCCCTCGCCACAGGGGCCGGTGGGTTAGCGGCCGCCCATAATCGCGATGTAGTCCTGGGTCCAGCGGCTGTATGGCACGAACTTGCCGCCTTCAGCCTGCGGGGTTTTCCAGAAGGCGATCTTCTCGAACTGGTCGAAACCATTGGTCTTGCAACCTTCAGCGCCGAGCAATTCGCTGCCGGTGCACGCCGCTGGCACCGCTGGCAACGAACCAAACCACGCCGCCACATCACCCTGGACTTTCGGTTGCAGCGACCAGTCCATCCACTTGTAAGCGCAGTTCGGGTGCTTGGCCTCGGTGTGCATCATGGTGGTGTCGGCCCAACCGGTGGCGCCTTCTGTCGGGATGGTCGACGCAATCGGCTGCTTCTCGTTCATCAGGCCGTTGACTTGATAGGGCCAGGCGCCGGACGCGACCACGCCTTCGTTTTTGAAGTCGCTCATCTGCACGGTGGTGTCGTGCCAGTAGCGGTGGATCAGCGGCTGCTGCGCGCGCAGCAGATCGAGCACGGCTTTGTACTGGGCTTCGGTCAGTTCATACGGGTTCTGGATACCCAATTCCGGCTTGGCGGTTTTCAGGTACAGCGCGGCGTCGGCGATGTAGATCGGGCCGTCATAGGCCTGCACGCGTCCCTTGTTCGGCTTGCCGTCCGGCAGGTTTTGCGCATTGAACACCACGCCCCAACTGGTCGGCGCAGTCTTGAACACGTTGGTGTTGTACATCAACACGTTCGGGCCCCACTGATATGGGGTGCCGTAGGTCTGCTTGTTGACCACGTACCACGGCGCATCTTTCAGACGCGGGTCGATGTTCTTCCAGTTTGGGATCAACGCGGTGTTGATCGGCTGCACACGCTTGCCGACGATCAACCGCAACGAAGCATCGCCAGACGCGGTGACCAGGTCGTAACCGCCCTTGGCCATCAAACTGACCATTTCATCGGAAGTGGCGGCGGTTTTCACATTGACCTTGCAGCCGGTCTCCTTCTCGAAACCGGTCACCCAGTCGTAGGCCTTGTCGCTTTCGCCACGTTCGATGTAGCCCGGCCAAGCCACAATATCCAGCTGACCTTCGCCGGCCCCCACCGCTTTCAGCGGTTCGGCGGCCTGGAGGCTGGCACTCGCCAGCAGCGCGGTGGTGATTGCACTGAGCAGTGCGGTCTTGTGCACGAACATGGGAATTCCCTCTTCTTTAATTATGGTCGGGGCAGTTGTGAACGTGGTGAAGCATGCCGTTAGCGGCTTGTTATTAGCGTAGTCAGAGATGCTGTCCGTGGCGCGCCATGATGTGGCGCACCACGCTGTAGTCCTGGAGCGAATCGCTGGATAAGTCTTTGCCGTAGCCCGAACGCTTCAAGCCGCCATGGGGCATTTCGCTGACCAGCATGAAATGGCTGTTGATCCACGTGCAGCCGTACTGCAAACGCGCCGCGACCTGCATCGCCTTGTCGAGGTTCTGGGTCCAGACCGAGGAGGCGAGGCCGTATTCCGAGTCGTTGGCCCAGTCCACCGCTTGTTCGAGCCCATCGAAACGGGTCACAGTGACCACCGGCCCGAACACTTCGCGCTGGACGATCTCATCGCTCTGCTTGCAGCCGGCCAGCAGTGTCGGTTGGTAGTAGAAGCCAGCGCCGGAGTGCACTGCCGCGCCGGTCACCCGTTCGATATGCGGCTGGCCGAGGGCGCGTTCGACGAAACTGGCCACGCGGTCGCGCTGGCGGGTGCTGATCAGCGGGCCGATTTCATTGTCGGCGTCGCGTTTACCGGCAAAGCGCAGGCTGCTGACCGCCGCGCCGAGCTCGGCCACCAACCGGTCATGAATCCCGGCTTGTGCATAAATCCGGCACGCGGCGGTGCAATCCTGACCGGCGTTGTAGTAACCGTAAGTGCGCACGCCTTCGACCACCGCTTGAATGTCCGCATCGTTGCAGACGATCACCGGCGCTTTGCCACCGAGTTCAAGGTGCGTGCGTTTCAACGTCTTGGCAGCGGCCTGGAGGATTTTTTGCCCGGTGACGATATCGCCGGTCAGCGACACCATGCGGATTTTCGGGTGGCTGACCAAATGGCTGCCGACGCCTTCACCGCCGCCGCAGACGATGTTGATCACGCCGCGCGGCAGGATTTCTGCCAGTGCCGGGGCCAGGGCCAGGATCGACAGCGGCGTGTGTTCGGACGGTTTGAACACCAGCGTGTTGCCGGCGGCGAGGGCCGGGGCGATTTTCCACGCGGCCATCATGATCGGGTAGTTCCAGGGCGCGATGGACGCGACGACCCCGATAGGATCGCGACGGACCATGCTGGTGTAGCCCGGCAAGTATTCGCCGCTGAGCTGGCCGGTCTGGCAGCGCACGGCACCGGCAAAGAAGCGGAACACATCCACCGTCGCGCTCAAGTCGTCCTGACGAGCCAGGTGCAACGGCTTGCCGCAGTTCAGGGATTCGAGACGGGCGAGGAGGTCGGCTTGTTTTTCGATGGCGTTGGCGATGTCCAGCAACAGGTTTGAACGTTGCTGCGGGGTGGTCCTCGACCAGCTGGCAAAGGCGTTATGCGCGGCGAGAATCGCGGCTTCCACTTGCTCGGTGCTGGCTTCGGCGATGTGCGTCAGCACTTCCCCGGTGGCGGGGTTGAGGATCGGTTCGACAAAACCCTGACCTGCGACCAATTCGCCATCGATCAACAACGCGGTGAACAACGGGGTCTGCGCGCCAGCCATTTTTCGGGTTCTCTTTTCTTGTGTGGCCATGCTGCTCCCTGTGACTGGGGCCCGGCCGTCTTATATAGATGCAGCAAGACTAGTGCGCGGACCCGAGGTCGACAAATACTAAATACTGAAGGTGGCGTTCGATTAAATAGATGGCTTGCGTCCGCCGTGGGGTTGCTCGCGGGCGACGGTCAGGAAAGGATCGACCAGCGCCGGACGCGCAGTGCCGCGGCGCCAGGCCAGGCCGACGTCAAGGGTCTGACTCAAGTCGGCAATCGGCCGCGCTTCAATGATGTCGCCCTCCAGCGACCACGGTCGATAGGTCATGTCAGGCTGGATCGACACGCCCAAACCGGCGGCCACCAGGCTTCGCACGGCTTCCGTTGACGCGGTTCTCAGGGTGATGCGCGGTTGCAGGGAAGCGGCGGACCACATGCGCTGGGCGTTGCGGTCCATTTCATCGACGTTCAGTTGAATCAGCGGTTCGCGCGCCACGTCGGCGAGGTTGATGCTGTCGTGTTCGAGCAATGGATGCTGCGCCGGCAGCCATAAACGGTGGGGCGAATGCGTCAGGACTTCGGTTTGCAGGGCGTGACGGTCTTCGAGGTTGGAGAGGATCAGCACACCAACGTCGATCTCGCCGCTGACCAGCAAATGCTCGATGTAGGGGCGTTCATCCTCCATCACCCGGATCTCGACGTTGGGGTAGGCGCGCTGAAAGCGGGTGAGCAAATCCGCCAGGTAGTAACCGGCCACGAGGCTGGTTACGCCAATGATCAACTGGCCGGCCACCTGGTCGGTGCTCTGTTGCAGGCTGCGTTTGGCGTTATCGACGGTGGCGAGAATCAGGTGCGCCTGGCGCAGAAACTGATGGCCCTGGTGAGTCAGGCTCATGCCCTTGGCGTGTCGGTTGAACAGGCCGACGCCAATCTCTTCTTCCAGTTGCT
The DNA here is from genome assembly GCF_000514395.1 of Pseudomonas sp. URMO17WK12:I12. Taxonomy (NCBI): domain Bacteria; kingdom Pseudomonadati; phylum Pseudomonadota; class Gammaproteobacteria; order Pseudomonadales; family Pseudomonadaceae; genus Pseudomonas; species Pseudomonas sp. URMO17WK12:I12. The sequence goes on from NZ_AZVV01000014.1 coordinate 119,405, forward strand.
GAATCGCCAGGGTCAAGGTCGATTGGGAAATGAACGCGGTTTGCGCGGCGGCAGAGATCGAACCGGTCTCGGCCACGGCGATAAAATGACGAATCTGACGCAGGGTCATCATGGGGAAAGTACCCGGTGGACGGTTTTTATAGATTTGCTTGAGTGTATATCGTTTTAATCGATGGGCCTGTGGGCGTTACAGGATATGAGCAACATCTGGAAGCACTCTCGCCGGCAGGGGGGCGGCCACTTTCGATCTAGGCTGGTGGCCGGTTACCCCTTTCGTGGAGACGGCAAAATGAATACCCGTGGTTTGCTCGATCAACTGCTCAAGTCCGGTCAGGATCTGGTGAAGAACAAGGCTGGAGGCAATCAGAACAAGGCGTCCAGCGGTGGGCTCGGTGGTTTGCTCTCGGGCGCCAGCGGCGGTGCGATAGCGGCGGGTGCCATGGGGCTGTTGCTCGGCAGCAAAACGGGCCGCCGTGTTGGCGGCAAGGTGCTGACCTATGGTGGCCTCGCCGCACTGGGTGTGATTGCCTACAAGGCGTTCGGCAACTGGCAGGCCCAACAAGGCACTGCCTCGCAGAGCGAACCGCAAACCCTGGACCGCTTGCCTGCGGCGCAGGTCGAGTTACACAGCCAGGCGATTCTCAAAGCCTTGGTGGCCGCCGCCAAAGCCGACGGCCACATCGATGAGCGCGAACGTGCGTTGATTGAAGGCGAATTCACCAAACTCGACAACGATCAAGAATTGCAGCACTGGCTGCACGCCGAACTGAACAAGCCGCTCGACCCGTCCGACGTCGCCCGTGCTGCGTGCACCCCGGAAATGGCCGCCGAAATGTATATCGCCAGCGTGATGCTGGTGGATGAGCAGAACTTCATGGAGAAATCCTACCTCGATGAGTTGGCGCGGCAATTGAAGCTGGAACCGGGGTTGAAGGCGGAGTTGGAGAGGCAGGTGAGACAGGCATCGATGTAGCCGACGAAGGTTCTCGAAACGGCCTCTACTACCTATTCATAATCCGCCGCTCTTGCAAAAGTGGGGCGGGTTTTATCGCTTGTGGGGGGGATGAGACGAATAACTCAGTCAGTGCCGCTCGTCTTAAAACACCACGTACCTGTTAATTCTGACAGTAGCTGGAAAAGCATTTAAGGCATTTGATACCGCTACCTACGCCGCTCTCTCGCGGCGCGACAAGGAGCGTGTGTGATGACCGATCTTTCAAATGATTCCAAGACCCTGGCGCTGTCACCCCCTTACATTGTCGATGCAACGCCGGACGTCAAAAGCGAAGACCCCACTGCAGGAGTGCCGCTGTTAGGGGTTCCTTTGAGGCTTACAGGGGGCGGGCATCTGAAAGTGGTTGTGGATCCGCCCTCTCCGGGGGCGGATTCTGTGGTACTCCATCTCAACGGCAGTGTCACGCCCATCGACGCCCCTGTGACGGTCGATCCGGTCACAAAACGCACCACGTTCGAAGTGTCCAGGGCTCTGCTTCGCAATGGCCTGCAATATTTCAATTATGTAGCCAAGCGTATCGGTGGCAGCGATGAGCCGTCGCCCAATCTGTGGGTGCTGTACAGCAGGGATCGCCCAGGTGGTCTGGACCCGATAGTCGACGACCAAGACATCCACGAAGGGCTGGTTATTGATCTGCCTGAGGACGTCAAACAAAGCGGTGTCGACCTGGTAGCGGCCGAGCGAGGCGTCCCGCTTACCGTCTCTTACGCGTTTGCCAAATTGCACGACGTGGTGACCGTAAACTGCAACGGATTTCCGTTCAATCACATTGTGACGGCGGGCGATATCGGTGGCGGGTTCGACATCTTGCTGCCTAAAGCCGCTTTCATTGGCGGCGGCAACAGCCTGACCTTCAAGATTTTTTATACGGTCAAGGACCAACTGGGAAACAGTACCCAAAACTCACTGCCATCGCCGGCCCTCTCGATCAAGGTCGACCTGACGCCCAAAGTTGAACTCCCACCTGCGCCTTTTGTGCCAGCGCTGGCAGGCAATGTGATCTTTCCCGGCAAGCACACCGCGGGTTTCGTGGTCCGGGTGGATTGGACCAAAGGCTTCAAACCCGGCGATAGAGCCAAACTGGTGGTGAAGGGCGGAGCTGCGGGAGCAGGAACACCGGTATTCAACTTTGTGGCGTTCAATGCCAACTTCCGCGCCAATTTCCAGCTGACCCCGGCGTTCATTCTGGCGAACGCAGGCCGGGAGGTGGTGTTCACGTGGACTCTGTTGAGTGGTGGCGTGGAGACCGGGTCCGAGCCGCTGACCCTTATAATCGAAAGCGTCAATGTGACGGATACGAATTTTCCCAAGCCGGAAATTGTTGAGGCTTATGGGACGAACGCTGTGGATCTGCGGGCGTTTACAGGCGATGCAAAGATCGTCTGCGCACCTTGGCCATTTATTGGAGTGGGGCAAAAATACTGGCTGCATGTCTTGGGCACTGGCATGGATGACAACCCCAAGACTGTCCCCATTGCTGTGGGAAAAACCTTGACGCCGGAAGAGATCCACAACGGGCTAGACGGTGTGGTGCCACGTAAAGAGCTGGAGCTGTTCAAGCCGGGGCATCAGTTGAGGGCGCGGCTGCGCGTGGACTTCTACCCCAATGAAAACGTAGACACGATCAGGACGTTCACGCTGACCTACTACACGCTAGTCACCGCCGGGATGAAAGCCATCCTGGAGTTCATTAATGCACCTTATCGCGTTGCGCCCTCGGGTCGCCTGACCGACATATCGTTGAAACTGGTTGACGAAACGGGCAGTTTCATCAGAGAGGCGTCGGTACATTTGACTATTCCGGGCATTTTCAGATACTCGGACGGCACGACAGGGCGGCGTGAGTTTAAGACGAGTTTACTTGGTGAGTTGGTCATCCGGGGGGTGACTGGGCCGGATGCGCCAGCCACCAATTACACAATCACGGCTGAATATAATGGTAAAACTGTGATTGCGAAGTTAAATGTGACGGCCAGAGGGGCGATTGGAGAAGTAGATCTTGGCTTTGTTCCACACACTTATATTGGTCATGGGTACCATACGCTTATGGTAAGCCCGGATGGGACCAAGATATGCGTGATGAAACCCGCTAATGATAATGGCAGTTTGGCAATTATCGATGCCGAGACCTTGCAGATGTCCGACAAGTCTGTGGCGCGTTTGAACGCCTTTAACTTTGCGATCGGACTTGATAGCAATCAGGTCTTTATAAGCAGCACTCACAGCTATAGTCGTACAGTTTATGATTTGTCGACTGGAACGCAGGTGCTGATTCCAACGAATACTTATAACTCGGGGGGATGTGTCTTTGATCGGGAGGGTGCTCATGCCTATGTGACAAGTCAACAAGGGTTGAGAAAGACCGATATCGTGTTTAAGCGTGAAAAGGATATTCCAGGCCCGAGCAGCAGTGGTCCAATTATTCTGAGTTCCGACGGTCGACGTATATTTACTTTCGCTGGTGGGTCTCTATATAGCATTGATACAAGTAATGACACGTTAGTCAAAGTCGTCTCGCAAGGCTGGAACGCAAATACAATTGCAATAAGTCCGGACGGTAAACGTCTTTACGCCGATGATAGGTCTTCCCCAAGGATCAGAGTTATTAACCCCGAAACATTGCTCACTATCCAGTCGGTCGACGTTTTGAAACCGGGCCTGATTACCTTGAGTCCGGATGGGCGGATACTCTTTTTTGCCAGTGAAGGAACCGTAACGGTTCTCGATTCCTTAAGCCTTAAGGAGGTCAAGACGTTCCCGGTCCAGGGTGATCCCTGTGCCCTAGGGTGTAGTCCTGATGGTTCCCGCCTCTATATTGCCTATAAATCCAAAACATCTATCACGGCTATTCAGGTCTAGTAACCCTGTAGGCAAGTACGCGCACATTAATAAGATGGCTGATTGTCTATTCTTGGGAACTGATCAGTCGCTTAAACCCCGCCATCGCTCTTTGCGAGCAGGCGCGCTTTTGCATTGGACCGCGTCCATTCGGACAACTTGGTTCAATGTGGGAGCCGTGCTTGCCCGTGAAGACGCCTTCAGCCTCACCCCATCACCCTCAGGCGCATCCACGACCCATTTCTTCCGATCCTCCACCGACACCCTCTCCCGATCCCACCGTCATCCCACGGTCTCCACCCAGGGCGAGAATTGGCGTCCCTAGTCTTATAAATGAAACACCCTCGGCTATACTCCGCAGCACTTGAACGACCCCCGAGGACTGACTGTGAAGAACTGGACGTTGCGCCAACGCATCTTGGCGAGTTTTGCGGTGATCATCGCCATCATGCTGTTGATGGTGGTCGTCTCGTATTCGCGGCTGTTGAAGATCGAAGCCAGTGAACAAAGCGTTCGCGATGACGCGTTGCCGGGGGTGTATTTCAGCTCGATGATTCGCAGCGCCTGGGTCGACAGTTTCCTTCGGACCCAGGAAATGCTCGGCCTCAAGGAAGGTCAGGGCATCAGTGCCGAGGACGCCGCCGATTTCCAGGCGTTCGAGGCGCGACTGGTGGAGCAGATCAATAACTACCGTGCCACGGTCACAACGGAAGAGGACAAGGTCGAAATCGCGGCCTTCGAAAAACTGCATGAGGATTTTCAGAAGATCCTGATGAAGGTGCTCGACCTGCATAAGAACAATCAGGAAGCCGACGCCATCAAGCTGTTCAACGAACAGCTGACCCCAGCGTGGACCGCCGGCCGGATGAAACTCAATGACATCATCCGCGAAAACAAAACCGTGGCCGATAACGACATAGCTGCCATCGACGATGCCGTGCTTGAGGCAAAAATCAGCATGGGTATTTCCCTGCTGGTGGCGGTATTGGCTGCCGGTTTCTGCGGTTTGTTGCTGATGCGCGCGATCATGGCGCCGATGAACCGGATCGTGGAAATCCTCGAAATCATGCGCACCGGTGACCTCAGCGGTCGTTTGAACCTGGAGCGCAAGGACGAATTCGGCGCGGTGGAAACCGGCTTCAACGACATGATGACCGAGCTGACGTCGCTGGTGTCTCAGGCCCAGCGCTCATCGGTACAAGTCACCACCTCGGTCACCGAGATCGCCGCCACGTCCAAGCAGCAACAAGCCACCGCCACCGAAACCGCCGCCACCACCACGGAAATCGGCGCGACCTCCCGTGAAATCGCAGCGACCTCCCGTGATCTGGTGCGCACCATGACCGAAGTGTCCACCGCGGCCGACCAGGCCTCGGTGCTTGCCGGTTCCGGGCAGCAAGGCCTGGCGCGCATGGAGGACACCATGCACTCGGTGATGGGCGCGGCCGATCTGGTCAACGCCAAACTGGCGATCCTCAACGAGAAGGCCGGCAACATTAATCAGGTGGTGGTGACCATCGTCAAAGTTGCCGACCAGACCAACCTGTTGTCGCTGAACGCCGCCATCGAGGCCGAGAAGGCCGGTGAATACGGGCGCGGTTTTGCCGTGGTAGCCACTGAAGTGCGGCGTCTGGCGGACCAGACTGCCGTGGCCACTTACGACATCGAGCAAATGGTGCGCGAGATCCAGTCGGCGGTATCGGCCGGGGTCATGGGCATGGATAAATTCTCCGAAGAAGTGCGCCGTGGCATGTCCGAAGTGCAGCAGGTCGGCGAGCAGCTGTCGCAGATCATCCACCAGGTTCAGGCGCTGGCGCCGCGGGTGTTGATGGTCAACGAAGGCATGCAGGCCCAGGCCACCGGCGCCGAACAGATCAACCACGCGCTGGTGCAGTTGGGTGATGCCAGCAGCCAGACTGTCGAGTCGTTGCGCCAGGCCAGTTTTGCCATCGACGAACTGAGCCAGGTAGCCGTCGGCCTGCGCAGCGGCGTTTCGCGATTCAAAGTCTGATGAGCGAACTCGCGGCTAAACGCGGCGCCGGAGTGCCGGTCAAGCAATCGTTGTACCTGGTGTTTCGCATCGGCAGCGAGCGCTTTGCCTTGCAGGCCATCGAAGTGGCGGAAGTGCTGCCGCGGCTGCCGTTGAAACCGATTGCCCAGGCACCGCATTGGGTCGCCGGGGTGTTTGCCTATCGTGGCGCGGTGGTGCCGGTGATCGACCTCAGTGCGCTGACGTTCGGGCAACCGGCGCAGGCCCGCACCAGCACGCGGCTGGTGCTGGTCAATTACCGCCCACATGAATCAACCCCGACGCAATGGCTGGGGCTGATTCTGGAGCAGGCGACTGACACGCTGCGTTGCAACCCGGCGGACTTCAAGCCCTATGGCCTGGACAATCGCCAGGCGCCTTACCTCGGGCCGGTACGCGAAGATGCGCAAGGTTTGCTGCAATGGGTGCGGGTTGCCGATTTACTCGATGATCAAGTTCGCGCGCTGTTGTTCCCGTCGCCGCCTCTCGATCCGGCGCTGCTTGAGGAGCGGCCATGAGCAGCGATCAACGATTTTTCGATTTCCTCAAGGAGCGTATCGGCCTCGACGTGACGTCGGTCGGCCCGGCGATCATTGAGCGCGCAGTGCGTCAGCGCAGCATTGCCTCCCGTGCGCTGACGGCTGACGAGTATTGGCACACGCTGCAAGGGTCGCAGGATGAACAGCAGGCGCTGATCGAAGCGGTGATCGTGCCCGAGACCTGGTTTTTTCGTTACCCGGAATCGTTCGCGACGCTGGCGAAACTGGCCAGCAAACGCCTGGCCGAGATCAACAATATGCGCGCGCTGCGGATTCTCAGCCTGCCGTGCTCAACCGGCGAAGAACCCTATTCCATCGCCATGGCCTTGCTCGATGCCGGACTCAAGCCCCATCAGTTCAAGGTGGAAGGTATGGACGTCAGCCCGCTGTCGGTGGAAAAAGCCCGGCGTGCGTTGTACGGCAAAAACTCGTTTCGCGGTCAGGACATTGCCTTTCGTGACCGGCATTTCAGCGCCGAACGCGACGTCTATCGCCTCAGTGATCGCGTGCTTGAGCAGGTGCGCTTGCAGGTCGGCAACCTGCTTGATCCGGCGTTGCTGGCCAGCGAGCCGCCGTATGACTTTGTGTTCTGCCGCAACTTGCTGATCTATTTCGACCAGCCGACTCAGCAGCAGGTATTCGAGGTGCTCAAGCGCCTGACCCATGTCGACGGCGTGCTGTTTATCGGCCCGGCCGAGGGCGGTTTGCTCGGGCGTTTTGGCATGCGTTCGATTGGCATTGCGCAGTCGTTTGCGTTCAGCCGTCAGCGTGTGCCGGAGCCAGAACCGTTTCCCCTGTTCGTGCCGGCCCCGTTGCCGGTGCGACAATCAGCGCGCAGCGTGCCTCCGCCACCGGTGCGCAATCGACCGTTCGCCACCCTCACGCCGCCCCCGGTCACGGCGAAAGCCTCGGACGCCACCGCGTTGCTCGCGAACATCGCGGTGCTGGCCAACGAAGGCAAAAGTGTTGAAGCGCGCATCGCGTGCGAACAGTATTTACGCAGTCACGAACCGGTCGCCCAGGTGTTTTACTGGCTGGGACTGCTCAGCGATGTCAGTGGCAATGCCCTCGAAGCCCAAGGTTTTTATCGCAAGGCGTTGTACCTTGAACCGCAACATCCCGACGCGTTGATGCACCTGGCAGCCTTGCTGCAATCCCAGGGCGATGCGGCGGGTGCCAGACGATTGCAGGACCGCGCCGCCCGCAGCGGGCGCGCCGACAGTGAGCGTAAACGATGAGCGCCTCCGACACCTTGAACGTCACCCATGAAGATGCCCAGGCCATTGACGATTGCTGGAACCGCATCGGTATTCACGGTGACAAGTCCTGCCCGCTGTTGGCCGAACACATTCACTGCCGCAACTGCGCGGTGTACTCCGCCGCCGCCACGCGTTTGCTTGATCGCTATGCGTTGCAGCAGGACGACCGCGTGCAACACTCGGCGACGGTCGAATCGGACATAAAAACCCGATCGCTGCTGATGTTTCGACTCGGCGAAGAATGGCTGGCGCTGGCCACTCGCAGCCTTATGGAAGTGGCGCCGTTGCAAGCCATTCATTCCTTGCCGCATCAGCGTTCCCGGGCCTTGCTCGGCGTGGCGAATGTGCGCGGCGCATTGGTCGCGTGCCTGTCGCTGGTGGAATTGCTCGGGCTCGACGCCACCCACAACGTGGCTTCCAGCGCGAGGGTCATGCCGCGCATGTTGATCATCGCCGCCCATGGCGGGCCGGTGGTAGTGCCGGTGGACGAGGTCGACGGGATTCATGCCATCGACGAGCGCATTCTCGAGACTGTCTCACAATCCGGCACTCAGGCGAGCGGCAAGTACACCCGCGGCGTGTTGCCCTTCAAAGGTCGTAGCTTGCGTTGGCTGGATGAAGAACAATTGCTGTCTGCTGTGACCCGGAGCCTCGCATGACCCCCGAGCAAATGCGCGACGCCTCGTTGCTGGAGCTGTTCAGCCTGGAAGCCGAAGCCCAGACCCAGGTCCTGAGCGCAGGCCTGCTGGCATTGGAGCGCAATCCGACCCAGGCCGATCAACTCGAATCCTGCATGCGCGCGGCGCATTCGCTCAAGGGTGCGGCGCGGATCGTTGGTGTCGACGCCGGGGTCAACGTTGCCCATGTGATGGAAGACTGTCTGGTCAGTGCTCAGGAAGGGCGCCTGTACCTGAGTCCCGAGCACATTGACGCGTTGTTGCAAGGCACCGACCTGCTGCTGCGCATCGCCACACCCAACAACAGCGTGACGCCAGCGAATATCGAAACGTATGTGGGGTTGATGACGCAGTTACTCGATCCGCTGGCGCCCGCCGCGCCGCTGATCGACGGGCGTCAATCCGAACAACCACGCGTCGAGCTGCCGGTGCCGGTGGTTGAGCCGCCGCCTGCCGCGCCAGTTGATGCTCCCCAAAAGACCAAGCGCACCACCGAAAACGGTGAGCGCGTGCTGCGCGTGACGGCCGAACGCTTGAACAGCCTGCTCGACCTGTCGAGCAAATCCCTGGTGGAAACCCAGCGCCTCAAGCCGCACCTGGCGACTATGCAGCGCCTCAAGCGCATGCAGAATAACGGTCTGCGGGCCCTGGAAAACCTCAACGTCCATCTCAAGGATCACGCCTTGAGTCTGGAAGCCCAGGAAGCACTCGCAGATGCACGGCGGTTGCTGGCGGAATCCCAGCAACTGCTGAACGAGAAAAACGCCGAGCTGGATGAATTTGCCTGGCAGGCCAGTCAACGCGCACAGGTGTTGTACGACACGGCGCTGGCCTGTCGCATGCGCCCATTTGCCGATGTGTTGACCGGGCAGGTACGCATGGTTCGCGATTTGGGCCGGGACCTGGGCAAACAGGTTCGTCTGGAGATCGAGGGCGAGAAAACCCAGGTCGACCGCGACGTCCTGGAAAAACTCGAAGCGCCACTGACGCACTTGCTGCGCAATGCTGTGGATCACGGCATCGAGTCCCCGGAACAGCGGCTGCTGGCCGGTAAATCGGCGGAAGGTGTGATTCGTCTGCGCGCCTCCCATCAAGCCGGACTGCTGGTGTTGGAATTGAGTGATGACGGCCATGGTGTTGATCTGGAAAAGGTCCGTCGCACGGTCATCGAGCGGCAGTTATCCCCAGCGCAAACCGCCGCTCAACTCAGTGAAGAAGAGCTGCTGACGTTTTTATTCTTGCCCGGTTTCAGTCTGCGCGACACGGTGACCGAAGTGTCCGGGCGCGGCGTGGGACTGGATGCGGTGCAGCACATGGTCCGCCAGTTGCGCGGTGCGGTGGTGCTGGAGCAGACGGCGGGCGAGGGCAGCCGTTTCCACCTCGAAGTGCCGCTGACGTTGTCGGTGGTCCGCAGCCTGGTGGTGGAGGTCGGAGGCGAGGCTTATGCGTTTCCGCTGGCCCACATCGAACGCATGTGCGACCTCGAGCCGGAAGACATTGTGCAGGTCGAAGGCCGGCAGCACTTCTGGCACGAAGGGCGGCATGTCGGGTTGGTGGCGGCCAGTCAACTGTTGCAGCGCCCGATCAACCCGAACAGTCAGCAAACCCTCAAGGTCGTGGTCATCCGCGAGCGCGAAGCGATTTACGGCGTAGCGGTCGAGCGTTTTATCGGCGAGAGGACGTTAGTGGTATTGCCGCTGGACGAGCGACTGGGCAAGGTGCAGGACATCTCCGCCGGGGCGTTGCTCGACGACGGTTCGGTGGTGCTGATCGTCGACGTCGAAGACATGCTGCGCTCGGTGGATAAGTTGCTCGATACCGGGCGCCTGGAACGCATTGCCCGCCACAGCAATCAAGCGGTCGAGGCGGCGCGCAAGCGGATTCTGGTGGTCGACGACTCACTGACGGTTCGCGAGTTGCAACGCAAACTGCTGCTCAATCGCGGCTACGAGGTGGCGGTGGCCGTTGATGGTATGGATGGCTGGAACGCCCTGCGTTCGGAGGATTTCGATCTGCTGATCACCGACATTGATATGCCGCGCATGGATGGCATCGAATTGGTGTCATTGTTGCGCCGCGACAACCGCCTGCAATCGCTGCCGGTGATGGTGGTGTCGTACAAGGATCGTGAAGAGGATCGCCGTCGTGGACTGGACGCCGGGGCCGACTATTATCTAGCCAAAGCCAGTTTTCATGACGATGCCCTGCTTGATGCGGTGGCTGAGCTCATCGGTGGAGCACGGGCATGAAAATCGCAATCGTCAATGACATGCCCATGGCGGTGGAGGCCTTGCGCCGCGCCCTGGCGTTTGAGCCGGCGCACCAGGTCATCTGGGTCGCCAGTGATGGCAAGGAAGCGGTGCAAAAGTGTGCCGAGCAGACACCGGACCTGATCCTGATGGATTTGATCATGCCGGTGATGGACGGGGTCGAGGCCACCCGGCGGATCATGGCCGAAACGCCGTGTGCCATTGTGATCGTTACCGTCGATCGCCAGCAGAACGTACACCGGGTGTTCGAGGCCATGGGCCATGGCGCCCTGGACGTGGTCGATACCCCGGCGCTCGGCGCCGGTAATGCCCAGGAAGCGGCGGCGCCGTTGTTGCGCAAGATCATGAACATTGGCTGGTTGATCGGCGAGCGGGGTAACCGCGAGCGAACTGTGCCGAGCCCGTTGCGCAGTGCTGGGTCGCGCCAGCGCCTGATTGCCATCGGCTCATCCGCCGGCGGACCGGCCGCGCTGGAAATTCTGCTCAAGGGCTTGCCGCGAGATTTTTCGGCGGCCATCGTGCTGGTGCAGCATGTCGATCAGGTGTTCGCCGCCGGCATGGCTGAATGGCTCGGCAGCGCCAGTGGCTTGAATGTGCGCCTGGCGGTCGAGGGCGAAGCGCCTCAGGCCGGAACCGTGTTGCTGGCCGGCACCAACCACCATATTCGATTGTTGAAAAACGGCACGCTGGCCTACACCGCCGAACCGGTCAACGAAATCTACCGGCCCTCGATCGATGTGTTTTTCGAGAGTGTGGCCAATTACTGGAGCGGAGACGCCGTAGGGATTTTGTTGACGGGTATGGGACGTGATGGCGCGCAGGGGCTTAAACTCATGCGCCAACAAGGTTACCTGACCATCGCTCAGGACCAGAAAAGCAGTGCGGTATACGGAATGCCCAAAGCGGCCGCGGCCATCGACGCCGCCATGGAGATTCGCCCACTGGACAAGATAGCGCCACGATTGCTGGAGATATTCGCCAAATGACCGCCATTAGCAGCAATCCTGGCCCAAGAAGTACTCAGGTGACCGCACATGAATGACTTACAGCTCGACGGCTTCAAAACCGACGAAAACGCCGCCATGGTGTTGTTGGTGGACGATCAGGCAATGATCGGCGAAGCGGTGCGTCGCGGGTTGTCGAACGAAGACAATATTGACTTCCACTTCTGCGCAGACCCGCATCAGGCCATCGCGCAGGCGATCCGCATCAAGCCGACGGTGATTCTTCAGGATCTGGTGATGCCGGGTCTGGACGGCTTGAGCCTGGTGCGCGAGTACCGTAATCATCCGGCGACCAAGGACATTCCGATCATTGTTCTGTCGACCAAGGAAGACCCGCTGGTCAAGAGCGCGGCGTTTGCCGCCGGGGCCAATGATTATCTGGTCAAGCTGCCGGACAACATCGAGCTGGTGGCACGAATCCGCTATCACTCGCGCTCCTACATGACGCTGTTGCAGCGTGACGCGGCGTACCGTGCGTTGCGGGTCAGCCAGCAGCAACTGCTCGACACCAATCTGGTGCTGCAGCGGCTGATGAATTCCGATGGCCTGACCGGGCTGTCGAACCGCCGGCATTTCGATGAGTACCTGGAGCTGGAGTGGCGCCGTTCGCTGCGTGACCAGAGCCAACTGTCGCTGCTGATGATCGATGTGGATTACTTCAAGTCCTACAACGACAGCTTCGGGCATCTGGAAGGCGACGAAGCCTTGCGCAAGGTGGCGGCGGCGATCCGCGACGCCAGCGCTCGTCCGTCTGACCTGCCGGCCCGTTACGGTGGCGAGGAGTTTGCGTTGGTACTGCCCAACACCACGCCAGGCGGTGCACGCCTGGTGGCGGAAAAACTCCGCCAAACCGTGGCTGCACTGAAGATTCCGCACCTTTCGCCGACCGAAGGCTCCAGCCTGACCATCAGCATTGGCCTGTCCACCATGGTCCCGCAACCGGGCAGCGATTGTCGGCAATTGATCTCGGCGGCGGACAAGGGGCTGTACCTGGCGAAGAACAATGGGCGCAATCAGGTCGGGATCGAGTGAGGTAATGCACGACCTGTAGCCGCTGTCGAGCCTGCTAGGCTGCGTCCGGCGGCGAAGCCGCCGTAAAACCGTACAGCGCGGTCCTCCAGACTAACCGTGTGCGCAGGATTGGCGAGGACTTCGTCCTCGGACGCGGCCTCGCGGGGCTCGACCGCTGCTACAGGAATGTTTGAGTCATTCGCGCCTAAAGCCGCCAGGCGGGCTGCCGTGGAGGCCTGTTTACGTTATACTCGCCGGCTTTCAAAAGTTCGCCAACGAGTGCTGCCCGCCATGGAAATCAACCCGATCCTTAACAGTATCAAGGACCTGTCCGAGCGCTCCGAAACTATTCGGGGGTATCTTTGACTACGATCAAAAGCATGAGCGTCTGACTGAAGTCAATCGCGAGCTTGAAGATCCGTCTGTCTGGAACAACCCGACGTACGCTCAGGAACTGGGCCGCGAGCGGTCCCTGCTGGCGCAGATCGTCGAAACCCTCGACGAAATGCACTCCGGCCTGGCCGACGCCAAAGACCTGCTGCTGATGTCCGCCGAAGAAGAAGACCAGGCCGCCGTCGATGACGTCGCCGCCGAAGTCGAGCGCCTGCGCGAGTCGCTGGAAAAACTCGAATTCCGTCGCATGTTCAGCGGTGAAATGGATGCCAACAACGCCTACCTGGACATCCAGGCCGGCTCCGGTGGCACCGAGGCCCAGGACTGGGCCAACATCCTGCTGCGCATGTACCTGCGCTGGGCTGACAAACGCGGTTTCGACGCGACCATCATGGAACTGTCCGCCGGTGAAGTCGCCGGGATCAAGGGCGCGACCGTGCACATAAAGGGCGAATACGCCTTTGGCTGGTTGCGGACCGAGATCGGCGTGCACCGTCTGGTGCGCAAGAGCCCTTTCGACTCCGGCAACCGCCGCCACACCTCGTTCTCGGCCGTGTTCGTGTCGCCGGAAATCGATGACAACATCGAAATCGACATTAACCCGTCGGACCTGCGCATCGACACCTACCGCTCCTCCGGTGCCGGTGGTCAGCACGTAAACACCACCGACTCGGCCGTACGTATTACTCACGTACCGACCAACACCGTGGTCAGCTGCCAGAACGAACGCTCCCAGCACGCCAACAAAGACACCGCGATGAAAATGTTGCGGGCGCGCTTGTACGAGCAGGAAGTGCAGAAACGCAACGCCGCGTCCCAGGCCCTGGAAGACACCAAGTCCGACATCGGCTGGGGTCACCAGATCCGCTCGTATGTACTCGATGCGTCGCGAATCAAGGATTTGCGCACTAACATCGAACGCAGCGACTGCGACAAGGTGCTCGACGGCGACATCGACGAATACCTGGTGGCCAGCCTGAAACAAGGCCTGTAAACCGCCAGTCAAGACCTCAAGTCCCCTGCCACCGGTGGGGGCAACGAACCTGTGATGGAATTTTTAAAGACATGAGCGACCTAGAACTCGACCCGCAAGCCCTGCAACAGGAAGAAAACTCCCTGATCGCCCTGCGCAAGGAAAAGCTTGCTGCCGAGCGCGCCAAGGGCAATGCCTTCCCGAACGACTTCCGCCGCGACAACTACTGCAATGACTTGCAGAAACAGTACGCGGACAAGACCAAGGAAGAGCTGGCAGAGGCTGCAATCCCGGTCAAGGTTGCCGGTCGCATCATGCTCAACCGTGGCTCGTTCATGGTGATCCAGGACATGACCGGTCGCATCCAGGTCTACGTCAACCGTAAAACCCTGTCCGAAGACACCCTGGCCGCGGTGAAAACCTGGGACATGGGCGACATCATTGCTGCCGAAGGCACCCTGGCCCGTTCCGGCAAGGGCGACCTGTACGTCGAAATGACCAGCGTGCGCCTGCTGACCAAGTCGCTGCGCCCGCTACCGGACAAGCACCACGGCCTGACCGACACCGAACAGCGCTACCGTCAGCGTTACGTTGACCTGATCGTCAACGAAGAAGTGCGCCAGACCTTCCGCGTTCGTTCGCAAGTGATCGCACACATCCGCAGCTTCCTGATGCAGCGTGACTTCCTCGAAGTCGAAACGCCGATGCTGCAAACCATCCCGGGTGGCGCAGCAGCCAAGCCGTTCGAGACTCACCACAACGCGCTGGACATGGAAATGTTCCTGCGTATCGCGCCTGAGCTGTACCTCAAGCGCCTCGTTGTCGGCGGTTTCGAGAAAGTGTTCGAGATCAACCGCAACTTCCGTAACGAGGGCGTTTCGACTCGTCACAACCCTGAATTCACCATGTTGGAGTTCTACCAGGCGTACGCCGACTACGAAGACAACATGGACCTGACCGAAGAACTGTTCCGCGAACTGGCGCAGCTGGTTCTGGGCAGCACCGACGTGCCTTACGGCGACAAGGTGTTCCACTTCGGCGAACCGTTCGTACGTCTGTCGGTGTTCGATTCGATCCTCAAGTACAACCCTGAGCTGACCGCTGACGATCTGAATGACATCGACAAGGCGCGTGCCATCGCCAAGAAGGCCGGCGCCAAGGTGCTGGGCTTCGAAGGTCTGGGCAAGCTGCAAGTGATGATTTTCGAAGAGCTGGTCGAGCACAAGCTGGAACAGCCGCACTTCATTACCCAGTACCCGTTCGAAGTGTCGCCACTGGCCCGTCGCAACGATGACAACCCGAACGTCACCGACCGTTTCGAACTGTTCATCGGCGGCCGTGAAATCGCCAACGCCTACTCCGAGTTGAACGACGCGGAAGACCAGGCCGAGCGCTTCATGGCGCAGGTCGCCGACAAGGACGCGGGCGACGACGAAGCCATGCACTACGACGCCGACTTCGTTCGCGCGCTGGAGTACGGCATGCCGCCAACGGCGGGTGAAGGTATCGGTATCGACCGTCTGGTGATGCTGCTGACCAACTCCCCGTCGATCCGCGACGTGATCCTGTTCCCGCACATGCGGCCGCAAGCGTAAGTGTTTCAATTAAAAAGCCGCCTTTTCAGGCGGCTTTTTATTGCCTGTCTGGTACAAACGTATCAATTTATTGCTTTCATCTGAGAGGAAAGACCTGTCGTGAATCGTGCAATGGCTCAAGAAGGTGCAGCGGGTATCGCCACTGCGGTCGCTGAAAGTGTTCAGTACCAGGGCCGCAAGGCCAGCCGACAGGGCAGCGAGCAGCGTCGACAGGACATTCTCGATGCGGCGATGCGCATTGTCGTGCGCGATGGCGTGCGGGCCGTGCGCCACCGCGCAGTGGCGGCCGAGGCCGGTGTGCCGTTGTCGGCCACCACCTACTATTTCAAGGACATCGATGACTTGCTCACCGATACCTTTGCCCAATACGTGGAGCGCAGCGCGGCGTTCATGGCCAAGTTGTGGGTGAACAATGAGGGCTTGCTGCGCGAGATGGTGATCAGCGGCGACGGCAGCCCCGAGGCGCGCTCCCAGCTGGCGGACGACATTGCACGGTTGATGACGGACTATGTTCACCGGCAATTGATCAACCGTCGCGAACACTTGATGGCTGAACAGGCGTTCCGTCAGGAGGCCTTGTTGAACCCGCGCCTGGCGGAATTGGTGCGCTCGCATCAGCAGATTCTCCTCCAGGGCACCTGCCAGCTTTTCGAGGTGTTGGGTTCGCGTGAGCCACGAGAGGATGCCAAAGTGTTGACGGCGATTATCGGACGGATGGAATATCAGGGCCTGCTCAACGACGCCGAGCCTGTGGGTGAAGAAGAAATGCTCGGTATCCTCAATCGCTACATGCACTTGGTACTCGCGTCGGTGTGAGTTGAGCACGGTCCCCGTAGCCGCTGGCGAAGGCTGCGTTCGGCGACGAAGTCGTCGTAAAACCTGCCACCGTGTTCCTTCAGGTTGATTCGGGATTCAGAGTTTACGACTGCTTCGCAGCCGAACGCAGCCTTCGGCAGCTGCTACAGGACTGCGTGTTCATAGGGAGTGTTGAATGAAAGCCTGGCGCGTCATTGTGATCGCCTTGTCGTTCCTGCTGCTCAGTGGCTGTCTGGTGACCTTCAAGGAACCGCTGCCCGCGAGCGACCCCGCGCCCAAAGGTTTGCTCGGCAAATGGACCAGCACTAACGCCTGGGGCGAGCCGATGAACCTGGAACTGACGCGCATCGGTGACCATCGTTATCAGGCGGTCAGCTACTTCAAGGCCAAACCCGGCGAACGCGAAGCCTATCCCTTCACCGTCTCGCGCCATGGCAGCCGCTGGTACCTGTCGGCGAAAGTGCCAGCCAAATACGGCGGCCATTTCACCATTGCCGGTTTCGAACTCACGGACAAACATGAATTGGTGGTCTACAACCTCGACCTCGAGCAGATCAACCAGGCACTCGGACAAAAAGTCTTGAGCGGCGAAGGTTTTCAGACCGACGACGGCGACGGCGTATTGGTCGACAACGCACTGGATCAGGTCTTCAGTTACCTCGACGATCCGGCCAATTCCGATGTCTTCGTCGAAGCGGTGCGCTATCAACGCCTGGCCAACAGCAAATAGACTCAGCACATAACGGTTTTTCTACAGGAGTTTCGGGTGGACGATTACCAGCAGACGATACGCATTTTGTCCGATCGCATTGTGCTGGCGCAGACGCCGATTCGCGTCCTCGATGCGGTCAAGTGGGACGACAGCATCCGCAAGGGATTCCTCAAGGCCAAGGGCAAGGAAATGCCGGCGGTGGACCGCGATTACTACCTCAATCGGCCACTGACGTTCGACTCCAGCAAAGTGAAACTGGAGTTCCAGAACATCGAGCGCGACATTACCCGCCAGCTCGGCCAGTTCAACCCGGTCGGCCAGATCATGCGCCGCATGTGCAAGGAATACCGGATGGTGGTGCGCATGCTGGAAGCGCGCGGCACCGAGGATTTTGGCCTGATTTCCCAGGAACTGTACGGTGCTGCGTCCGACGCGTTCCACGCCGGTGACCCGACTCTGGCCGATCTGGGGCTGATGCTTTCCGATTACCTGAACAACATCGACGGCCGTGGCGATCTCAAGGATGAGCCAAAAATCCTTACGGCCAAGGAAGCCGTGCACCTGCTGCAAACCCGCTTGAACAAGGTCTTTGGCGAAGCCGAGGAAACCATTCGGGTGTTCGAGTCCGACGGGATCGTCGCCGATGCGGCGGCCGGTGCGGACTACATCAAGATCCGCGCCGATGCGATGTTCAACGACCGTGACGTGCGCGCCCTGGAAGTCCACGAAGGGCTGGTGCATGTCGGCACCACGCTCAACGGGTTGAACCAGCCGATCTGCACCTTCCTGTCCAAGGGCCCGCCGTCGTCGACGGTGACCCAGGAAGGTTTGGCGATCCTGATGGAAATCATCACCTTCGCGTCCTACCCGAGTCGCCTGCGCAAACTCACCAACCGTACCCGCGCCATTCACATGGTGGAGGAGGGCGCGGACTTCCTGCAGATCTACGAGTTCTTCCGCGAGCAAGGTTTCGAAATGGCGGAAAGCTACGGCAACGCCAGCCGGGTATTCCGTGGTTCGGTGCCCGACGGTCTGCCATTTACCAAAGACTTGTCCTACCTCAAGGGCTTCATCATGGTTTACAACTACATTCAGTTGGCCGTGCGTAAAGGCAAGCTTGAGCAGATCCCGCTGCTGTTTTGCGGCAAGACCACGCTGGAAGACATGCGCACGCTGCGCCAGTTGGTTGATGAAGGGTTGGTGGTGCCGCCGAAGTATTTGCCGGATCAGTTCCGCGACCTGAACGCGCTGTCGGCATGGATGTGCTTCTCCAACTTCCTTAACCATTTGAGCCTGGACCGGATTGAAGCGGATTACTCCAACATCCTCTAACGATCCCGAATACCCCTGTAGGCGTGAGCCTGCTCGCGATTGCGGTTCAACATTCAACATTGATGTTGGCTGACACACCGCTATCGCGAGCAGGCTCACTCCTACAAGGGGATGTGTATTTTCAATTTTGAATTTTGCGAGGTTTCAACGGATGAGATTCCTCGGCATGGTTTGCCTGCTTCTGACCTTGAGCGGTTGCAGCTCCCTGCTGTTCTACCCCGAGCCCGGCCAGTTGTTCACCCCGGAAAAAGCTCATCTCGAATACCGCGAAGTCACCCTCGTCACTGCCGACGGTCTCAAGCTCAACGCCTGGTGGTTGCCGGCCAAAAAGGGTGTCGACGTCAAAGGCACGGTGCTGCACCTGCATGGCAATGGCGGCAACTTGCCGATGCATCTGGGTGGGAGCTGGTGGCTGCCCAAGGCAGGTTATCAAGTGCTGCTGATCGACTATCGCGGCTACGGTTTATCCGAAGGGAAACCGAGCCTGCCGGCGATTTACCAGGACATCGACGCCGCGTTCAAATGGCTCGACCAGGCCCCCGAAGTCAAAGGCAAACCGCTGATCCTGCTTGGCCAAAGCCTCGGCGGCTCGATGGCCGTGCACTACCTGGTTCAACACCCCGAACGTGAGAAACAGCTCACGGCCCTGGTCCTCGACGGAGCACCGGCCAGCTATCGCAGCGTCGGCCAATTTGCCTTGAGCACTTCATGGCTGACCTGGCCGTTCCAGGTGCCGTTGTCCTGGCTGGTGCCGGACGATGAAAGCGCGATCTACTCGATGCCGCAGCTCAAAAGCGTGCCGAAACTGCTCTATCACAGCATCGACGATCCAATCGTGCCCCTTTCCAACGGCATCCGTCTGTATCAAGCTGCGCCGCCGCCGCGTGTGCTGCAACTGACCCGAGGCGGTCATGTGCAGACGTTCGCCGACCCGGTCTGGCGAAAAGTCATGCTGCGTTATCTCGACGACCCGCAGCATTTCAACGGCCTGCGCCGCCTGGGTGAAATCCCCAATTACCCGGCACCCCCGAATTCAGAAGATGAACCACCAGAGAGCCCGCAATGAGTGAAGAACGTAACGCCATCCCGCTGATCATCACCGGTATCTGCAGCATCCTCGGCACCGTGGGTGCCTTGTGGTACTACGGTTACCTGCATTTCGCCAAGCCTGAGGACGCGTTGCTGCTCAACGAATTCACCATGCTCAAGACCATGCCGGGCGAGGACTACAAAGTCTCCCTGGAGCCTGCCGCGCAAGTGGCGCAGTGCATTGATGGCGTGCTGGTGCTGTTTGATACCGAGCAAAAAGGCCTGACCGGTGTGCTGGTCGACAGCAAGAAAAAAGCGGTGCGTTGCATGGGGCAGGAAACCCCGCAGAAGCTGGAGCAGTAACCCCATTTTGCGAGCACCAAATTTCCACTGTGGGAGCGAGCCTGCTCGCGAAGGCGGCGAGTCTGCAAAAACATATTTTGAATGTTGAATAGCTTTCGCGAGCAGGCTCACTCCTACAGGATTTGTTTTTTGCTCCATGAAAAAGCCCCGACTGAGCCATCAGCCGGGGCTTTTTGTTTAAGCAGATGTTGCTTAGTTCGAGCTAACCGCCGAACGCGGAATCACCGGCTGGTTATCATTGGAAATGGTCACCTCCACCCGACGGTTCATCGCCCGGCCCGACACGCTATTGTTTTCAGCAACCGGGTATTCCTTGCCATACCCCTGAGCCACGATGCGCGCCGGATCAACGCCCATTTTCACCAGTGCCGTGCGCACCGAATCGGCCCGACGCTCCGACAGCGACTGGTTGTGGCCCTCTGTGCCGGTGCTGTCGGTGTAACCCTCGACGATCACTTTGCGATCCGGGTTTTCCGAGAGGAACTGCGACAGTTTGTTGATGTTCGCCAGACCGCTGGGCTTCAGGTCTGCGCGGTCGGTGGCAAACAACACATCACCAAACGTCACCAAGGTGCCGCGGTCGGTTTGCTTGGCGTTAAGGCTGGCCTGCAACTGCTTGATCTGCGTGTCACGCGCATCCAGACGCGCCTGGGCACGTTGGGCCGAAGCGTTTTTCAAGTTGGCTTCAGCGGTGCGCAGGGCGATGGTCTGCTTGGCCACTTCAACACGCTGATTGGTCAGGTAAGCCAGTTGATCGACCTTGGCCGCGTCTTGCTTGTCGCGGTACGCCTGATCGGCTTTGTCCAGGTAATCACTGGCGTCTTTGGTTTCCAGTGCCGCGACTTTGCTCGCTTGCGGGTTGGCTTGCAGGCCGCTGTAGTTGGTGCGCGCCTGTTCCAGGTTCGCGTTAGGCGGGGTGGAGCAGGCAGCCAGGGCAACACTGGCGGCGAGGAGAGCGGGGATCATCAATTGTGTACGCATAATCATTCGTCCTTTTTAATCGGTAAGAGCTTCAGGTCCGGGGTCTGGATGCGCGCTTACTGCACAGTGCGCTGACTTTCCTGACGCAGTTCCTGAACACCTTGCTGAGAGTCCTTCAGTGTCTGTTGAGCTTTCATCGCCTGAGCCTTGCGTTCGGCCACACGAGCGTCCCACTCGGCTTGCTCGGCGAGCATCCGCGCCTCGTCATATTTTTTGTCGTGCATGGCGATTTCGGCTTGTTTGAATTTGTCTTGAGCGGACTTCATCTCCACAGCCGCAAACTCGGTGCCGCCAGCACTGACCGCGTCATTGACGGCGGATTGGGTGACCGCGTATTGCTCGGTCGGCGGGTTACCGGCGCAACCGGCCAGAATGAAACTGCTGCCAATTGCCAGGGCAGCCAGTTTCAGGCCACGCAAGTGGGTGGATGAGGTGGTTTTCATAGTCTTCAACTCCATTGGAATTACTCCTGTAAAACTTGAATATCCATCCTGGTATGGAGCCGTAACCGACTGACGTGATGTGCGAAATGAGACGACCGTACCAGGCGTGGTTACTGGTTACGACCAAAGGCATTTTTTAAAAGTTCAGAGAAATTCACCGTGCCTGCAAAAAAGCACGAAAGGCTCTAAATCGGGAACTTTGGCGGCGAGAGGCGGTATTCCGGGGCTTTTTATCGCTCAGGAATTCACGTTTTTTGATGGGTATTACTTCCCTGTAGGAGCCCCCTTGCCACAGGGCTCCCACAGTTTTACATCAGCAGGATCAGTGTTTCTGCTTGTCACTACCGACCGACAAATCATGCAAATGCCGCCGCGACAATGCGAGAAAACGCGGTGTAGGACCGACGTCTTCGTACAGCGGATCACCTTCTTCATCAGTCGCCACAACGGTCGAGCCCTTCACATACGGAAAGCTTTTTTCCAGCTCTTCCAGGGCGGCGCCAATCAGCTCGCCGAGCAGTTCTTCAGGTTGGCGTTTGGGGTACATCTCGGTAATGGCCGCCAGCCGTGCGGCGGCTTCCACGTCCAGGTGAATCGTGTAGCCCGTCTCGGTCAGGCGACCCTTGGCGTTTTCTTCCCAATGCTGGGCAAGCTCGCGAATTTTCATAGTGACCTCAATGCGTTCCTGCTCGTGGCAGGCCGTTTCAGTGTCCGGCAGTGGCCGGCGAAAGCCGTTGTGCGGCTTCCTCTTCAGACTAGCTTCTGCGCGCCGGGTTTAAAGTCCCTTCGTCGTTTGCTTGTAAGAACGGCTTTACGGCGGCACTCTTGGGGTCAAAGCATGATGTTCATGGCCGCCCGGATTTTTTGCTGGAGAACTGCTGATGACCGATATTGATGCACGCTTGCGCGAAGACGTTCACCTGTTGGGTGAGTTGTTGGGCAACACCATTCGTGAACAGTACGGGGACGGTTTTCTCGACAAGATCGAGCAGATCCGCAAGGGTGCCAAGGCCGACCGCCGCGGTTCCATGAATGCCGAACTGAGCGCCAGCCTCAACCAATTGAGCGAAGACGAGTTGCTGCCGGTGGCGCGGGCGTTCAACCAGTTTCTCAACCTGGCCAACATCGCCGAGCAATATCAGCTGATTCACCGCCGCGAAGCGTCGCAGCCCGCGCCTTTTGAGGCCCGCGTGTTGCCGGAACTGCTCGCTCGCCTGCGCGCCGAGGGCCACAGCGCTGACGCTTTGGCCCGGCAATTGGGGCGACTGGAAATCGAACTGGTACTGACCGCGCACCCGACCGAAGTGGCGCGCCGCACGCTGATCCAGAAGTACGACGCGATTGCCGCGCAACTGGCCGCGCAAGACCACCGCGACCTGACCCCGGCCGAGCGCGAGCAGATCCAGGCGAAATTGCAGCGCCTGATCGCTGAAGCCTGGCACACCGAAGAAATCCGCCGCACCCGCCCGACACCTGTTGATGAAGCCAAATGGGGCTTCGCGGTGATCGAACATTCGCTGTGGCAGGCGATCCCCAATTACCTGCGCAAGGCCGATAAAGCCCTGTTTGACGCCACCGGCCTGCACTTGCCGCTGGAGGCCGCGCCGATTCGTTTCGCCTCGTGGATGGGCGGCGACCGCGACGGCAACCCCAACGTGACCGCTGCCGTGACCCGTGAAGTGTTGCTGCTGGCGCGCTGGATGGCCGCCGATTTGTACGTGCGCGACGTCGATCACCTGGCGGCGGAACTGTCGATGCAGCAGGCCAGCGAAGCCTTGAAAGCCAAGGCCGGAGACAGTGCCGAACCGTATCGCGCGGTGCTCAAACAGTTGCGTGAACGTCTGCGTGCCACGCGCAATTGGGCGCACGCCTCTTTGACGACGACCACCCCGGCACCGGCCGATGTGCTGCAAAACAACCGTGACCTGCTCGATCCGCTGGAGCTCTGCTATCAGTCGCTGCATGAGTGCGGCATGGGCGTGATCGCCGACGGTCCGCTGCTCGATTGCCTGCGTCGGGCAGTGACGTTCGGCCTGTTCCTGGTGCGCCTCGATGTGCGTCAGGACGCCTCGCGGCATACCGCCGCCATGACCGAAATCACCGATTATCTGGGCCTCGGACGTTACGAAGACTGGAGCGAGGAGGAGCGCATCGCCTTCCTGATGCGCGAGCAGAACAACCGTCGACCGTTGCTGCCGGCGTATTTCAAACCCTCTGCCGATACCGCCGAAGTGCTGGCGACCTGCCGGGAAATCGCCGCCGCCCCCGGCGCTTCACTGGGTTCGTATGTGATCTCCATGGCCGGTGCCGCCTCCGACGTGCTCGCGGTGCAACTGCTGCTCAAAGAGGCGGGCGTGCTGCGGCCAATGCGCGTGGTGCCGCTGTTCGAAACCCTGGCGGACCTCGACAACGCCGGCCCTGTGATTGAAAAGCTGTTGCTGCTACCGGGTTATCGTTCGCGCTTGCAAGGCCCGCAGGAAGTGATGATCGGCTACTCCGACTCGGCCAAGGATGCGGGGACGACAGCGGCGGCCTGGGCGCAATATCGGGCACAGGAACGCTTGGTCGACATCTGCCGCGAGCAGCAAGTGGAACTGCTGTTGTTCCACGGTCGCGGCGGCACCGTGGGGCGTGGCGGTGGTCCGGCGCACGCGGCGATTCTGTCGCAGCCGCCGGGTTCGGTCGCCGGGCGTTTCCGTACCACCGAGCAAGGGGAAATGATTCGTTTCAAATTCGGCCTGCCGGACATCGCTGAGCAAAACCTTAATCTGTACCTGGCCGCAGTGCTGGAAGCGACCCTGCTGCCACCGCCGCCACCAGAGCCTGCGTGGCGCCATTTGATGGACGAATTGGCCGCCGATGGGGTCAAGGCGTACCGCGCCGTGGTGCGTGAGAACCCGCAATTCGTCGAGTATTTCCGCCAGTCGACGCCGGAACAGGAATTGGGCCGCTTGCCGCTGGGCAGTCGCCCGGCCAAACGCCGCGCCGGCGGAATCGAAAGTCTGCGCGCGATTCCGTGGATCTTCGGCTGGACTCAAACGCGCCTGATGTTGCCGGCCTGGCTCGGCTGGGAAGCCGCGTTGAGCAAGGCGCTTGAGCGCGGTGAAGGCGAGTTGTTGGGGCAGATGCGCGAGCAATGGCCGTTCTTCCGCACCCGCATCGACATGCTGGAAATGGTCCTGGCCAAAGCGGATGCAGATATCGCCCAATCCTACGATGAGCGTCTGGTCGAGCCGGATTTGCTTCCTTTAGGTGTGCACTTACGCGACCTATTGTCGCAGGCGTGTGCCGTGGTGCTTGGGTTGACTGGTCAGTCGCAGCTACTGGCACATAGCCCAGACACCCTCGAATTCATCCGGTTGCGCAACACCTACCTCGACCCGCTTCATCTATTGCAGGCGGAGTTGCTGGCCCGTTCGCGACAACAGGATGTGGCCCAAGGCAGCCCGGTAGAACAGGCGTTGCTGGTGTCTGTGGCGGGGATTGCCGCCGGTTTGCGAAATACCGGCTAAGGTTTTTGCCGTGGGGCGAGGCACTCGGCGCAGGCGGCGGGTGCCTGTGGGCGAGGGCCGGAAAAGGTCGGTCAGGCGACAGTTAATGATGGGGTTGCGACTTGGGGCACTCCATCAAAAGGTCACGTCAGGCAGCGGTTTCTCCGACTTTCGGCGGCTTGTGTGGTCCGGGCCTGCTGTGTATCTTGATCAGCCTTTGGCCGTTTGGGCGGCCACGACCCTATTTTTGAGATTGGCCCCACGAGGCGAATCTGACGTTATCCATATAAAAAATTGAGGAGCACATCGATGCGCGTCATTCTGCTGGGAGCTCCCGGGGCCGGTAAAGGTACTCAGGCTAAGTTCATCACCGAGAAATTCGGCATTCCGCAAATCTCCACTGGCGACATGTTGCGTGCAGCCGTCAAGGCCGGCACCGAGCTGGGCCTGATCGCCAAGAGCGTCATGGACAGCGGCGGTCTGGTCTCCGATGACCTGATCATCAACCTGGTCAAGGAACGCATCAGCCAGGCCGATTGCGCCAACGGTTTCCTGTTCGACGGTTTCCCGCGCACCATTCCTCAGGCTGAAGCCCTGGTGAAGGCCGGTGTCGAACTGGACCACGTGCTGGAAATCGACGTCAAAGACGAAGACATCGTTCAGCGTATCGCCGGCCGTCGTGTTCACGAGGCCAGCGGCCGCGTGTACCACATCGTCTACAACCCGCCGAAAATTGCCGGTAAAGACGACATCACCGGCGACGAGCTGGTACAGCGCAAAGACGACACCGAAGAAACCGTGCGTCATCGCCTGTCGGTCTATCACGCCCAGACCGAGCCTCTGGTGAAGTTTTACCAGGAGCTGTCCGCCGCTCAAGGCAAACCGAAGTACAGCCACGTTGAAGGTGTTGGCTCGGTTGAAGCGATCACCGGTAAAGTGCTTGAAGCACTGAGCTAAAAAAACGCTTCATCTTCTACGGCCCGCTTGCGGGCCGTAGTTGTTTATACTGGCGCACTTTTTCTGACCTCTCTTACGGAAACATCGATGAGCACCTTGCTGGCCCTGGACACCGCGACTGAAGCTTGCTCCGTTGCCTTGCTGCATGACGGCAAAGTCACGAGCCATTACGAGGTGATCCCGCGCCTCCATGCGCAGAAGCTGTTGCCGATGATCCAGCAATTGCTTGCCGATGCCGGGACCACGCTGCAAGCAGTCGATGCCATCGCGTTTGGCCGTGGGCCGGGCGCGTTTACCGGTGTGCGGATTGCCATTGGCGTGGTCCAGGGCTTGGCATTTGCGCTGGATCGCCCGGTGTTGCCGGTGTCGAACCTGGCCGTGCTGGCGCAACGCGCGTACCGTGAACACGGTGTGAGCCAGGTGGCGTCCGCCATCGATGCGCGGATGGATGAAGTGTATTGGGGCTGCTACCGCGAAACGGCGGGGGAGATGCGCCTGGTGGGCAATGAAGCCGTGTTGCCGCCGGAAGTGGCGGCGTTGCCGACGGATGCCAGTGGAGAATGGTTTGGCGCGGGCACGGGTTGGGGGTATGCCGAGCGCATTACCGTGAACCTGACCGGGCAGGACGCGGGCATGTTGCCGCATGCCGAAGACCTGCTGACCCTGGCGCGTTTTGCCTGGGAGCGGGGTGAGGCGATTGTGGCGGATGAGGCTCAGCCGGTTTATCTGCGCGATAAAGTGGCGACGCCTAAGGCGCGTTGATTTCTCGGTATCGAGTAGGTCCAATCGCGGGCAAGCCACGCTCCCAGAGTTTTGAGCCAGCTGCAGACGTTGTGAACCACCCAAATCCTGTGGGAGCGTGGCTTGCCCGCGATGGCGATCTACCCAGCGCAGCCAATCGTCGATTTATACCCCCAGCTTTTAAACCTTTTCCCGATTCTGTGTTCTAGTTATCACCAAGCGGTTTGCGAAGCGTTCAATGCGCCACTAAACTGCCATCATTGATACCGGACATGTACTCATGCGTATAGACGGCGTTTCCTCTCAGTCCTACCCCATCAAGCGCAAGCCTCGCAAAGGCCCTGTGGCGGAAGACGATTACGTCGATATCGACGGTGAGCTGGAAATTCCGTCCGAAGAGCAAATGGCTGCCCGTGCCGCCAAAGCCTCGGCGCAACGCCTGAGCAATCTGCCGGCGCGCCAGCAAGACATGATCTACCACCGCGCCATGAGCAAAAGCGTCGCCACGGCACTCGCCAGCTACCTGAGCACGGCCACTTTTGTCGATTGGGATACGGATGTGCTGGGTCTTGACCTGTACATCTGATGCGACTGCCTTACTACCTCGGCTGCCCGTCCTGGAGTGAAAACGCCTGGCGCGATTATCTCTATCCGCCAGACGCGAAATCCTCCGAATTTCTAAATCTCTATACCCAAGTATTCAACGCCGTAGAAGGCAACACGACTTTCTACGCGAGCCCGGCTGCGTCCACTGTCGAGCGCTGGGCCGAGGCCATGCCCGAACACTTTCGTTTCACCGCCAAGTTTCCTGGCGATATCAGCCATGGCGGTGACCTGCGCGAGCAACTGACCGCCGCCGAAACCTTTGTGCAATTGCTCCGCCCCTTGGGTGAGCGGGTTTCGCCGTTGTGGCTGCAATTGTCGAAAAGTTTCACGCCGCAGCGATTGCCCGAACTGGCCGCGTTCATTGATGCGCTAGATCACCCGCTGGCCATCGAAGTGCGCCACGATGCGTTTTTTGCCAAGGGTGATGCCGAGCGCATGCTCAATCGCCTGCTGCTGGATCGCGGTGTCGAACGGATCTGCCTTGATCCGCGTGCGCTGTTCAGCTGCACGTCGACCGATCCCTCGGTGCTCCACGCCCAATCGAAAAAGCCCAAAGTGCCGCCACGCCCGGCGGCGTTCACCCAGTTCCCGCAGGTGCGTTTCATCGGCCATCCTCAGCTGGAAGCCAACGATCCGTTCCTGCAGCCGTGGGTCGAAAAAATCGCCACATGGATCGAAGAGGGGCGCACGCCTTACATCTTCCTGCACACCGCCGACAACCTGCTGGCCGCCAGGCTGGCGCAACGTTTTCACGCACAACTGATGCTGCGTTTGCCTGGCCTGCCGCCGCTGCCTGAGCTATACAGAGAACCCGCAGCAGAACAACTTGGCTTGCTCTGAGGCGGATTCGTCCCCCTTTTCAGGAGTCTGCCCAATGGATGCGCAAACCCTTCGAGCCCAGGCGTTCAAAGCGCTGCACGAACGCGACGCGGCTTTTGTCATTCCCAACCCGTGGGACGCCGGCTCGGCGAAGATGCTAGCCAGCCTCGGGTTCGAGGCGCTGGCAACCACCAGTGCCGGCTACGCTTTTTCCAATGCGCGCCCGGATGGCGCATTGACTCTCGACGATACGCTGGCGAATGTCCGGGCGATTGTCGCGGCCACTGATCTGCCGGTGGCGGTGGACCTGGAAAACGGTTTTGCCGACGACCCCGTCCAGTGCGCCCAGAGTATTTTGCGCGCAGCTGAGGCCGGTGCGGTTGGCGGCTCTATCGAAGATGCCACGGGCCGTGAAGCGGCGCCGATCTACTGCTTCGAACATGCCGTGGCGCGGGTTGAAGCGGCGGTGGCGGCAGCGCGCAGTTTGCCGTTCCCCTTCATGCTGACCGCGCGCGCCGAGAATTTTCTGCACGGCAATCCTGATCTTGCCGACACCCTTCGCCGCTTGCAGGCGTTCGCCGAGGCCGGTGCCGACGTGCTCTATGCGCCGGGGCTACGCAGTGCCGAAGAGGTATTGGCGGTGGTCCGTGCCGTGGCGCCCAAACCGGTCAATGTGTTGATGTCCGGCGGGCTCAAGTTGACGGTCGAGCAGTTGAGCGAAATGGGCGTCAAGCGCATCAGCGTCGGATCGGCCCTCGCGTTGGCGGCGTATGGCGAATTTTTCCGGGCGGCTGAAGAGATCAAGACTTCCGGCACGTTCGGGTTTACCTCGCGCTCCATGCCGTACGCGAAGGCTAATTTGCTGTTCAAAGGCTGACGATGCGGTTGAGGGGATGGCTGTTGTTGATGCTGGTGCTCATTGGCGCGTCAGGCTTGAGTGTCTGGCGCGGTTGGGTCTCCCTGCCACCACCGTGGAACCCTTGGGCGCCACTGGACGTAAACGCCGAACCGAATCTGCTGACCCGCTACAAGTTGATACGCTTGAGCGATGACCCACAGTTGTGCGATCAGGCCCTGAGCAATTCCGGATTGCGCGTGACTCGCCAGGCCGACAGTCCCGACGCCACATGCCCGCTGATCAACACGTTGCGTGTGCAGGGTGGCGAAGTGGCCCTGAGCAGCAGCTTCCTCGCCAGTTGCCGCCTCGCGGTGTCGTTCGCGCTGTTCGACCGGCATGTCCTGCAACCCGCGGCGCAGGCGGTTTACGGGCTGGCGGTGACGCGAGTCGAGCATCTGGGCAGTTTTGCCTGTCGCAATGTGTATAACCGCGACAAGGGCAGGCTCAGTCAGCACGCGTCGGCCAATGCCCTGGACATTGCCGGTTTCCGCCTCGCGGATGGGCGAACTGTCAGCGTGCTCAAGGATTGGCCAAAAGATAATCAGGACGCGCGTTTTCTGCGTCAGGTCCGCGACGGTGCGTGCGACCTGTTCAGTGTGGTGTTGAGCCCGGATTACAACGCCGCCCATCACAATCATTTTCATGTGGATGCCGGGCCGTGGTGGGTGTGTCGCTGATGGCCTGTTATTGAAGGATCAGGCGGCGATGCGCAGGTTTTGCAGAACGATCGGGCGAGCCCAGCCATTATCGAAGTCGAGTTGTTTCTGTTGTTCCACCAGCTCTTCGGGGGAGAACGGTGGGAACGGTTTGTCCAGCAGGTCCATCTCGAATTCGGCGATCGGCAGGTGCAGCGGACGCGGTTGTGGCGCCGGGCCGGCTTCCGGCACGGGTTGACCGGCGGTGAGCACGATAGGGCGAACCCAGCCGCTTTCGAAGTCCTGTTGTTTTTGCTGAGCGACGATTTCTTCCGGCGGGAACGGTGGCGCCGGTTTGTCGGCCAGGTCCATTTCGAATTCGGCAATCGGCAAAAACAGTGGCTCCGGTGGGCGGACCACGGTATCCGTCACATTGCATTCGCGCTGGGAGACGATGTGTGCCAGCAGATCGCTGCCGACGGTGGGCTCGACCGGGCTGTCGAGATCGACCGGTGGAAACTTGAGCGACTCGGGAACCCCATCACCTGGCTGATCGGCCAGCGCCCGGGCAAAAAAATCTTGCCACAGGTGACTGACACCGCCCAACGCCTGGGTGTTTCGCAGGTTGTAATCGCCGTAGGGCGAGATAAAACCTGTGATTGTGGGTTGAAAGTCTGACATTTCTCTCGGTCGACGCTCAGCTCTGGCAAAATGCCCGTTAGTTTTGTTATCGGCCGTTTTTGCCGATCATTAATTTTTTGAGCGTGTTTTCCGATGATTGATCAACCGGCAGTTTGCCGCATCCATGTCGAGGCCCTGGGCACGACCTTTCAGCCCCAGGCCGAGCAATGGGCCGAGCGCCTGGGCTTGCCGTTGCAGGTGGATGATGGCGAGTTCGCCTTGCAGGTCGGCGAGCAAGGTTTGCAGCTGCAACAACTCGGGGCGGATGCGCCGGGGCCGGTGCGGGTGGACTTCGTCGAAGGCGGGGCGGCGCATCGCCGGTTGTTCGGTGGCGGCACGGGACAGATGATCGCCAAGGCTGTTGGCATCGCGCAGGGCGTGCGTCCGCGTGTTCTGGATGCCACGGCGGGCCTCGGCAAGGATGCGTTCGTGCTGGCGAGCCTGGGCTGCGAGATGAGCCTGATCGAGCGTCAGCCGCTGATCGGCGCCCTGCTGGAGGATGGCCTGGCGCGCGGCGCGGAAGATTTCGACGTGGCTCCCATCGTGGCGCGCATGCGTTTGCTCAAGGGCAATTCGATTGAAGTGATGCGTAACTGGGAGGGTGAGCCGCCGCAGGTGATCTACCTCGACCCGATGTTTCCCCATCGCGAGAAAACCGCGTTGGTGAAGAAGGAAATGCGCTTGTTCCGGCCGTTGGTGGGCGATGACCCGGATGCGCCGGCGTTGTTGGAGGCCGCATTGGCGTTGGCCAGCCACCGGGTAGTGGTCAAGCGGCCGCGCAAGGCGCCGTGCATTGCAGGGCCGAAGCCGAGTCATGCGCTGGACGGGAAATCCAGCCGGTATGACATTTATCCGAAGAAAGCGCTCAAGCCCTGAGACCGAGTCGCTCCCATCGCGAGCAAGCTCGCTCCCACATTGGATCTGTGCAACGCCAGAGATCCTCTGTGGGAGCGAGCTTGCTCGCGATGGGGCCAGACCAGTCACCCCATTTCTATCAGGCTGTCTGCGGCCGATAAGCCCGCATAAACAACCCCACCACTTCCTGCACATGGTCTTCGGCCGCCTCCCCGGTCACCGGCCCGCCGCAGCCATACAGCAACCGAAAATTGCCCCCACCCTTGAGCAAGCAGAAGAAATGCTCAGCCGCATTACGCGGTTTATCAATGCTCAGCACACCGCTTTGATCAACCTTGGTCAGCAACCGCTCCATGCCATCCAGCATGCGTTGCGGCCCGGCCTCGAAAAAGATCAGCGAGAGTTTCGGGTCCTGGCTGCCGAGGGTGATCATCAGGCGGTGCAGGTTCACGGATTCGTCGCTGTTGATCAGCTGATGAAAGCCGTGCGCGATATTCAGCAGCACCGTTTCAACCGCAACCCCATCCGCCAGTTCGAAAAACAGCGGCGGCAGTTGCTCTTCGCACTTGGCGACCACGGCGGCGGAGAACAGCGTTTCCTTGTCGTTGAAGTGGCTGTAGACCGTCAGCTTGGACACGCCCGCCTCAGCCGCCACGGCATCCATGCTGGTGTTCGCGTAACCCTTGCTCACAAACAGAATTTTAGCCGCATCGAGGATGGCCTGGCGCTTGGCCAGATCCTTGGGGCGGCCCGGACCGCTGGGTGCTGAAAGATTGTTCGACATATTCCGCTTTAATACTGGACTGGTGAGTTTGCTATTAATACCATACTGCTCAGTATAATTATTCCAAGCACCATTAGCGAAAGGTCGTTCACCATGTTCCGCTATGCCTTGTCCCTCGCGTTGCCAGTCAGTCTGGCGTTTTTTTTGACGGCGTGTGGTCACGAAGAGGCGCCGCAAGTCACCCTTCGTCCGGCCATGGTGGTCCAGCCAGAGCCTTCGGCGCAGGCGATGGAAAGCTATCCCGGTGAAGTGCGGGCTCGCTATGAACCGGATCTGGCGTTTCGCATTGGCGGCAAAGTCAGCCGACGACTGGTCGAGGAAGGGCAGCGCGTCAAGGCTGACCAGCCTCTGGCCGAGCTCGACCCTCAAGACGTACGCCTGCAACTGGAAGCCACCCGCGCCCAGGTCGCCGCCGCCGAGGCCAATCTGAGCCTGGTGCGCACCGAGCGGGATCGCTACAAGACCCTGATGGACCGTCAGATGGTGAGCCATTCGCAGTACGACAATGCCGAAAACCTTTACCGCTCCGGTGAAGCCCGCCTCAAGCAAATCAAAGCCGAATTCAATGTCTCGACCAATCAGGCGAGCTACGCGGTACTGCGCGCGCCCCAGGATGGCGTCGTGGCCAAGCGGGCCGTGGAAGTCGGGCAAGTGGTGGCCGCCGGGCAAACCGTGTTCACCCTCGCCACCGATGGCGAACGTGAAGTGCTGATCAGCCTGCCGGAACAGAGTTTCGGCCGCTTCAAGGTCGGTCAGCCCGTGTCGGTAGAACTCTGGACCCAACCGGATCAGCGCTTCGCCGGCCGCATCCGCGAACTGTCGCCCGCCGCCGATCCAAAATCGCGCACCTTCGCCGCCCGCATCGCGTTTACCGCCGGCAAAGTCCCGGCGGAGCTTGGCCAAAGCGCCCGGGTGTTTATCCAGACGGCAGAAACCATTGCGCTGTCGGTGCCGTTATCGGCGGTCACCGCGGAAAACGGCGCGACCTACGTGTGGGTACTCGGCGCCAACAACACCCTGAAAAAAGCCCCGGTGCGGGTCGGTCCGTTCGGCGAGAAAACCGTGACTGTGCTCGAAGGCCTGAACGCCAGCGACTGGGTGGTGGCCGCCGGTGTCCATGTGCTTCACGACGGGCAGCAAGTGCGTCCGGTGGATCGCTCCAACCGCGTGGTCAATCTGGCGGACAAGGAGTAATTCCCGATGCGCTTCAACCTTTCCGAATGGGCGTTGCGTAATCGCCAGATCGTACTGTTCCTGATGCTCTTGCTGGCCGTCGTCGGTGCGCTTTCCTACACCAAGCTCGGTCAAAGCGAAGACCCGCCGTTTACTTTCAAGGCCATGGTGATTCGTACCAACTGGCCGGGGGCTACGGCTCAAGAAGTGTCGCGTCAGGTCACTGAACGCATCGAAAAGAAACTGATGGAAACCGGCGAGTACGAGCGCATCGTCTCGTTCTCCCGTCCGGGTGAGTCCCAGGTCACCTTTGTCGCGCGCGATGCCATGCATTCCAAGGACATTCCCGAACTCTGGTATCAGGTCCGCAAGAAGATCAGCGACATCCGCTACACCTTGCCGCCGGGCATTCAGGGGCCGTTTTTCAACGATGAGTTCGGCACCACCTTCGGCAACATCTACGCCCTGACCGGCGACGGTTTTGATTACGCGGTGTTGAAGGACTACGCCGACCGCATTCAGATCCAGCTGCAACGGGTCAAGGATGTGGGCAAGGTCGACTTGCTCGGGCTGCAGGACGAGAAGATCTGGATCGAGCTGTCCAACGTCAAACTCGCCACCCTTGGCTTGCCATTGGCCGCCGTGCAGCAAGCGCTTGAAGAACAGAATGCGGTGTCGACGGCCGGGTTCTTCGAAACCACCAGTGAGCGATTGCAGCTACGGGTCTCGGGGAATTTTCAGACGGTCGATGAGATCAAGAACTTCCCGATTCGCGTCGGTGATCGCACGTTCCGCATTTCCGATGTGGCCGACGTTCGCCGCGGTTTTAACGATCCTCCCGCACCGCGTATGCGCTTCATGGCCGAAAATGCTATCGGTCTGGCCGTGGCGATGAAGGATGGCGGCGACATTCTGGTGCTGGGTGAGGCACTGGAAAAAGAGTTCGACCGCATCCAGAACAACCTCCCCGCCGGGATGCAATTGCGCAAAGTGTCGGACCAGCCCGCCGCGGTGAAAACCGGGGTCGGCGAATTCATTCAGGTGCTGGTCGAAGCCTTGGCGATTGTGTTGCTGGTGAGCTTCTTTTCACTTGGCATGCGCACTGGCATGGTGGTCGCACTGGCGATTCCGCTGGTGCTGGCAATGACCTTTGCCTGCATGTATTACCTCGGCATCGGCCTGCACAAGATTTCCCTCGGCGCGCTGGTGCTGGCGCTGGGCCTGCTAGTGGACGACGCGATCATCGCCGTGGAAATGATGGCGATCAAAATGGAGCAGGGCTTCGACCGTATCAAGGCAGCCAGTTATGCCTGGACCAGTACGGCGTTCCCGATGCTCACCGGTACGCTGATCACCGCCGCCGGCTTCCTGCCGATTGCTACCGCGCAATCGAGCACCGGCGAATACACCCGCTCGATCTTCCAGGTGGTGACCATCGCGCTGCTGGCCTCGTGGGTCGCTGCGGTAGTGTTTGTGCCGTACCTGGGGGAAAAACTCCTGCCGGATCTGGCGAAAATTCATGCGGCGAAACACGGCACGGATCAGCCCGACCCTTACGGCACGCCGTTCTATGAGCGGGTCAGACGTTTGGTGGAAT
Organism: Pseudomonas sp. URMO17WK12:I12; assembly: GCF_000514395.1. NCBI lineage: Bacteria > Pseudomonadati > Pseudomonadota > Gammaproteobacteria > Pseudomonadales > Pseudomonadaceae > Pseudomonas > Pseudomonas sp. URMO17WK12:I12. The sequence goes on from NZ_AZVV01000014.1 coordinate 153,921, forward strand.
GGTGCGTACGGCGACGCAAAACGGTGATCGTGCTGACGATCATGATGTTTGTTGCCTCGGTCATGCTGTTCCGTTTCGTGCCGCAACAGTTTTTCCCGGCGTCGGGGCGGCTGGAGCTGATGGTCGATCTGAAACTGGCCGAAGGCGCCTCCCTGAGCAACACCGCCGACGAAGTCAAACGCCTGGAAGCCTTGCTGAAGGACCGCGCCGGTATCGACAACTATGTGGCCTACGTCGGCACCGGTTCACCGCGTTTCTACCTGCCACTGGATCAGCAATTGCCGGCGGCGAGCTTCGCGCAAGTGGTGGTCCTGGCCAAGACCATCGAGGATCGCGAAAGCCTGCGCACCTGGCTGATCGAAACCCTCAACGAACAATTCCCGGCCCTGCGTGGGCGGGTCACGCGTCTTGAAAACGGGCCTCCAGTAGGCTATCCGGTGCAGTTCCGGGTGACCGGCGAGCACATCGACGAAGTCCGCGCCCTGGCCCGTAAAGTGGCGGCCAAGGTTCGCGAGAATCCGCACGTTGCCAACGTCCACCTGGACTGGGAAGAACCGAGCAAAGTGGTGTACCTGAACGTCGATCAGGACCGCGCCCGAGCGCTGGGCGTGAGCACGGCGAACCTGTCGAAGTTCCTGCAAAGTTCCCTGACCGGTTCCAGCGTCAGCCAGTACCGCGAAGACAACGAGTTGATCGAAATCCTGCTGCGCGGCACCTTGCACGAACGCACCGAACTGTCGTTGCTGCCTAGCCTGGCCGTGCCGACCGACAATGGCCGCAGCGTTGCACTGTCGCAGATCGCGACGCTGGAATACGGCTTTGAAGAAGGCATCATCTGGCACCGTAATCGCCTGCCGAACGTCACCATTCGCGCCGACATCTACGGCAAGGAACAACCTGCCACGCTGGTGCAGCAGATCATGCCGACGCTCGATCCGATTCGCGCCGAATTGCCGGACGGCTACTTGCTGGACGTCGGCGGCACGGTCGAAGATTCCGCCCGTGGACAGAACTCGGTGAAGGCCGGTGTGCCGCTGTTCATCGTGGTGGTGTTGACGTTGCTGATGCTGCAACTGCGCAGCTTCTCGCGCACGGTGATGGTGTTCCTCACCGCGCCGCTGGGGCTGATCGGCGTGACCTTGTTCCTGTTGGTTTTTCGCCAGCCGTTCGGTTTTGTCGCGATGCTGGGGACCATTGCGCTGTCCGGGATGATCATGCGTAACTCGGTGATTCTGGTGGACCAGATCGAGCAGGACATCGCGGCAGGTCTCAAGCCCTGGCAGGCGATTATCGAGGCGACCGTGCGCCGCTTCCGCCCGATTGTGTTGACTGCATTGGCGGCGGTACTGGCGATGATTCCGTTGTCACGCAGTGTGTTCTTCGGGCCGATGGCGGTGGCGATCATGGGCGGTCTGATCGTGGCGACGGCGTTGACGTTGCTGTTCTTGCCGGCGTTGTATGCGGCGTGGTTCAGGGTGAAGAAAGAGCCGGTCTGACTTCCTACATGTATTTCAGAATCCTCTGATGTTGAGTCAGAGGACTCTGAATGCTGTACTCACGACTCAGTTTTACGAGTATTGAGACAGTCGTCATGAAGAAGCCACCGGTTGTAACGGGCAGGACCGATCCGGTGTTCGACCTGTTGATGAAATTCCCCCACAAGGAACGCCTCCCTGACTACCTGGCCCTGCTGAAGCCGCTTGATGATCAGGGGCGCTACCTTCCATTTGATGAATTGCGTTACCGCTGGGCGCCGGGGCTGGATTCCAGAGTGTGCTGGGCCTTGGTCAAAAAGGCCCGGACAGCACAATATTCCTGCCTTCTGCCCTTGGGCGAACCGGTCCAGTGGTGCAACTTCGTGCTGACGCCATTGGCGCAGAAAGCCATTTCGGCAGTCGATCGGCAAACCACCACCGCTGCGCTGGAATACATGACCAACCAGATCGGTGAGCGCGCGCATTTCAGCTATCTGCTCAATGACCTGATCGAAGACGAAGCCATCAGCAGCAGCCAACTCGAAGGCGCTGCCACCACCACGCGGGTGGCAAAGGACATGCTTAAGCGCCATCGCCTGCCGCGTACACCCGATGAGCGAATGGTCATTGGCAACTATCAGATGATGAACTTTGCCTGGGAAAAGCGTTATGAACCACTGAGTGTGGAACTCATCACTGCAATGCACCGTGTTGGCGTCGAGGGTATTGATGACGCGCAGTATTCGCCGGGTGAATTCAGAGGCAACGATGATGTGGTGGTGCAGGACGGTGAGGGCAACACCGTGCATACACCGCCGCCCGCCGCAGGGCTGGTGTCACGCTTGCAGGTGCTGACGAAGTGGATCAATCAGTCCCACAACGATATCAATCGTGAGGACTACCTCCATCCGCTGATGAAAGGCATCGCGCTGCATTTTGCCTTGGGTTACGAGCATCCTTTCCGCGATGGCAATGGTCGTGTTGCGCGGGCGCTGTTTTACTGGTTCATGTTCAAGAATGATTTCTCGGCATTTCGCTACATCGCGATCAGCGTGTTGTTGCGCAACGCACCCGTGAAATACGGGCGGTCGTATTTGAATACCGAGGCCGATGAGCTGGACCTGACTTACTTCATCGATTTCCAGTGTTCGGTGGTCCTGCGGGCCGTCAGCGGTTTTACCGAGGTCTATCGCAAGCGTCTGGCCTACGCCGAGCGCTTTGATCGCTGGTTGATGGCGTCCGGCTTTTTCGACCAGCTCACCGAGAAGCAACGCGCCGTCTATCAAGTGGCCAAGAGCGGGATGGCCAAGGAGTTCACCGCCGTCAATGTGAAGGAAAATCTCGACTGTTCTTACAACACGGCTTCGGCGACCTTGAACGGGCTGGTTGATCTGAAGGTGTTCGAGAAACGGAAGATGGGCCGCGAGTGGGTATTCTTTTTACGGGCGGCCCCCGTTACCCCATCCATCATCGAGGCCGTTTAAGTGAAAAGCCCGCTGAAGTCGTAAAGGTCAGCGGGCTTTTACTACAGGGTTCAGGCGCTCGGAATTACAACGTTCCAAACACCTTTTTCGCCAGACTGGTCGCCGCTGCCGCGGGGTTCTGGCGAATGGTTTCTTCCTGTTTGCCGATCATCTCGAACAAACCGTTCAGGGCTTGCTCGGTCACGTAGTTTTCGACGTTGGCGTTCTTGGCATCCAGCACACCCATGGTCGCCGCCTGACCGGCGAACGTGTTGTATTGCTTGGCCAGGCCGACCTGATCAGTGGCTTGCTTCACAATCGGCAGGAACTTCGTGCGGATCTGTTCGCGACTGGTTTTGTTCAGGTATTGAGTGGCCGAGTCATTGCCGCCGCTGAGGATGCCCTTGGCATCTTCCACACTCATTTTCTTCACCGCGTCCACGAGGATCGGCTGGGCCTGGGTCACGGCAGTTTCAGCCGCTTTGTTCATGCTGGCTTCCAGTTCGTCGACCTGATCGCCCATGCCGAACTGCTTCATCTTGCCGGCGACCTTGCCGAGTTTGCCCGGCAAACCGATTTTCACCTCAGGGTTGTTGCTGAAGCCACCCGGTGTGCCGAGTTGTTTGACCGCCAGTTGTGCACCTTGGGTCAGGGCATCCTTGAGGCCGCCAGTGGCATCTTTTTGCGACAGGTCGTTGAGCGACAGCGCCAGTGCGCTGGCAGAGATCATCAGGCCTGCGCAGAGGCCGGCGAAGCGAAGGGTAGGGCGGAACATGACAGCTTCCTTGTTCGGTTTATTGTGAGCGTGAAGGTTATCAGGCTTTGCTGAAGGGTTTTAATACAACAGAACCGGGATAGACTTCGATTGAGTTGCGGTATCCATTTTCAATCGCCGTCAGGGTATAGCGTTTACCTGGCACAACAGTGTTCGGATCGTATTCCAGATAAAACGCCTCTGCCATTTGTTCACTGATATGCACTTGAGTCAGTTGCAACGTCGCATTGTCGTGCTCATGGGCAACAATGGTCACTGCGTGTTCAGGCGCCACCGCTTGAGGTTCTTGCGCCTGGATGTAGAGGCGACCGATCGGGCTCAGGTGCAGTGTTTGGCGGTGTGGTGCGCGGTGAACAACAATGAAGTGGTCCAGATCAATCAACAGCGGCACACCGTTGTGGGTCATGCTGACATTCACGCGGTATTTGACGCTGACATCGGAATAACTGTGCGCAAACGTAAAGTTCCAGCGGCCGCTGTACAGCAACGGTTTACGGGATTGCGCCACTTTAATGAGAGCCTGAGTGTTTGCCGTATAAACGCTTATATAAGTCTCGGCCTCGCCACCGTCAGGGGGTATAAAGTCTTCAGGCAAACTCAATGTCAGGGTGATGTAGTGGGTGGGGTTATCTAATGAGTTCATCGTGATATCCATATCGTGGTGGGGTACTTGAAGGGATCTATTAATCCATAATCGGACAACTATAAGAACGTCCCTGTTCTTATAGTTGTTGTCAGGGCGTTACTGACGATCCCACTAAGCCTGATCCGCCGCATCTTCACTGCGATGCAACGCTACCTGACGGATCGACAAGCGAATCTCCGCCGGCAACACCCGTTTGGCCGCGCCTTCGGCCAGTTCGCCGAGCAATTCGTGATAGCTCAACTTGCCGGCTTCGTCGCGCTTGAGCACCTCGAGGTCCAGCATCGTCTGGATGAAGTGACGGAACAGGCTCTTGTCGAAGAATTCCGGGGCGTTCAGGCCATGGAGGATCGACAGGCGCTGGGCCATGACCGTGCACAAGTCTTCCAGCTCCTCGGCGCTGATGCTGTTCTGGCCGCTGTTGAGCAGCAGGGACACGGTCATGTAGAAGCGCTGCAAGGTCTGGGCGATGCTCTTGGACAGCAAGGTCAGCAGCACGAAATGCCGTGAGCTGGGTGCCGGGCGCAGGTAGACATCGTTTTCGAAGCGCAGCAGGCCTTGTTCGACAAACGCTTGCAGCCATTGGTCGATCACGGCGTCCAGTTCATCCATGGACCAGCGAATGAACAGTTCCGATTGCAGGTACGGATACAGTGCGCGGGTGTAACGCAGGATCTGGTCGCGGTTCATGCGCGAAGCGCTCTGGAAAAAACTCGCGAGCAGTGCCGGCAACGCAAAAATATGCAGTACGTTGTTGCGGTAGTAGGTCATCAGGACGGCGTTCTGCTCGTCCAGGTACAAAATTTTGCCCAAGGCATCGCTCTGCTCGGACAGCAGGTCCATGTCCTTCACATGCTCGATCAGCGCACGACCGTCACCTTCCGGTAGCGTGGTGTGCGGCGAATACGGAACCTTGCGCAGCAGTGCCAGATATAGATCGAGCACCCGCGCCATGGCGCGATCATCCAGCGCCAGACGGCTGGTGGACAGCAACGCCAGCGCCACCAGATTCACCGGGTTGATCGCTGCCGCTTCGTTGAGATGCTGTGCGACTTTATCGCCGAGGCGGTTAGTCGTTTCGTTGAGCCAGGCCGGTTTGAATTGCGGGCCGAGTTCCTGTTGGCGCCAGTCCGGCTGTTCGCTGTCGAGGAACTCCGCCAGTTTGATCGGCTCGCCGAAGTTCACCGCCACCTGGCCGAAGCGCTGCTTGAGCGCGCCGATGACCTTGAAAATATCGAAGATCGACTCTTTCTTCTTGGTCGCACCACGCAGTTCACCGAGGTAGGTCCGGCCTTCCAATACGCGCTCGTAACCGATGTACACCGGCACAAACACGATGGGCATGCGCGACGAACGCAGGAAGCTGCGCAGGGTAATCGCGAGCATCCCGGTTTTCGGTTGCAACATGCGCCCGGTGCGCGAGCGGCCACCCTCGACGAAGTATTCGACCGGGAAACCTTTGGTAAACAAGGTGTGCAGGTACTCGTTGAACACGGAGGTGTACAGCGGGTTGCCCTTGAAGGTGCGGCGCATGAAGAACGCACCACCGCGACGCAGCAGGCCGCCGATCCCCGGCATGTTGAGGTTGATCCCGGCGGCGATGTGCGGCGGGGTCAGGCCATTGCGGAACAGCAGATAGGACAGCAACAGGTAGTCGATGTGGCTGCGGTGGCAGGGCACGTAGATCACTTCGTAACCCGGGGCGACCTTTTGCACGCCTTCGATGTTGTTGACCTTGATGCCGTCGTAAATCTTGTTCCAGAACCAGCTCAACACCACTTCCATGAAGCGGATTGCGGTGTAGGTGTAGTCGGAGGCTATCTCGTTGCCGTAGCGCAGGGCCTGGGCCTTGGCTTTCTCCGGGGAGATGTTCTCGCGCTCGGCTTCGTCGAGGATCGCTTGCTTGACCAGCGGCTGGTTGAGCAAGCCCTTGACCAGATTGCGCCGGTGGGAAATGTCCGGGCCGATGACGGCGGCTTTGAGGTTGCGGAAGTGCACCCGCAGGATCCGCTGGGCCATGCGCACGGTGCGCTCGTGGCCCTTGTTGTGATCGATCAGCTCGCGCAGGTGAATCGGCGCGGAAAACTGCACGCGGGTCTTGCGTCCGAGCACGATGATACTCAGCAAGCGACGCAGGCGACCGGTGACCGCCCAGCTGTCGGCGAAGAGCAATTTCCATGGGCTCGATTCGCTGTCCGGCGACTGGCCCCAGAACACGCTGACCGGAATGATCTGCGCGTCTTCGGCGGCATTCTGGCTCAGGGCACTGACCAGGCGAGTCAGGGTGGGCGGCGCGCCGCGTTTATCCTGACGGCCGAGCCAGTCGGGCTCTGGCGTGAGGTAAAAGAACGCGGCGGGTTCCACCAGGTTACCCACTGAAACCGGCAACACCGGGCGAGGCAGGCCGGCCTTGCTGCATTCGGTGTCGACCACGGCGAGGTCGGTCAGCGAAGGGTTTTGCAGGACGTAGAACACCGGACGACTGCGGTCGAGGTTGAGGGTAAACGACGACTGGTTGATCGTCTCCGAGCGAACCCAGAGATACAACAGTCGGCGCAGGGTGCCAAACACAAGACGGCGGAACGGGGAACGGGTCATACGGCTTCTGCGTGAGTGAATAAAACCGAGCGTTTGCTCGGGTGGGCGATAGTGTGCCGTATTCACCGAAAATCGGCAAAAAAGCGGCTAAGTAAAGTGAGTTGAGAGTTTTGACGGCTGTCATATACTCGGCCGTTCAAAATAAAAACAAGGGGGTACTGATTCATGGCTACGCGCGAAACCGGCAACGTGAAGTGGTTCAACGACGCCAAGGGCTACGGCTTTATTCAACGCGAGGACGGGGTGGACGTGTTCGTGCATTACCGCGCGATTCGCGGCGAAGGGCACCGTTCGCTGGCTGAAGGCCAGCAGGTTGAATACGCCGTGGTGACCGGCGAGAAAGGGCTGCAGGCTGAGGACGTTGTAGGTTTGTAAAACCGATCTTCAGATCACCCAGAACCACTGTGGGAGCGAGCTTGCTCGCGATGACTGACTGACATTCAACATTGATGTTGGCTGACAGGGCCCCATCGCGAGCAAGCTCGCTCCCACAGGTTTTGTGTGCTGGTTTTAAGCAGTTTTCCAGGTGATTTCTTCTTCACCGTCAGCGCTGATACGCATCCAGCGATCCGCTGTCTCTTCACCTTCTTCCTCGACCCACGTACCCGGCGCGCAACGCACTTCGACGTTCAGCGCGGCAAAGGCTGCGCGGGCGCAGGCAATGTCGTCTTCCCATGGGGTCTGGTCGCTGTCCAGAAACAGGCTGTTCCATTTGCCCACGGCTTTTGGCAACCAGGTCACCGGCACGTTGCCGGCCTTGCACTTGTATGTCTGGCCTTTCTGAACCCAGTCGGTGCACGGGCCCAACGCAGTGCCGAGCCAGGCCGCGATGGCCTTGTAGTCGACGTCGGCGTCTTTCAGGTAAATCTCGATATCGGGTTGGCGCATGGATGTCCTCACTGCGGGTCTGAAAAATCCATTCGCGGATTTAGCCGGCCTCAAGCCGTTGCTCAAGACCAAAAAATTAAGGGTTTATTGAAGAACGAAGTAATCGTAGCGCATCGACACAGTGACCTCGAACGGCTCGGCCTGTTCGATGACCGCTGCGCGGCGTTCGGCACTGGCGCGCCAGCCGTGGGGCGTCATGGCCAGCAGGTTCGCGCGGTCCTGACCCTCTGCAAGCGTCAGTTTGAATTCCAGGGTTTCACTGTGCGCCAACGCCATGCCGTCCGGCACCAGGGCCAGATGCTTGTCGTCGGTGTATTCGCGGACTTCGTCGTACAGCCGCTCGCGTAACTCCATCAGATGGCCGCTGGTCGGCCCGACTTTCATCAAGCCGCCACCGGGGCTGAGCAGGCGTTTGGCTTCTTCCCAATCCAATGGGCTGAAGACGCTGGCGAGAAACTGGCAACTGCCGGAAGCCAACGGCACCCGCGCCATGCTGGCGATCAACCAGGTCAGCTGCGGGTTGCGTTTGCAGGCGCGTTTGACCGCTTCGCGGGAGATGTCCAGCGCGTAACCGTCGGCATTGGGCAAGGCCTCGGCGATTTGCGCGGTGTAGTAACCCTCGCCACAGCCGATGTCCAGCCAGCGCTGTGGCGCATAGTGCGCCGCCAGTTCCGCCAGACGCTTGGCCACCGGCGCGTAGTGGCCGGCGTTCAGGAAATCGCGGCGGGCTTCGACCATGGCCAGGTTATCCCCAGGGTCGCGGCTGTTTTTGTGCTGCACCGGCAACAGGTTCAGGTAACCCTGGCGGGCGCGGTCGAACCGGTGCCCAGCGGGGCAGGCCACGCCGTTGTCCACTGCGTTCAGCGGTTCACTGCAGATCGGGCAAGCGAGCATCAGGCGAGCAACTTGATCAGGGTCTGGTAGTAGATTTCGGTCAGCACGTCGAGGTCGGCGGCCAGTACACGCTCGTTGACCTGGTGGATCGTGGCGTTGACCGGGCCCAGTTCAACCACTTGTGTGCCCATGGTCGCGATGAAGCGACCGTCGGAGGTGCCACCGCTGGTGGACGCCTTGGTGTCGCGGCCGGTGATGTCCTTGATGCTCGACGCCACGGCATCCAGCAACGCCCCCGGCTCGGTCAGGAACGGCAGACCGGACAGCGCCCAGTCGATGTGCCAGTCCAGGCCATGCTTGTCGAGGATGTCGGCGACGCGTTTTTGCAGGCCTTCAACGGTGGATTCGGTGGAGAAGCGGAAGTTGAACACCGCCACCAGGTCGCCCGGGATCACGTTGGTCGCGCCGGTGCCGGAATTGACGTTGGAGATCTGGAAACTGGTCGGCGGGAAGAAATCGTTGCCGTGGTCCCAATGCTCGGCGGCCAATTCGGCCAGGGCCGGGGCAGCGAGGTGGATCGGGTTTTTGGCGAGGTGCGGATAGGCCACGTGGCCCTGAACACCACGAACGGTCAGCTTGGCACCGAGGGAGCCGCGACGGCCGTTCTTGACCACGTCGCCTACCAGCGTGGTGCTCGACGGTTCGCCGACGATGCACCAGTCCAGACGTTCCTTACGCGCGGCGAGGCGTTCAACCACCGCCTTGGTGCCGTGGTGCGCCGGGCCTTCTTCGTCGCTGGTGATCAGGAAAGCGACCTTGCCCTTGTGGTCCGGGTAATCGGCAACGAAGCGCTCGGCGGCCACGGTCATCGACGCCAGGCTGCCCTTCATGTCCGCCGCGCCACGGCCGCAGAGCATGCCGTGTTCGTCGATCAGCGCATTGAACGGGTCGATCTGCCAGGCCGTCACCGGACCGGTCGGCACCACGTCGGTGTGACCGGCGAAGCACAGCACCGGGCCGTCATGTTTGCCGTGGGTCGCCCAGAAGTTATCCACATCTTCGATGCGCATCGGTTCCAGCATGAAACCGGCATCGCCCAGGCGCTGCATCATCTGCTTCTGGCAATCGGCGTCGACCGGCGTCACGGACGGACGGCGGATCAGGTCGATGGCGAGTTGAAGGGTCGGCGAAAGGTCGGCGTGGGCCGTCATGGAAAACTCCGGAAGCTAATTGTGTAGGAGCAGAATTTGCTCGCGATGAACGATGATGAGGTCTTTCTGTTACACCGAGTCGCATCAATCGCGAGCAAGCTTTGCTCCTACAGGAATTGGTGCTGGGCGCGCAAAATGGCGGTTATCTTAAAGCAAAACGGCGACCATTGGCCGCCGTTTAGTGCATCCATACAGATTTAGACGGCGGGTGCCGGCTCCGTCTCGGCGGCCGGTTTCGGCAGCGAAGACAGGAACGCCATGATCAGCGCCGCCAGGTATGGCAGCGATTGCACCAGCAACATGGTCACCCAGAAGCGCATGTCGTTGCTCGGCAAGCCGTTGACCAGAAAGATCCCCAGCGCCGCGCCCCACAACAGCAGCATGATGAACACCTCTTCACGGGCCTCCGAAATTGCCACCCAGAAGCCGTGGTTATCGGCGTTTTTCGGGGTGCGGAAGAACGGAATGCTGCTGGTGAAGAAGCCGTACAGCACCGCTTTGGCGATGGTGTGCGACAACGCCAGCCCGGCCAGAGCCGCGCAGAACGCATCTTTGAGGTTCACGCCGACGGCGCGGCGATACAGGAAGATGATCTTGCCGACCTTGAACACGAACAGCGCCAACGGCGGGATTGCGAAAATCAGCAACGGCGGATCGACCCGCTGCGGCACGATGATCATCGCCGCCGACCACAACAATGCGCCGACCGTGAAGAAGATGTTCATGCCATCTGCGACCCACGGCAGCCAGCCCGCAAGGAAGTGGTAACGCTGGCCACGGGTCAGCTCGGTGTCCTTGCCGCGCAGCAGGCTGGCGGTGTGGCGCTTGATGATCTGAATCGCTCCGTAGGCCCAGCGGAAACGCTGTTTCTTGAAGTCGATAAAGGTATCGGGCATCAAGCCTTTGCCATAGCTGGTGTGGTAATACGCCGCCGACAGGCCTTTTTCGAACACGCGCAGACCCAACTCGGCGTCTTCACAGATGCACCAGTCAGCCCAGCCGAGCTCTTCAAGCACCGAGCGCCGGGTCATGGTCATGGTGCCGTGCTGGATGATCGCGTCACGGTCGTTGCGGGTGACCATGCCGATGTGGAAGAAGCCTTTGTATTCCGCGTAGCAGAGCTTTTTGAAGGTGCTTTCGTTCTGATCGCGATAGTCCTGCGGCGACTGCACCACCGCAATTTTCGGATCGGCGAAGTGCGGCACCATGTGCTTGAGCCAGTTCGGATCGACGCAGTAATCCGAGTCGATTACCGCGATGACTTCGGCATCCTTGGCGGTGTGCGGGATCAGGTAGTTCAGCGCGCCGCCCTTGAAACCGGCCAGCGGTGCAACGTGGAAGAACTTGAAGCGCGGGCCGAGGGTTTCGCAGTAATCGCGCACCGGTTCCCAGACCGCAGGGTCCTTGGTGTTGTTGTCGATGATCAGGACTTCGAAGTCCGGGTAATCGAGGTTGGCCAGCGCGTTGAGGGTCTGTTTGACCATCTCCGGCGGCTCGTTGTAGCAGGGCACGTGGATTGAGACTTTCGGTCTGTAGTCCGAGTCGCCCACCACCGGCAGGAATTCACGACGACGCTTGTGAGTCCAGACCGCTTCGGCCAGTTCATGCGCCTCGGTCAGCAGAACGATAAAGACCCCGAGCGCGCCGAGGGCCAGGAGGAGTCCAACTGTCAGGCTGAACCAGGTGCTGTATTGCTGGCTGTAGTCGTAACCGATCCACACCAACACCGAACCGCACAGGAACGCGATAAAGGTCAGGAAGGTACGGCCACGCTGGCGCAGGGCCGAGCCGTCGATCATCAGCAGGGTCAGGGACAGCAATGCCAATACGGCCGAGCCGATCGCCAGCACGCGCCATTGCGGGATCGCGACCACCGGGCCCTCGAAGTTGAATTTCTGCTGGCGCGCGGCATTGAACACGCCCCAATACGCGCCCACCGAACCTTCGTCGCTGGCCTTCCACGGCTGGTCAAATGCTTCGATCACGAAGTAGTTGAAGCCCTGGCGGTTGAGTTTGTTGACCAAGGTGCGCAGGTAGATCGCCTGATCCGCCGGGCTCGCATCGGTGCCGCCACGCATACGGCCGTTGCTCGGCCAGCCAACCTCCGAGAGCAACAGCGGTTTTTTCGGGAACATCTTTTTCAGGTCGCGGGCGCGGTCAAGGACGAACTGGCCGGCTTTGTCCACCGGGATGAATTCCCAGTAAGGCAAAACGTGGGCGGCGATCAGGTCGACGTGCTTGGCCAGTTCCGGGTGTTCTTCCCAGACGTGCCACTGCTCGGACGTGGTCACCGGCACCTTCACGGCGGCGCGCACGCGATCAAGGATCACGCTCAGTTCGGCAGCGGTAATTTCCTTACGGAAGATCGCCTCGTTACCGACCACCACGCGAACCACACTGCGGGAGGTGTTGGCAATTTCGATGGCACGGGTGATTTCGCGCTCATTGCGCTCCTGGTCCGGGCTGATCCAGATCCCCAGGGTCACGCGCAGGCCGAATTCCTCGGCGAGCTTGGGAATGTCTTCCAGGGTGCCGTCGACCGAGTAAGTACGGATGTTGTCCGTCAGCTTGCTCATGATCTCCAGGTCGCGACGCATTTGATCGTCGGTCGGGTACTGCTCTTTCTGCGGGTACTGGCCTTGCTGGAACGGCGAGTACGAGAAGCCGGAGATCTGTTCAGGCCAGTTGGGGGCGGTGACCGGGCGGTTGATCAGCGCCCAGAAGCCGGTAAACAAGGCTGCGATGGCGAGCACCACGACCAGGTTGAGTCCAAATTTGCGGGATGACATAGCTATTTCAGGTTCCAAAGACTGTGGAACGAAGGAACGGTTGGCGGTCGCCAAGGGGCGCGCATCCTACACCGGGCATTCTCTTTTCGTACAGCGGACAGGGAATTGCCGGACATTGGGCAATTTGCTTTCACATAAGTTCTTACACTTGTAGCCAGAAGGTTAAAAGTTCTCGCGCAGTGGCCCTATAATGCGCGCCGGTTTTTGGGGTATTGGTCATGAGTACAGAAGATCCGCGGTTTGCAGGCATCGCCCGTTTGTATGGCATCGAGGGGCTGGAGCGCCTGCGCGCTGCGCATGTGGCAATCGTTGGCGTCGGCGGCGTGGGTTCGTGGGCTGCGGAAGCCATCGCCCGGTGTGGCGTGGGCGAGATTTCGCTGTTTGACCTCGACGACGTCTGCGTCAGCAACGCCAACCGTCAGTTGCACGCGCTGGACAGCACCGTCGGCAAACCCAAAGTTGAAGTGATGGCCGAGCGCCTGCGCGGGATCAACCCGGACTGCTCGGTGCACGCGGTGGCGGATTTCGTCACCCGCGAGACCATGGCCGAGTACATCACGCCGAACATTGACTGCGTGATCGATTGCATTGACAGCGTCAACGCCAAGGCCGCGCTGATTGCCTGGTGCAAGCGGCGCAAGATCCAGATCATCACCACCGGCGGTGCGGGTGGGCAGATTGATCCGACGCTGATTCAGGTGTGCGACTTGAACCGTACGTTCAATGATCCGTTGGCGTCGAAAGTGCGCTCGACCTTGCGTCGCGACTACGGCTTCTCTCGCACCGTGACTCGCCATTACAGCGTGCCTTGTGTGTTTTCTACTGAGCAACTGCGCTACCCGAAACCGGATGGCAGCATCTGTTTGCAGAAGAGTTTTGTCGGCGATGGCGTGAAGCTGGACTGTGCGGGCGGGTTTGGTGCGGTGATGATGGTAACGGCGACGTTCGGGATGGTGGCGGCGACCAAGGCTGTGGACAAGATTGTGGCGGGTGTTCGGCGCCCTTCGGATCGGGTAAAGCCTGAGGTTGGATGATTGTTCCCACGCAGAGCGCGGGAACAATCAGTTACTGAGCCAACTCATTCATTCGCTGGAGCACGGCATTCAGGCCATTGCTGCGCGACGGCGACAGCTGCCGCGAAAGCCCGAGTTGATTGAACCACTCCGGCAAATCCACCTGCCGCAATTCAGCCGCCGACAACCCGTTGACCCGCGCCAGCAGCAACGCCACCAATCCGCGAATCAACCGCGCGTCGCTGCTTGCCGCAAACTGCCAATGACCGTCCAGCAGCGCGCCCACTAACCAGACCTGGCTTTCACAGCCATGCACCCGGTTGGCATCTACCTTATCCATATCGCTCAACGCAGGCAGGCGGTCGCCCCATTGCATCAGCAATCGCGCGCGCTGTTCCCAGCCGGCAGCGTTCTGGAACGTCTCCAGCGCCGCCACCGCATCGGCAGGCAGATTCATCTCAACAGCTCCAGCGCCTGATCCAGCGCTTCAAAGAATCGCTCCAGGTCTTCGGAATCGTTGTACAGCGCCAACGACACCCGGATCGCCCCGGCCAGTTCGAAGCTTTTGAGGAGCGGCATCGCGCAGTGATGCCCGGCGCGAACGGCAATTCCCTGTTCGGTCAGCAAATGCGCCAGGTCTGAGTTATGCACACCCTCGACGACAAAACTCGCCAGGGCCAGTTGCGGTTTGCCCAGCAATCGAATGCCGTTACGGGCCTCAAGACCCTTCAGCAAGTAATCATGCAGCGCGGCTTCATGGGCGTTAACGGCGCCCTGATCGAGCCCGGTGAGGTAATCCAGGGTCGCGCCCAGACCAATCACAGCGGCAATAGGTGGCGTTCCGGCCTCTAAACCCAGCGGGGCAGGGCGGAAGCGTGCGTGGTGGTAATCCGCATCCAGCACCATTTCGCCGCCGAATTGCCAGTGACGCAGTTGCTTCAGTGCCTCGTTGCGGCCGAACAACACACCGAGGCCATCGGGGCCATAGAGCTTGTGGCTGGAAAACACATAGAAGTCGCAACCCAGTGCCTGCACGTCATGCCGGCCATGCACCACGCCTTGAGCGCCGTCGACCACGGTCAACGCATCGTGCGCCTTGGCCATCGCCATTAAGGACGGCAGTGGCTGCCAGACGCCGAGCACGTTGGACAGCTGACTGACCGCCAGCAAGCGGGTTTGCGGCCCAATCAACTGCGCGGCGGCCTCAAGATCGATCAAGCCGTCGGCATCCAGCGGCAGGATCACCAGATTCAGCTCGCGCCGCTGGGCCAGTTGCTGCCATGGCAGCAGGTTGGCGTGATGCTCCAGGGCGCTGATGACAATCTCATCGCCCGGATTGAAAAGATGTTCCAGGCCATAGGCCAGGAGGTTCAGCGCGGATGTCGCGCCATGGGTAAAGATGATCTGCCCGCCATCGCCAGCATTCAGCCATTGCGCGACTTTGCTGCGACTGGCCTCGAACGCTTGGGTGGCGTGGGCGCCGGGCAAGTGTTGCGCCCGATGCACATTGGCTGCGCCATTGGCGTAGTAATGCGTCAGGGCATCCAGCAGGGCTTGAGGCTTTTGCGTGGTGGCGGCGTTGTCCAGATAGGTCTGGTCTTGCCGTTGCAGAGCGGCGATGGCCGGAAAATCGGCGCGCCAGGGAGAGGGGATCATCATGTTATTTCGGCCCTGGTAAACATGGGCGGGTGTACGCCAAACCCGTAGGAGCAAAGCTTGCTCGCGAAGCTTTTAGTGGCCTCAGGGGCCCCATCGCGAGCAAGCTCTGCTCCTACAGGTGATCGTGACGTCGCTTAGTTGTGAGCGTGCAGCGCTTCGTTCAGTTCGATGGCCGATTTGTGGGTTTTGCATTCCACGGCACCGGTCTCCGAATTGCGACGGAACAACAGGTCAGGTTGGCCGGCCAGTTCACGCGCCTTGACGACTTTGACCAGCTTGTTGTTTTCGTCCAGCAGCGCCACTTTGGTGCCAGCGGTCACGTACAGGCCCGACTCAACGGTGTTGCGGTCGCCCAACGGAATACCGATACCGGCGTTCGCGCCGATCAGGCAGCCTTCACCGACCTTGATCACGATGTTGCCACCGCCCGACAGGGTACCCATGGTCGAGCAACCGCCGCCCAGGTCCGAACCCTTGCCGACGAATACGCCAGCGGAAACGCGGCCTTCGATCATGCCCGGGCCTTCGGTGCCGGCGTTGAAGTTGACGAAACCTTCGTGCATCACGGTGGTGCCTTCGCCGACGTAAGCGCCCAGACGGATACGTGCCGCGTCAGCGATACGCACGCCGGCCGGTACCACGTAGTCGGTCATTTTCGGGAACTTGTCCACCGAGAACACTTCCAGCAACTCGCCACGCAGGCGGGCTTCCAGTTGATGCTCGGCCAGTTCGGACAGGTCGATCGCGCCCTGGCTGGTCCATGCCACGTTCGGCAGCAGCGGGAACACGCCGGCCAGGTTCAGGCCATGGGGCTTGACCAGGCGGTGCGACAGCAGGTGCAGCTTGAGGTAAGCCTCAGGCGTGGAAGTCAGTTGCACGTCTTCGGCCAGAATGGTCGCGACCAGCGGCTTGTGGCTCTCGGCCAGACGGGTCAGCAGGGAAGCCTGGGCAGCGTCGACGCCTTTCAGCGCTTCAGCCAGTTGCGACGCCTGAGCGGTGCTGAAAGCGATGGCCTGATTGCCTTCGGTGTAACCCAGGACCGGCGCGATGGCGGCGATGACTTCAGCCGACGGATGCAGGACAGGGGCGGCGTAGAACACTTCCAGCCATGCGCCTTGACGGTTTTGAGTGCCGACACCGAAGGCCAGGCTGAACAGGGAATTGGACATGTGAATACCTCTACAAAATTGAACGGGCTGGCTTACTTGAGCGCTGCCGCGTAGATATCTGGCTTGAAGCCAATCAGGGTTCGGTCACCGAGATCGAGCACCGGGCGCTTGATCATCGAGGGTTGTGCGAGCATCAGTTCGATGGCTTTCGGCTGGTCGAGATCGGCTTTGCGTTCGTCGTCGAGCTTGCGAAAGGTCGTGCCTGCACGGTTCAACACCACTTGCCAGCCGTGCTCGTCGCACCATTGGGTCAGGTGTTCACGGTCGATTCCGGCCGTTTTGTAATCATGAAAGTCATAGCTGACAGCGTGTTCATCGAGCCAGGTGCGCGCCTTTTTCATGGTGTCGCAGGCTTTGATGCCGAAAAGGTGCAACGTTTTGCTTGAAACGGTCAAGGAATTGCCCCCTTTGCAGGTGCTGAAAAAAAAAGGTGACGGATTATGCCATGGCCTTCCGGTTAAAACGCAAAACCTGTGGGAGCTCAGATCCGCCTGCGACATTGGTGTAACGTCCGTCGTGCAGTCTATGCGGCTAATATGGCACTTCGATGCTGTCGATTGCTGGGAACCGCGCTTTATGCAAACCGCCTATACCGTTCTTATCCTGTTGATGCTGGTCGGCGTTTCGCGTCTGATCGGACGGGTGATCCCACTGCCGCTGCCCTTGGTGCAAATTGCTGCCGGGGCGTTGCTGGCGTGGCCGACCCTGGGTTTGCACGTGGCACTCGACCCGGAACTGTTCCTCTTTCTGTTCCTTCCGCCGCTGCTGTTCTCCGACGGCTGGCGCATGCCCAAGCGTGAGTTCTGGCGACTGCGCGGGCCGATCCTGACGTTGGCGGTGGGATTGGTCCTGTTCACTGTAGTCGGCGCGGGTTACTTCATTCATTGGTTGATCCCGAGCATTCCACTGCCGGTGGCCTTCGCCCTTGCCGCCGTGTTGTCGCCGACGGATGCCGTGGCGGTATCGGCCATTTCCCGCAATCGCTTGCCCATGCCCTTGATGCACATGCTCCAGGGCGAGGCGCTGTAGAACGATGCCTCGGGTCTGGTGACCTTCAAATTCGCTTTGGTCGCTGCGGTGACGGGCGTGTTCTCGCTGGCCAGTGCCAGTCTGGCGTTTGTATTGGTGGCGGTTGGAGGCCTGGCCGTCGGCGTGGCACTGAGCTGGCTGGTCGGGCGCTCGCGGTCGTGGATGATTGCTCGCGGTTGGGATGACCCGGCGACTCACGTGGTGTTCATGTTGCTGCTGCCGTTCGCCGCTTATGTGTTGGCTGAACGGCTCGGTGCCTCGGGCATTTTGTCGGCGGTGGCGGCGGGGATGATGCAGAGCTGGCTCGACTTGCTGCCGCGCCAGACCAGCACCCGACTGCTCAACCGCAGCGTTTGGTCATTGCTGGAATTTGCCTTCAATGGCCTGATTTTCCTGTTGTTGGGCTTGCAGCTGCCGGACATCATCAAGGCGGTGGCCAGCCATGAAACCTCGCTGTGGCCGACGCTGCTCTACCGCTGTCTGGATGTGCTGGCGATTTTCCTGGTCCTGCTGGTGTTGCGGTTTGTCTGGGTGCAGAGCATCTGGCGTTTGTCGGTGTTGATGCGGCGCTTGCGCGGCAAAGGCGAGATGACGCATGTGCCGACGATGCGTTCCTGTTGGCTGCTGACGGTCGGCGGAGTACGCGGTGCGGTGACGTTGGCGGGCGTGCTGTCGGTGCCACTGATGATGGGGGGCGAGGCATTCCCTGAGCGCGACCTGCTGATCTTCATCGCGGCCGGGGTCATCCTGTTGTCGCTGATTTCAGCGTGTATCGGCTTGCCGCTGTTACTGCGCGGCATTGAAATAAGTCCTGACGACAAGCGCCGCAATGAAGTGCGAGACGCGTGGCGCAAGACCGCTGAAGCGGCGATTCATGCGCTGGAAATCGAAGAGGCCAAGCCTGTAGACGCGAGTGAGGCAGCGTTGGCTGTCGAACTCAAGGCACGGATCATGTCCGAGTATCGGCATCAGCTGGATGTGTTCAATGATTCGGCGGAAGCCCAGGCGCTGGCCTTTCAGATGGATCTGCTGGAGCGCCGATTACGACTCAAGGCGCTGCGGGCGCAACGCCTGGAGTTGTATAACCTCAGTCGTCATCACCAGATTGGTGATGACGTGCTGCGAGAGGTGTTGGGTGAGCTGGACTTGAGTGAGGCCAATCTTGGGCTGGTTAAATAGTCTAAGCGGGCTCACTCGAATCTATGGATAACTTGATTGCTAACGTTTTGGATAAAGCAACGACATCAGTCTCTTATCTTTTTTACTTATTTTACGGTTGATAGGGATTTCCCAATTTTTTAGAGTCAGCGTGTTAGCGACCGGGTGGTGCATGATGGATTTTCTGTCGTACGAGGTATAAATCGCTTCGATTGTATTGAAGGGCTCAAAGAGATTGCTATCGACCTGTTCTTTGGTCAACGGGTTCATCTCTCTATTCTGGTAAAACTCATACACCTTCGGTTTGTCCCAGGGAATATTGGCTTCGGGGTGTTGATGTTCGTGCATTGCTCCCAAGGCGTGACCAAACTCGTGAGTCACAATCACTGCGAAATCTTCATGGTCAGGTTTGACTCCCAGGTTCATGGTCGGCCAGTCGGGATGAATCAACAGCGCGTCGGTGCCCAGCATTGAGCTGTTTTCATTGTTCCTGGTAGCGATCCGAATCTCGCCCTGCATATCATCGACGAACTCAAACTTGAGATTGATATACGGCAGCCATTGGCTAGCGGCGTCGATGATTTTCTGTTTGTGCTCATCGTCGGGGCCATCGATAAAAGCGATTTTGAGCGTGCGTCCGTTTGCCCAGAGTTTCGAGTAATTGATCAGCGAGCGTTTGCGCCGGGTGCCGGTTGCGGAACCTGCGTTATCAGGGTTCTCGTTAACAGCAGCGTCGTAGGATTGTTGATCATCGGGCCACTGGATGAGGTTGCAGTCTTCAATACTGTTCATTGGCTACTTCTTCCATGAAGTTAGAGTAAAAGTCGTGTGAGTGCGCACAGCAATGCGCTACATGAGAGTAAGGGGCGGCTGCAGTTCAGTGAACTTTAATTTTGGCAGAAGTGTAACTTGCTGTATGAGAGGCCCGCGCTGCGTTGCACAGTGCGGGCCGGATACTTACTTATTACGAGTAATGAAGTCGCGAATTCGCTTCGCCGCTTCTACGCATTCGTCCAACGGTGCGACGAGTGCCATGCGCACGCGACCAGCTCCCGGATTAGCGCCGTCAACTTCACGGGACAAATAGGAACCCGGCACTACCGTCACGTGTTCTTCAATAAACAGGTCACGGCAGAATGCTTCATCGTCGCCTGCAACATTGGGCCACAAGTAAAAACCGCCATCCGGACGCTGCACGTCCATCACCGGGCTGAGGATTTCCAGCACCGCGTCGTACTTCTCGCGGTACAGCGCACGGTTGGCGCGCACATGCACTTCGTCATTCCATGCGACCACGCTGGCCAGTTGGGTCTGAACCGGCATCGCGCAGCCGTGGTAGGTGCGATACAGCAGGAAGCCCTTGAGAATGTCTGCGTCACCGGCCACAAAACCCGAGCGCAGGCCCGGCAGGTTGGAACGCTTGGACAAGCTGTGGAAGACCACGCAACGTTTGAAGTCTTTGCGACCCAGCGCCACGCAGGCGCTGAGCAGGCCGGCTGGCGGGGTTTGTTCGTCGAAGTACAGTTCGCTGTAGCACTCGTCGGCGGCGATCACGAAGTCGTATTCATCCGCCAGGGCGATCAGCTTTTTCAGAGTGTCGACCGGGATCAGTGCACCGGTCGGATTGCCTGGCGAGCACAGGAACAGGATCTGGCAGCGTTTCCAGATGTCTGGCGAAACGGCATCGAAGTCCGGATTGAAGCCGTTTTCGTCCAGGCACGGCAGGTAGTGCGGCTTGGCCCCGGCGAGAAACGCCGCGCCTTCGTAGATTTGATAGAACGGGTTCGGGCTGACTACCAACGCATCGTCGCCACGGTTGACCACGGTCTGCGTGAAGGCGAACAGCGCTTCGCGAGTACCGTTGACCGGCAGCACGTTACGCGCCGGGTCGAGCCAGCCGTTCGGAACGCTGAAACGGCGTTCGCACCAGGCGGCGATGGCTTCACGCAGGGCCGGGATGCCGAGGGTGGTCGGGTACACGGCCATCTGATCCAGATTGCTGGCCAGGGCTTCGGCCACGAAACTTGGCGAGCGGTGTTTCGGCTCGCCGATGGACAGCGCGACAGGGCGTTTGTCCGGGTTTGGCGTCACGCTGCCGAGCAGGGCGCGGAGCTTCTCGAAGGGGTAGGGCTGCAACTGGTTCAGAGCGTTGTTCATCGGTAGATCTCGTTCGGTGTGGGGGCTGGCTTTTGTAGGCGCCAGGCTTGCCCGCGATGCAGGCGCCTCGGTTTGTCAGTGCACCGAGGTGATGCTATCGCGGGCAAGCCCGGCTCCTGCATAAGCGCTTTCCCACAGGGAAAGTTGGTTTTTTCAGATGCTGATGCGGGAAAGCTTGATATCGGGTTCGTGGCTGACGCTCAGCTGTTCAACGATTGCATCCTGCAAGCGGCTGCACAGCAACGGGTCCGACAATTGCTGGTTGTTCGCGTCGGTAATGAAAAACACGTCCTCCACCCGCTCGCCCAGCGTGGCAATCTTGGCATTTTGCAGCGACAGGTCGAACTCCAGGAAGATCGTGCCGATTCGCGCCAGCAGGCCTGGACGGTCGGGCGCCGTGAGTTCCAGGACCGTGACCGGACGCTGGGCGTCGTTGTGGATCGTCACCTGTGGCGCAAAGGCGAAATGTTTGAGCTGGCGCGGCACCCGGCGCTGGATGATGGTCGGGTAATCGTCCGGATTGCGCAGGGCTTCGGTCAGGCCGTCACGGATCTGCTTGACCCGCGCCGGGTTGTCGCCAATCGAGTCGCCGTCGGTGTCGAGCACGATGTAGGTGTCGAGAGTGAACTGGCTGCTGGAGGTGATGACGCGGGCGTCATGAATGTTCAGGTTGAGCTGGTCCATCGCGGCCACGGTCACGGCGAAGAAGTCATGCTGGTCCGGCGCATAAATAAAGATCTGCGTGCCGCCCTCGAACTCGCGCTGAGTGGTTTCCTTGATCAGCACCAGGGGGCCGCCGTCGGCCGGCTGCTGGAGAATCGCGTCGCTGTGCCAGGCCACGTCGCCGGCGGTGTGACGCAGGAAGTAGTCATCGCCGAGCTGCGCCCACAGTTGCTCGACGTCGTCCGGGTCGGTACCGCCGCGCACGAGGATGTCCAGTGCCGCGCTCTGGGTCTGGCGGATCTGCTCTTCGCGATCGACCGGATTCTCCAGGCCGCGGCGCAAGGCGCGCTTGGTCTCGGTGTAGAGCTGGCGCAACAGGCTGGCACGCCAGGAATTCCACAGGGTCGGGTTGGTGGCGTTGATGTCGGCGACCGTCAGCACGTACAGATAATCGAGGCGGGTTTCATCGCCGACAATCTGTGCGAAATCGTGGATCACCTGCGGGTCGGACAAGTCCTTGCGCTGTGCCGTGGTCGACATCACCAGGTGGTTTTGCACCAGCCAGACGATCAGACGGCTGTCCCACACCGGCAACTGATGGCGCTGGCAAAAGGCTTCGGCATCCACCGCGCCGATTTCCGAGTGGTCGCCATGCCGGCCCTTGCCGATGTCGTGGTAAAGCCCGGCCATATAGATCAGCTCGGGCTTGGGCAGCTTACCCATGAGCTTGGCGGCCAGCGGGAATTTTTCCGACACTTGTGAGTACTGCAGCTTACGCAGGTGTTTGATCAGGTTCAGGGTGTGTGCATCGACCGTATAGATGTGGAACAGGTCGTGTTGCATCTGGCCGACGATGAAGCCGAACTCCGGCAAATAGCGCCCGAGGATGCCGTAACGGTTCATCCGGCGCAGGTTGCGGTGAATGCCGATCTTGCACTTGAACAGCTCGATAAACAGGCTGGTGTTACGAATATCGTTACGGAAGTCGTCGTCGATCAGGTGCCGATGTTCGCGCAGGAGACGGATGGTATCGGCGCGAACACCTTTGATTTCCGGCTGCTGGGCCATCAGCACGAAGATTTCGAGCATGGCAAACGGCGTGCGCCGGAACACGTTGTCGTTGCGCGCCTCGATGTAGCCGTCGTGCAACTGGAACCGCGAGTTGATCGGCTGCGGTGGCGCTTCGTCTTCCGGGGCGAGGATGACTTCTTCGAAGTGCTGGATGATCAGGTCGCTGAGCTGGGCAATGCTCATGACCACCCGGTAATACTGCTGCATGAAGTTTTCGATGGCTTGCTTGGCGTCATCACCGACGAAGCCCAGCAGCCCGGCAATCGAGCGCTGGTGATCGAACAGCAAGCGATCTTCGGAGCGACCGGCGAGCATGTGCAGCGCGTAACGGACTTTCCAGAGAAATTCCTGGGACGAGGCCAGCAGGGCGTTTTCGCTCTCTACCAGAAAACCTTCGCCGGCCAGTGCACGCAGGTTCAGGGTGCCGTATTCACGACGGGCCACCCACAGAATCGTCTGGATATCCCGCAGGCCGCCGGGCGAACCTTTGACGTTGGGTTCCAGATTATATTCGGTGTCGTTGTATTTGTGATGACGGGCTTTCTGTTCGGCACGCTTGGCCAGAAAGAAGTCCTTGCTTGGCCACATGTGCGCGGTGCTGGTGACATCCAGCATGCGCTGGCGCAGGCGCTCGGGGCCGCAAATAGTGCGACTTTCCATCAGGTTGGTGACCACCGTCAGGTCCGCGCGGGCTTCAACGGCGCATTCATCCACCGAACGAACACTCTGACCGACTTCCAGGCCGATGTCCCACAAGAGCGTCAGAAAACGCTCAATGGAATCGCGGAAAACCTCGTGGTCGGCGCTGTCCAGAAGGATCAGCAGATCGATGTCGGAATACGGGTGCAGTTCACCGCGACCATAACCGCCGACCGCGACCAGCGCGATGTCGGCGTCTTCACTCCAGTTGAACTGCTCCCAGGCCTTTTGCAGGATGTTATCGACGAACCAGGCGCGATCCTCGATCAGCCGGCGAATGTCGCGGCCGCTGCGAAAGCGCCCGTCGAGAACCTCGCGGGCCTGGCGGATCGCCTTCTTGAAGGCGGCAATCGGGCTTGCCTTCAGGGCCAGTTCAGCCTGGAACTGGCCGCGGTCGAAGAGTTCGGGATCCACCTGCGGCATCGATTGGCTTTCCTGTCTATCTATAAGGCTGAGAGCGTTGCGGTCCGGATCAGGCCGAAACGCGCGCGATGGTGTCGTCGGCGCGCAGGGTGAAGATCTCGTAACCGGTTTCGGTGACCAGCAGGGTGTGCTCCCACTGGGCCGACAGCTTGCGGTCCTTGGTGATCGCGGTCCAGCCATCGCCCAACACCTTGGTGTCGGCCTTGCCCTGGTTGATCATAGGCTCGATGGTGAAGGTCATGCCCGCTTTCAGTTCCATGCCGGTGCCGGCACGGCCGTAATGCAGGATTTGCGGCTCTTCGTGGAACACTTTGCCGATTCCGTGACCACAGAATTCGCGAACCACTGAAAAACCGTTCTTTTCGGCGTGCTTCTGGATGATTTCGCCGATGTCGCCGAGGCGGCAGCCGGGTTTGACGATTTCAATCGCCTTGTACATGCATTCCTGGGTCACTTGCGACAGGCGCTCGGCCCAGACCGGCACGGTGCCGACGTGGAACATGCGGCTGGTGTCGCCGTGGTAACCGTCCTTGATGACGGTGACGTCGATGTTCAGGGTGTCGCCATCCTTCAACGGCTTCTCGTTCGGAATACCGTGGCAGACCACGTGGTTGATCGAGGTGCAGATCGACTTCGGGTAGCCTTTATAGTTGAGCGGCGCGGGAATGGCTTTCTGCTCGTTGACGATGTAGTCGTGGCAGATGCGGTCCAGCTCATCGGTGGTGATGCCCGGTTTGACATGTTCGGCAATCATTTCCAGCACATCGGCGGCCAGTTTGCCGGCGATGCGCATTTTTGCGATGTCCTCTGGGGTTTTGAGGGTGACGGTCATACAGGCTCTCTCTGCGCTCGATGGCGCTTGTCAAAACGAAATGGGCGGTGTGCGATCGATCTTCGCGGCCCTGAAAAACCTGATTCTATCAGACGATCAGTGCAAATCTGAGCCTTCGTGCGTCGCATCTCTCTATAGATAGGCGCATTCTTGAACGATTCCACGGGTCTATTAAGGGTGCGCATCAGGATTTGAGAATCCGGGTTCCGTTTTTTTCAGCCTTGTGGTATAAAATGCGCCGCTTTCCGGGGATACCCCGAAAGGCTTAAATCCACACACGTGTCGACACGATGACCTGGGTGCCTTCAGCTGATGCTGCTGGTTGGTCATTGGGATACGTGGAGGCCAAACCCGACTTATTAAGGAACTATCATGTCCCAAGTCAACATGCGCGATATGCTGAAGGCCGGTGTGCACTTCGGTCACCAAACCCGTTACTGGAACCCGAAAATGGGTAAGTACATTTTCGGCGCGCGTAACAAGATTCACATCATCAACCTTGAAAAAACCCTGCCAATGTTCAACGAAGCTCTGACTTTCGTAGAGCGTCTGGCCCAGGGCAAAAACAAGATTCTGTTCGTCGGCACCAAGCGTTCCGCTGGCAAGATCGTTGCTGAAGAAGCAGCACGTTGCGGTTCGCCGTACGTCGATCACCGCTGGTTGGGCGGCATGCTGACCAACTTCAAAACCATCCGTGCTTCCATCAAGCGTCTGCGTGACCTTGAAGTGCAAGCCGAAGACGGTACTTTCGCCAAGCTGACCAAGAAAGAGGCGCTGATGCGCACTCGCGACCTGGAAAAGCTCGATCGTTCCCTGGGTGGTATCAAGGACATGGGCGGTCTGCCAGACGCTCTGTTCGTTATCGACGTTGATCACGAGCGCATCGCGATCACCGAAGCCAACAAGCTGGGCATCCCGGTTATCGGCGTAGTCGATACCAACAGCAGCCCGGAAGGCGTTGACTACATCATCCCAGGCAACGATGACGCAATCCGCGCTATCCAGCTGTACATGGGTTCGATGGCTGACGCTGTGATCCGCGGTCGCAACCACGTTGCTGGCGGCACCGAGCAGTTCGTTGAAGAAGCTCCGGTAGCAGCAGCTGAGTAATTGACGCCTTGGCGTTGACTCAGTAAGCAAAAAGGGGGCTTGGCCCCCTTTTTGCCACCTCGAAAACCGTTTGTCGGCCCCGCACTTGCAG
This sequence comes from Pseudomonas sp. URMO17WK12:I12, assembly GCF_000514395.1. Taxonomy (NCBI): domain Bacteria; kingdom Pseudomonadati; phylum Pseudomonadota; class Gammaproteobacteria; order Pseudomonadales; family Pseudomonadaceae; genus Pseudomonas; species Pseudomonas sp. URMO17WK12:I12. The sequence goes on from NZ_AZVV01000014.1 coordinate 179,671, forward strand.
AGCTGTAACGTGCAGCGGCTTACAACGGTGGTTCGGGAAGAATTGATCGCCCGTTCGATCGGGTGGAATGGTTGAAAACCTATCCAAGAGGATTTTGAAAATGGCAGCAATTACTGCAGCGTTGGTTAAAGAACTGCGTGAGCGTACCGGCGAAGGCATGATGGATTGCAAGAAAGCCCTGGAAAAGGCTGACGGCGACATCGAAAAAGCCATTGATGACATGCGTGCTTCCGGCGCAATCAAGGCTGCCAAGAAAGCAGGCAACGTGGCTGCAGAAGGCGCTATCGCTCTGAAAGAAGACGGCAAATCTGCTGTTCTGCTGGAAGTGAACTCGCAGACTGACTTCCTGGCCCTGCAGGACGACTTCAAGGCATTTGTTGCTGCTAGCGTTGAAAAAGCGTTCGCTGACAAACTGACCGACGTCGCTCCGCTGATCGCCGCTCAAGAGGCTGATCGCCTGGTACTGGTTGGCAAGGTTGGCGAAAACGTCAACATCCGTCGCCTGGTACGCGTTGAAGGTGATGTTGTTGGTGGTTACCTGCACGGCAACAAGATCGGTGTTGCAGTTGTCCTGAAAGGCGGCAACGTTGAACTGGCCAAAGACATCGCTATGCACGTAGCGGCCAGCAACCCAGAGTTCCTGCTGCCTTCGGAAGTTTCTGCCGAAGCAATCGAGCGTGAAAAAGCTGTGTTCCTGCAGCTGAACGAAGAAAAAATCAAAGGCAAGCCAGAAAACATTGTTGAAAATATGGTCAAAGGCCGTATCAGCAAGTTCCTGGCTGAAGCAAGCCTGGTTGAGCAGGCGTTCGTCAAGAACCCTGAAATCAAGGTTGGCGAACTGGCCAAGAAAGCCGGTGCTGAAATCGTTTCTTTCACCTACTTCAAAGTAGGCGAAGGCATCGAGAAGCCAGTCGACAACTTCGCTGAAGAAGTTGCTGCCCAGCTGGCTGCTGCCAAGTCGTAAGACGGTTTTTTAAACTGTCGCCCTGAAGAGGCTGCCCGCTTACGCGCGCAGCCTCTTTTCAGATGGGCCGCCAATTTTTAATTGGTTTCCCGTTGGAACTGGCTTACAAAGCCATGTTCCGATGGCGCTGAAGCAGCGCCAAGCTAGAGTGAACGCAGCTGTAAACAGCTCGCAAAGAATTTTTTAAAATACGCCGCAGGAGAGATTCGCAATGGCTCAGCAGGGCAGTGGTTATCAGGCTCGCTATAAACGCATTCTACTCAAGCTTAGCGGCGAGGCCCTGATGGGCTCGGAAGAGTTCGGGATCGATCCGAAAGTTCTGGATCGCATGGCGCTGGAAGTCGGCCAGCTGGTCGGTATCGGCGTTCAGGTCGGTCTGGTGATCGGTGGTGGCAACCTGTTCCGCGGTGCAGCGCTGAGCGCGGCCGGCATGGATCGGGTGACGGGCGACCACATGGGCATGCTGGCCACTGTGATGAACGCCCTGGCCATGCGCGATGCGCTGGAACGTGCCAATATCTCGGCCATCGTGATGTCGGCTATTTCCATGGTGGGCGTGACCGATCACTATGATCGCCGCAAAGCCATGCGCCACCTGAACGCCAAGGAAGTCGTGATTTTCGCGGCGGGTACCGGTAATCCATTCTTCACCACGGACTCGGCGGCCTGCTTGCGTGCAATCGAAATCGATGCCGATGTCGTGCTCAAGGCGACCAAGGTCGATGGCGTCTACACCGCTGACCCATTCAAAGACCCGCATGCCGAGAAGTTCGATCATCTGACTTACGATGAAGTGCTGGATCGCAAGCTGGGCGTGATGGATCTGACGGCCATTTGCCTGTGCCGCGACCACAAGATGCCATTGCGCGTCTTTAACATGAACAAGCCCGGCGCCCTGCTGAATATCGTGCATGGTGGCGCTGAAGGGACCCTGATCGAGGAAGGCCAACAATGATCAATGAAATCAAGAAAGACGCTCAAGAGCGCATGCAGAAATCCCTGGACTCTCTGAACCATGCATTTGGTCAGATTCGTACCGGCAAGGCTCACCCAAGCATCCTGGGTAGCGTGATGGTGCCGTACTACGGCACAGACACGTCCATTACCCAAGTGGCCAACATCACGGTAAAAGACTCCCGCACCCTGCAGGTCGTCGCGTTTGAGCGCAACATGCTCGCGGCCGTCGACAAGGCGATCCAGAGTGCTGGCCTGAACCTCAACCCGACCAACCTGGGCGAGTTGCTGCTGATCTCCATGCCTGCCCTGACTGAAGAAACCCGCAAGGGCTTCACCAAACAGGCGCGCAGTGCCGCTGAAGATGCTCGTGTTGCCGTGCGCAACATTCGTCGCGATGCCTTGGGTGACCTTAAGAAGCTGGTCAAGGACAAGGAAATCAGCGAAGACGAAGAACGTCGTGCCGCTGCCGATATCCAGAAGCTGACCGACAAGGCTGAGGCTGACATCGATGCGGCCACCAAGCAGAAAGAAGCCGACCTGATGGCCGTATAAGGGTCGCGTTTTCATGGATAAGACCAAGCAGACTGCGCCGTCCGCGGTGCCGCGCCATGTCGCGATCATCATGGATGGTAATAATCGCTGGGCGAAGAAGCGCTTTATGCCGGGTGTCGCCGGGCATAAAGCGGGCGTGGATGCGGTTCGTGCGGTAATCGAGGTGTGCGCCGAGGCCAAGGTCGAGGTGCTGACCCTGTTCGCTTTCTCCAGTGAAAACTGGCAGCGCCCTGCAGATGAAGTCAGTGCCTTGATGGATCTGTTCTTCAAGGCATTGCGTCGCGAGGCCAAGCGCCTCAATGACAACAACATCAGTCTGCGCATCATCGGTGATCGCTCGCGCTTTCACCCCGAGCTTCAAGCTGCCATGCGTGAAGCCGAAGCGATGACCGTCGGTGCCAACCGTTTTGTCCTGCAGATCGCCGCCAACTACGGCGGTCAGTGGGACATTGCGCAAGCCGCTCAGCGTTTGGCGCGGGAAGTTCAGGCCGGGCATTTGCGCCCGGAAGACATCACTCCGGAATTGCTGCAAACCTGTCTGGCCACGGGCGATCTGCCGTTGCCAGATTTGTGCATCCGTACAGGTGGCGAACACCGCATCAGCAACTTCCTGCTGTGGCAGCTGGCTTATGCCGAGTTGTACTTCTCCGACCTGTTCTGGCCGGACTTCAAACACGATGCCATGCGAAGTGCGCTGGCCGATTTCGCTTCTCGCCAGCGCCGCTTCGGTAAAACGAGCGAGCAGGTCGAGGCTGGAGCCCGGGTTTAATGCTTAAACAACGAATCATCACCGCACTGATCCTGCTACCGATCGCTTTGTGCGGGTTTTTCCTGCTCGAAGGGTCCGGTTTTGCGCTGTTCATCGGGCTGGTCGTGACGCTTGGTGCCTGGGAATGGGCGCGGCTGGCCGGTTTTACCGCCCAGCCGATTCGCATTGCCTATGCTGCAGTGGTCGCGTTGATGCTGTTTGTCATGCACATCCTGCCGGGGCTTGCGCCCTGGGTACTGGGCGCTTCGGTGCTCTGGTGGGCGGTGGCGACGTATCTGGTGCTGACCTATCCGCGTTCCAGCGAACATTGGGCCAGTGCCGCCTGCAAGCTGATGATTGGTTTGCTGATTCTGTTGCCGGCCTGGCAAGGTCTGGTCCAGATCAAACAGGAGCCCTTGGGGAATTGGTTGATCATGGCGGTGATGGTGCTGGTCTGGGGTGCCGATATCGGCGCGTACTTTTCCGGTCGTGCCTTCGGCAAGCGTAAACTGGCGCCACAGGTCAGCCCCGGCAAGAGCTGGGAAGGCGTTTACGGAGGCCTGGTGCTGAGCCTGGTCATCACCGCAATCGTCGGCCTGGTGCGCGACTGGAGTTTCGCCCAGATGCTGATGGGGTTGATCGGCGCGGCAGTGATTGTCTTCATTTCGGTGGTGGGTGACCTCACCGAAAGCATGTTCAAGCGTCAATCAGGCATCAAGGACAGCAGTAACCTGCTGCCGGGGCATGGTGGTGTGCTTGATCGAATCGACAGCCTGACGGCTGCGATCCCGGTATTTGCCGTGCTGTTGTGGATGGCTGCACCGTGAGCCGCCCTCAACAGATTACTGTGCTGGGGGCGACCGGTTCGATTGGTCTGAGCACCCTCGACGTGATTGCTCGTCATCCTGCGCGTTATCAGGTGTTCGCCTTGAGCGGGTTCACTCGCTTGAGTGAGCTGTTGGCCCTGTGTGTGCGTCATACGCCGCGGTTTGCGGTCGTGCCGCAAGCCGATGCTGCCCGAACCCTGCAGGACGATTTGCGCGCGGCCGGCCTGTCGACCCGTGTGCTGGTAGGGGAGGAGGGGCTGTGTCAGGTTGCTTCCGATCCTGAAGTCGATGCCGTCATGGCGGCCATCGTTGGCGCGGCGGGCTTGCGTCCGACCCTGGCGGCGGTCGAGGCGGGCAAAAAGATTCTGCTGGCGAACAAGGAGGCGCTGGTCATGTCCGGCGCCCTTTTCATGCAGGCCGTGCGCAAAAGCGGCTCGGTGCTGCTGCCGATCGACAGTGAACACAACGCGATTTTCCAGTGCATGCCGCAGGATTTCGCCCGTGGGCTGGGTGTGGTTGGCGTGCGTCGGATTCTTCTGACGGCCTCTGGCGGTCCGTTCCGACAGACACCTTTGTCTGAACTGACGCATGTTACCCCCGACCAAGCGTGCGCTCATCCAAACTGGTCCATGGGGCGCAAGATTTCGGTCGATTCGGCCAGCATGATGAACAAAGGGCTCGAGCTGATCGAGGCCTGCTGGCTGTTCGATGCCAAACCGTCCCAGGTCGAAGTGGTGATTCACCCTCAGAGCGTGATTCATTCTCTGGTCGACTACGTCGATGGTTCGGTGCTCGCGCAGTTGGGTAATCCGGACATGCGAACACCGATCGCCAATGCCCTGGCCTGGCCGGAGCGTATCGACTCGGGTGTGGCGCCGCTGGACCTGTTTGCCATTGCGCGTCTGGACTTCCATGCGCCCGATGAAGAGCGTTTCCCTTGCCTGCGCCTGGCGCGTCAGGCTGCCGAGGCTGGTAATAGCGCACCGGCGATGCTGAATGCGGCGAATGAAGTGGCTGTGGCGGCGTTTCTCGACGGGCGGGTTCGCTACCCGGAAATCGCGAGTATCATCGAGGAAGTGTTGAACCTCGAGCCTGTAGTGGCGGTGGATGATCTCGAGGCCGTGTTCACGGCTGACGCGAAAGCGCGAGTACTGGCCGGGCAATGGTTGAGTCGTCACGGGCGGTAAGTGCTGCAATACGTTGGTCCATGCAGCACCGGATAGGATTGCGGAGAAAATAGATGAGCGCGCTCTATATGATTGTCGGCACCCTGGTGGCTTTGGGTGTGCTGGTTACCTTCCACGAATTCGGCCATTTCTGGGTCGCACGTCGCTGTGGGGTCAAAGTGCTGCGTTTCTCCGTAGGCTTCGGCATGCCGTTGCTGCGCTGGCACGACAAGAAAGGCACTGAGTTCGTAGTGGCTGCCATCCCGTTGGGCGGCTACGTGAAAATGCTCGATGAGCGTGAAGGCGAAGTGCCGGCCGATCAGCTCGAACATTCTTTCAATCGCAAATCTGTCGGCCAGCGTATCGCAATCGTGGCTGCCGGCCCGATTGCCAACTTTCTGCTGGCCATGGTTTTTTTCTGGGTCTTGGCAATGCTCGGCAGCGAGCAGGTACGGCCGGTTATCGGTGCGGTCGAATCCGGCAGTATTGCCGCCAAGGCCGGTTTGACTGCGGGTCAGGAAATAGTTGCCATCGATGGCGAGCCAACGACCGGCTGGGCTTCGGTGAATCTGCAGCTGGTTCGCCGTCTTGGCGAGAGCGGTTCACTTCAATTGTTGGTGCGTGAGCAGGGTTCCACTGCGGACTCTCCTCGCGAGCTGATGCTGGATAAGTGGCTCAAGGGTGCTGACGAACCGGATCCGATCCGTTCACTGGGTATCCGTCCTTGGCGTCCGGCGTTGCCGCCCGTGTTGGCCGAACTTGACCCTAAAGGGCCGGCGCAGGCTGCTGGCCTGAAGACCGGCGATCGCTTGCTGGCTCTGGATGGCAAGGTGCTGGACGACTGGCAACAAGTGGTCGACACCGTCCGTATGCATCCGGATACCAAAATCATGCTGCGCGTCGAGCGCGATGGTGCTCAAATCGATGTCCCTGTGACGCTGGCCGCTCGCGGCGAGAGCAAGGCGCCTACCGGTTACATGGGAGCCGGGGTGAAAGCGGTCGATTGGCCACCAGAGATGATTCGCGAAGTCAGTTACGGTCCTGTGGCCGCGATTGGAGAGGGTGCTCGACGCACCTGGACCATGAGTGTACTGACCCTCGATTCGCTCAAGAAAATGTTGTTCGGTGAGCTCTCGGTAAAAAACTTGAGTGGACCGATAACCATTGCTAAAGTGGCGGGCGCTTCTGCCCAGTCGGGCGTTGCTGATTTCCTGAATTTCCTTGCTTATCTGAGTATTAGCCTGGGAGTTCTGAATTTGTTGCCTATTCCTGTACTGGATGGGGGGCATTTGTTGTTTTATCTGATCGAGTGGGCGCGTGGTCGTCCCTTGTCGGATCGGGTGCAGGGTTGGGGGATGCAGATCGGTATCAGTTTGGTGGTCGGGGTGATGTTGCTTGCTCTGGTCAATGATTTGGGCCGTCTGTAACACTTCGCTGAATTGCGAATCTGCCGCATTTTGCGGCAGTTTGTTTATTGCCAGTTGGAATAAGAAAGGACTTCATGAAACGTCTGCTGCTAACTGCGGTTCTCACCGTATTGATGATCGCCGAAGTTCACGCCGAGTCCTTCACTATCTCTGATATTCGCGTCAATGGCCTCCAGCGGGTCTCCGCGGGTAGCGTCTTTGGTGCTTTGCCGTTAAACGTCGGCGAACAGGCGGACGATCGTCGCCTGGTGGAATCCACTCGTGCTTTGTTCAAAACCGGGTTCTTTCAAGATATCCAGCTGGGCCGCGATGGCAACGTCCTGGTCATCACGGTAGTCGAGCGCCCATCGGTCGCGAGTATCGAGATCGAGGGTAACAAGGCGATCTCCACTGAAGACCTGATGAAGGGCCTCAAACAATCCGGTCTGGCCGAAGGCGAGATCTTCCAGCGTGCCACGCTCGAAGGTGTGCGTAACGAACTGCAGCGTCAATACGTCGCTCAGGGTCGCTACTCGGCCACCGTCGACACCGAAGTGGTACCGCAGCCACGTAACCGCGTCGGCTTGAAGGTCAACATCAACGAAGGCACCGTCGCGGCTATCCAGCACATCAACGTGGTGGGTAACACGGTCTTCCCTGACGAAGACCTGATCGACCTGTTCGAACTGAAGACCACCAACTGGTTGTCCTTTTTCAAGAACGACGACAAGTACGCCCGTGAAAAACTCTCCGGTGACCTGGAGCGTCTGCGCTCCTACTACCTGGACCGTGGCTATATCAATATGGATATCGCTTCGACCCAGGTATCGATTACCCCGGACAAGAAACACGTCTATATCACTGTCAACGTCAACGAAGGCGAGAAGTACACCGTTCGTGACGTCAAGCTGAGCGGTGACCTGAAAGTCCCTGAAGATCAGGTCAAGTCCCTGCTACTGGTTCAGAAAGGCCAGGTGTTCTCGCGCAAGCTGATGACCACCACCTCGGAACTGATCACTCGCCGCCTCGGTAACGAGGGTTACACCTTCGCCAACGTCAGCGGCGTGCCTCAGCCTCACGATGAAGACCACACTGTCGACATCACCTTCGCTGTCGATCCGGGCAAGCGTGCCTACGTTAACCGCATCAACTTCCGTGGCAACACCAAGTCCGAAGACGAAGTGCTGCGCCGTGAAATGCGTCAGATGGAAGGTGGCTGGGCTTCGACCTACCTGATCGATCAATCCAAGACCCGTCTTGAGCGTCTGGGCTTCTTTAAAGAAGTGAACGTCGAAACCCCGGCTGTACCGGGCGTCGATGACCAGGTTGACGTGAACTACAGCGTTGAAGAACAAGCTTCCGGTTCGATCACTGCGAGTATCGGTTTCGCGCAAAGTGCCGGCCTGATCCTCGGTGGCTCGATCACCCAGAACAACTTCCTGGGTACTGGTAACAAGGTCAGCATCGGCTTGACCAAAAGCGAATACCAGAGCCGCTATAACTTCGGTTATGTCGACCCGTACTGGACTGCAGACGGTGTGAGCCTGGGCTACAACGCTTTCTATCGCACCACCGACTACAAAGACCTCGACGTCGACGTAGCCAGCTATGCCGTAGACAGCCTGGGTGCTGGCGTGAGCGTCGGTTACCCGATCAGCGAGACGTCGCGTCTGACCTTCGGCCTGACGGCACAGCAAGACAAGATCAAGACCGGTCAATACACCGTCGACGAAATCTTCGACTTTGTTAACCGTGAAGGCGATCAGTACCTGAACTTCAAGGCGTCGGCCGGCTGGTCCGAGTCCACCCTGAACAAAGGCGTATTGGCGACCCGTGGTCATTCTCAAAGCCTGACGGCGGAAGTCACTACACCAGGTAGCGACCTGTCGTTCTTCAAGCTCGATTACCGTGGCCAGTTGTTCCAGCCATTGTCTGAGAACTACACCATGCGCCTGCACACTGAATTGGGTTATGGCGATGGTTACGGTTCGACCGATGGCTTGCCATTCTATGAAAACTACTATGCTGGTGGTTTCAACTCGGTTCGTGGCTTCAAGGACAGTACATTGGGTCCGCGCAGTACGCCGAGCCGTGGTCAAGGATCTACCGGTAACCCGGGCACGCTGGCTGACCCGGATCAGGATCCACTGCCATTCGGTGGTAACGTCCTGATTCAAGGTGGTGCGGAGATTCTGTTCCCGCTGCCGTTCGTCAAGGATCAACGTTCCCTGCGTACCTCGGTATTCTGGGATGTGGGTAACGTGTTCGACTCCAAGTGCGAGCAGACGACCAACACTAATCCTGCGTCGAAGTCCAATACGCAGTGCAACGACATCAGCCTCAGCAACATGGCCAGTTCCGTCGGTGTAGGTGTGACATGGGTCACTGCGCTGGGTCCGCTGAGTTTCGCGCTGGCAATGCCAGTAAAAGAACCGGATAACGCTGAAACTCAAGTGTTCCAATTCTCTCTTGGTCAGACGTTCTAAGCGTCTGCCCCAAAATAATGACAATGGATTTTGTAGGGGTGCATCGTGCGTAAGTTGACTCAATTGGTTCTCCTCGCCACCGTACTGGTAGCAGGCCCGGCTTTTGCCGACATGAAAATCGCCGTTCTGAACTATCAGATGGCACTGCTGGAATCCGACGCGGCCAAGAAATACGCCGTGGATGCCGAGAAGAAATTTGGTCCGCAACTGAGCAAGCTCAAGACGCTGGAAAGCAGCGCCAAAGGCATTCAGGACCGTCTGATGGCTGGTGGCGACAAGATGCAGCAAGGCGAGCGTGAACGCCTTGAGCTCGAGTTCAAGCAAAAGGCCCGTGACTTCCAGTTCCAGTCCAAGGAGCTGAATGAAGCCAAAGCCGTTGCCGACCGTGAAATGCTGAAGCAGCTGAAGCCGAAACTGGACAGTGCTGTGGAAGAAGTCATCAAGAAAGGTGCTTTTGACCTGGTCTTCGAGCGTGGCGCAGTGATTGATGTCAAACCTCAGTACGACATCACTCGCCAGGTTATCGAGCGCATGAATCAGCTGAAGTAACTATGACTGCGACTATAAAGCTTGGCCAATTGGCCGAGTTCCTCGGCGCCACGCTACGTGGCGACCCGGAGAAAGCAATTACTGGGCTAGCCACTTTGCAAGAGGCTGGCCCAGCTCAGTTGAGCTTTCTCGCAAACCCTCAATACCGTAAATACCTGGCAGACAGCCGGGCCGCAGCGCTGTTGCTGAAGGCCGCTGATGCCGAAGGTTTTGCCGGTAATGCGCTGGTGGTGCCTGACCCGTATCTGGCCTACGCGCGTATTTCCCACCTCTTCGATCCAAAACCGAAAGCGGCTGCCGGAATTCATCCGACAGCCGTTGTGGCCGAGGACGCGGTGGTTGACCCGGCCGCGAGTATTGGTGCCTTTGCGGTGATCGAAAGCGCGGCACGTATTGCTGCCGGCGTGACTATCGGCGCGCATTGCTTCATCGGTGCCCGTTGCGAAATTGGCGAAGGTGGCTGGCTCGCCCCGCGGGTCACGCTGTACCACGATGTGCGCATCGGTAAGCGTGTGGTGATTCAGTCAGGTGCCGTACTCGGCGGCGAAGGCTTCGGCTTTGCCAACGAGAAAGGTGTCTGGCAGAAAATCGCCCAGATCGGTGGCGTGTTGGTCGGCGATGATGTGGAGATTGGCGTGAATACCGCTATCGACCGCGGCGCATTGGCCGATACCGTTCTCGGTAATGGCGTGAAGCTCGACAACCAGATCCAGATCGCCCACAACGTGCAGGTCGGTGATCACACCGCCATGGCCGCCTGTGTCGGGATCTCCGGCAGCACCAAAATCGGCAAGCATTGCATGCTCGCTGGCGGTGTCGGGCTGGTAGGTCATATCGAAATTTGCGACAACGTTTTCATCACTGGGATGACCATGGTGACCCACTCGATTACCGAAAAGGGCGCCTATTCTTCCGGTACGGCCATGCAGCCAGCAGCCGAATGGCGCAAAAGCGCGGCTCGCATCCGTCAGCTCGATGACATCGCGCGACGTCTGCGACAGCTGGAAAAGCGTGTAGGGGAAGTGACCCCTGACGGTAATGCTTCATCAGATGGCTGATACCATTTCCATATCAAGTGTGCACAGCCGTTAGACTGCCTGCTTGATTTGCTAGAGGGGCGCGCGTCAGTCGCACGCTCCCAATCTTTACATAGGCTTCCCCCCGAAATGATGGACATCAACGAGATTCGCGAATACCTGCCTCACCGTTACCCGTTCCTGCTGGTGGACCGGGTCGTGGATCTGGATGTGGAAGGCAAGCGCATTCGCGCCTACAAGAATGTCAGCATCAACGAACCGTTTTTCAATGGTCACTTCCCTGCGCATCCAATCATGCCGGGCGTACTGATCATCGAAGCGATGGCTCAGGCTGCCGGCATTCTTGGCTTCAAAATGCTCGACGTGAAGCCTGCCGACGGCACGCTCTACTACTTCGTCGGCTCCGACAAGCTGCGTTTTCGCCAGCCTGTCACCCCAGGCGATCAGTTGATCCTCGAGGCCCGCTTCATCAGCTGCAAGCGTCAGATCTGGAAGTTCGAATGCCAGGCTTCGGTCGACGGCAAGCCAGTCTGCTCCGCTGAAATCATCTGTGCGGAACGCAAACTATGAGTTTGATTGACCCTCGCGCAATCATCGATCCGACGGCCATTCTGGCCGACGACGTCGAGGTCGGCCCGTGGTCGATCGTCGGCGCAGGTGTGGAAATCGGCGAGGGAACAGTGATCGGGCCGCACGTGATTCTCAAAGGCCCGACCCGAATCGGTAAGCACAACCGCATCTACCAGTTTTCGTCGGTAGGTGAGGACACGCCCGATCTGAAATACAAAGGCGAAGAAACCCGTCTGGTCATCGGTGACCACAACGTCATCCGGGAAGGCGTGACGATTCACCGCGGGACCGTTCAGGACCGTTCGGAAACGACCCTGGGCGATCACAACCTGATCATGGCCTATGCCCACATCGGTCACGACAGCGTCATCGGCAACCACTGCATCCTGGTCAACAACACGGCGTTGGCCGGCCATGTGCACGTTGAAGACTGGGCGATCCTCTCCGGTTTTACCCTGGTTCATCAGTATTGCCACATTGGCGCCCACAGCTTTTCCGGCATGGGCACGGCCATTGGCAAGGACGTTCCAGCGTACGTCACCGTGTTTGGCAACCCTGCCGAAGCGCGCAGCATGAACTTCGAGGGCATGCGTCGTCGTGGCTTCAGCGAAGACGCAATCCACGCGCTGCGTCGTGCCTACAAGGTTGTTTACCGCCAGGGCCTGACCGTCGAGCAAGCACTCACCGAACTGGCCGAGCCCTCGGATCAGTTCCCGGAAGTCGCGGTGTTCCGTGATTCCATCCAGTCTTCGACTCGCGGCATCACCCGTTAATCATGGCTAATCTGCGTATCGCGCTGGTAGCGGGTGAGGCTTCCGGTGACATTCTGGGCGCGGGTCTCATGCGCGCACTCAAGGCTCAGCATTCTGCGGTGGAGTTCATCGGTGTCGGTGGTCCGTTGATGCAAGCCGAGGGCCTGACCTCGTATTTCCCGATGGAACGTCTTTCGGTCATGGGCCTGGTGGAAGTGCTGGGCCGATTGCGCGAACTGATGGCGCGGCGCAAGAAGCTGATCGCCGACCTGATCGCCGAGAAACCGGACGTGTTCATCGGTATCGATGCCCCGGACTTCAACCTCAATATCGAACTCAAGCTGCGTCAGGCCGGGATCAAGACCGTGCATTACGTCAGCCCGTCGGTATGGGCGTGGCGGCAGAAGCGTGTGCTGAAGATTCGCGAAGGCTGCGACCTGATGCTGACGCTGTTCCCGTTCGAAGCAAAATTCTATGAAGAGAAGGGCGTGCCGGTGCGGTTCGTCGGGCACTCCCTGGCCGATGCGATCCCGCTTGAGGCTGATCGGGCCGCGGCGCGTGCCGAACTTGATTTACCGGACGGTCCGCTGGTTGCGCTGATGCCCGGCAGTCGCGGCGGCGAAGTGGGGCGCCTTGGTGCGTTGTTCCTTGACACCGCTCAGCGTTTGCGAGCCCTGCGCCCTGGCGTGCGTTTCGTCATGCCGTGCGCCAACCCGGAGCGCCGTGCGCAGCTTGAAGAATTGTTGGCCGGCCGCGATCTGCCGCTGACCTTGCTCGATGGCAAATCCCATCTGGCGCTGGCCGCCTGTGATGCGGTTCTGATCGCTTCCGGTACGGCGACCCTTGAAGCATTGCTGTACAAGCGGCCGATGGTGGTGGCGTATCGACTGGCGCCCCTGACGTTCTGGATTCTCAAGCGCATGGTGAAAAGCCCTTACGTGTCCTTGCCGAACTTGCTGGCACAGCGTCTGTTAGTGCCCGAGTTGCTGCAGGACGATGCAACGGTCGAAGCCTTGGCTCAGACGCTATCGCCACTGATCGAGGGTGGTGAAGAACAGACTCGCGGCTTCGACGAAATTCACCGGACCTTGCGTCTGGACGCCTCCAACCAGGCTGCGGATGCAGTGCTGAAGCTGATCGGCCAAGTACAATGAGTAAAACAAGCATGCAAATGGGGCTGGATTTCACCTTGGTCGCTGAAGTCGAGGAATTGGTTGCCGGTGTTGACGAAGTCGGTCGCGGTCCACTCTGCGGTGCCGTGGTGACGGCTGCGGTGATCCTTGATCCGAGTCGGCCGATCCTAGGCCTCAACGATTCGAAGAAGCTCACCGAAGCCCGCCGCGAAAAGCTCTACGACGAAATCTGCGAAAAGGCCCTGAGCTGGTGCATCGCTCGGGCCGAAGTGGAAGAGATCGACGAACTGAACATCCTGCACGCCACCATGCTGGCGATGCAGCGCGCGGTCGAAGGGCTGCACATCCAGCCGAAACTGGCGATGATCGACGGCAATCGTTGCCCGAAACTGTCCATGCGCGCGGAAGCGGTGGTGCAGGGCGACGGCAAGGTTCCGGCCATTGCCGCGGCATCGATTCTGGCCAAGGTCAGCCGCGACCGCGAGATGGCGGCATTCGAACTGATTTACCCCGGTTACGGCATCGGCGGGCACAAAGGCTACCCGACGCCCGTTCATCTGGAAGCGCTGGCCCGCCTTGGCCCGACGCCGATTCACCGCCGCTCGTTCGCCCCGGTGCGCCTGGCGTACGAGGCGCGGGAAAGTCTGATCGAGAGTTAGTCGCAAGGCTGATGTTTTACTCAAGGCCCGGTACAATCCGGGCCTTGTTGTCTTCACGTTTCTAGACAGGATCACTATGCCGGCTTCATTCGTTCATCTACGCCTGCACACTGAATATTCCCTGGTCGACGGTCTGGTGCGGATCAAACCGCTGGTCAAGACCCTGGTCGGCATGAACATGCCTGCCGTAGCGGTCACCGACCAGAACAACATGTGTTCCCTGGTCAAATTCTACAAAGCCGCCATGGGCGCCGGGATCAAGCCGATCTGCGGTGCCGACTTGTGGTTGTCGAACAAGGACCCGGACAACGCCCTGAGCCGGATCAGCCTGCTGGCCATGAACGCGGTCGGCTATCGCAACCTGACCGAACTGATTTCCCGTGGCTTCATCGACGGCCAGCGCAACGGCTCGGTGATCATCGAGCGCGAATGGGTCGCCGAAGCCAGCGAAGGCCTGATCATGCTGTCGGCGGCGAAAGAGGGCGAAATCGGTCTGGCCATGCTCAGTGGCAACCCGGCTGAAGCGGAAAACCTCGCGCGCGAATGGATGGCGGTGTTCCCGGATCGTTTCTACCTGGAAATCCAGCGCACCAACCGCCCCAACGACGAAGAGCAGTTGCACGGTGCCGTGGCCCTGGCCGAGAAAATCGGCGCGCCACTGGTCGCAACCAACGATGTGCGCTTCATCAAGCAGGAAGACTTCGCCGCCCACGAAACCCGCGTTTGCATCGGTGAGGGCCGCGCCCTCGACGATCCGCGGCGTTCGAAGAACTACAGTGATCAGCAATACCTCAAAAGCGCCGAGGAAATGGCCGAGCTGTTCAGTGACCTGCCCGAGGCGTTGGAAAACACCGTCGAAATTGCCAAGCGCTGCAACATCGAAGTGAAACTGGGCAAGCACTTCCTGCCCAACTTCCCGATTCCCGATGGCATGACCATCGACGAGTATTTCCGCAAAGTGTCGTTCGATGGCCTGGAAGAGCGCCTGACCGTTCTGCTGCCCAAAGACACCACGGAAGACTACGAGGCCAAGCGTCAGGTCTATGTCGACCGGTTGAATTTCGAGCTGGATATCATCATCCAGATGGGGTTCCCCGGTTACTTCCTGATCGTGATGGACTTTATTCAGTGGGCCAAGAGCAACGGCGTGCCGGTAGGTCCGGGCCGGGGGTCGGGCGCCGGGTCGCTGGTGGCCTATGTACAGAAGATCACCGACCTCGACCCGCTGGAATACGACCTGCTGTTCGAACGTTTCCTCAACCCGGAACGGGTATCGATGCCCGACTTCGACGTCGACTTCTGCATGGACGGTCGCGATCGGGTAATTGAATACGTGGCCGAGAAATACGGTCGCAACGCGGTGAGCCAGATCATCACCTTCGGTTCCATGGCGGCCAAGGCTGTGGTCCGGGACGTGGCGCGGGTGCAGGGCAAGTCCTATGGTTTGGCGGATCGTCTGTCGAAGATGATTCCGTTCGAAGTCGGTATGACCCTGGAAAAGGCCTATGAGCAGGAAGAGATCCTGCGTGACTTCATCAAGGTCGATGAAGAAGCCGCCGAAATCTGGGAGATGGCCCGCAAGCTTGAAGGCGTTGTGCGTAACGTCGGTAAACACGCCGGTGGTGTAGTGATTGCGCCGACCAAACTGACCGACTTCTCGCCGATCTATTGCGATGAAGCCGGTGACGGCCTGGTAACCCAGTTCGACAAGGATGACGTTGAAGCCGCCGGTCTGGTGAAGTTCGACTTCCTCGGTCTGCGGACCCTGACGGTTATCGACTGGGCGCTGAAAACCATCAACCGCGACCGCGCCAAGGTCGATCAGCCGCCGCTGGACATTGCGTTCATTCCGCTGGACGACAAGCCGACTTACACGCTGCTGCAAAAAGCCGAAACCACGGCGGTGTTCCAGCTCGAATCCCGCGGCATGAAGGAGCTGATCAAGAAGCTCAAGCCCGACTGCCTGGAAGACTTGATCGCACTGGTGGCCTTGTTCCGTCCGGGCCCGTTGCAATCGGGCATGGTGGACGACTTCATCAACCGTAAGCACGGTCGCGCCGAACTCGCGTACCCGCACTCGGATTACCAGTACGAAGGCCTCAAACCGGTACTGGCACCGACTTACGGCATCATCCTGTATCAAGAACAGGTGATGCAGATTGCCCAGGTCATGGCCGGTTACACCCTCGGTGGTGCGGACATGCTGCGTCGGGCCATGGGTAAGAAAAAGCCCGAAGAAATGGCCAAGCAGCGCGGCGGTTTCATTGAGGGCTGCGCGACCAACAACATCGATGCGGACCTTGCCGGTAACATTTTCGACCTGGTAGAGAAGTTCGCCGGTTACGGCTTCAACAAATCCCACTCCGCGGCGTATGGCCTGGTGTCGTACCAGACCGCGTGGCTGAAAACCCATTACCCGGCACCGTTCATGGCGGCGGTGCTGTCGGCGGACATGCACAACACCGACAAGGTCGTGACCTTGATCGAGGAAATTCGCAGCATGAAGCTGCGCCTCGACGCGCCGGATGTGAATGCCTCCGAGTTCAAGTTCACAGTGAATGACGAAGGCCGGATCATTTACGGCCTCGGTGCGATCAAGGGTGTGGGCGAAGGTCCGGTAGAGGCGATCACCGAGGCGCGCCAGGACGGTCCGTTCAAGGACCTGTTCGATTTCTGCGCCCGTGTCGATCTCAAGCGGATCAACAAACGTACCCTCGACGGTTTGATCCGCAGCGGTGCGCTGGATCGTCTGGGGCCTTATTTCCATGACGAGCCGAAAGCTTATCAAGCGAGCATCGACCAGAATCGCGCGGTGCTGCTGGCGGCGATGGAAGGGGCGATCAAAGCTGCCGAGCAAACTGCTCGCACCCAGGACAGCGGCCATGCCGACCTGTTCGGCGGGCTGTTTGTCGAAGAAGACGCCGACGTCTACGCCAGCCACCGCAAGGCCAAGGAACTGACGCTCAAGGAACGGCTGAAAGGGGAGAAAGACACCCTGGGCCTGTACCTGACCGGTCACCCGATTGACGAATACGAAGGTGAAATCCGTCGCTTTGCCCGTCAACGCATCATCGATTTGAAACCGGCCCGCGATACCCAGACCGTCGCCGGCATGATCATCGCCCTGCGGGTGATGAAGAACAAAAAGGGCGACAAGATGGGCTTCATCACCCTCGATGACCGCTCCGGACGGATCGAGGCGTCGCTGTTTGCCGAGGCGTTCCATACCGCGCAGTCGCTGTTGCAGACGGATGCGATGGTGGTGGTCGAAGGTGAAGTCAGCAATGACGACTTCTCCGGCGGCCTGAAGCTGCGGGTCAAGCGCGTAATGAGCATGGAAGATGCGCGCACCAACCTTGCCGAGAGCCTGCGCCTGAAGTTACAGACCAAGGATTTGAAGGGTGATCAGCTACGCTGGCTGGGTGAGTTGTTCAAGCGGCATCGCGGCGCATGTCCGATCACCATGGAGTACACGAGCCCCGATGCAAAGGCCTTGCTGCAGTTTGGCGAGACCTGGCGAATCGATCCGGCGGATGCGTTGATTCAAGCCTTGCGTGACCAGTTCGGGCGAGACAACGTCTTCCTCCAATACCGTTGACGGTCAGGTGACATCCTTGTGATTCAGAGCTGCCCCTGATCTCGACCCAATTTTTAATCTCGACCTGAACGCGCCTGTCCCTTAAGGTAGGGCGCGAATAGACAACCGGCCGGCCCAAGCTCTCTTGGACGTCGACCCAAGACGGACGCCTATGAACCCGAATTTTCTAGATTTCGAACAGCCGATCGCCGACCTGCAAGCCAAGATCGAAGAGTTGCGCTTGGTCGGTAACGACAATTCGCTGAATATCGGCGATGAGATCTCCCGCCTGCAGGACAAAAGCAGCACGCTGACCGAAGACATCTTCGGCAAGCTGACCAGCTGGCAGATCGCACGTCTGGCGCGTCATCCGAAACGCCCTTATACCCTGGACTACATCGAACACATCTTCACCGAGTTCGACGAGCTGCACGGTGACCGTCACTTCTCCGATGACGCTGCCATCGTGGGTGGTATCGCCCGTCTGGACGACCAGCCAGTGATGATCATCGGTCACCAGAAAGGCCGTGAAGTGCGCGAGAAGGTTCGCCGCAACTTCGGCATGCCGCGTCCGGAAGGCTACCGCAAGGCGTGCCGCCTGATGGAAATGGCCGAACGCTTCAAGATGCCGATCCTGACCTTCATCGACACCCCGGGTGCTTACCCTGGTATCGACGCTGAAGAGCGTAACCAGAGTGAAGCGATCGCCTGGAACCTGCGTGTCATGTCGCGCCTGAAAACCCCAATCATCGCCACCGTAATTGGTGAAGGCGGTTCCGGTGGTGCGTTGGCGATCGGCGTTTGCGATCAGTTGAACATGCTGCAGTACTCGACCTACGCGGTGATTTCGCCGGAAGGTTGCGCCTCGATTCTGTGGAAAACCGCCGAGAAGGCCCCGGACGCCGCTGAAGCCATGGGCATCACCGCCGAGCGCCTGAAAGGCCTGGGTATCGTGGACAAGGTCATCAGCGAGCCATTGGGCGGTGCACACCGTGACCCTGCCGCTGCGGCCGCCTCGATCCGTGCCGAACTGAGCTCACAACTGGCGATGCTGAAGAAGTTCGACAACGACGCGCTGCTGGCCCGTCGTTACGCGCGACTGATGAGCTACGGTCTCTGATCTGACCTCGCTTTTCCCATGTGGGAGCGAGCCTGCTCGCGATGGCGGCTTAACATTCAACTAATCTGTTGGCTGTTAGACCGCTATCGCGAGCAGGCTCGCTCCCACATTTGTTTTGTGCAAAGGGAACGCCATGAGTCGGCCAATGATTGATCTGCCTGCCAGGCTTTTGCAGAATTTGAAACCGTGGCGCAATGCTACGGCCTGGCGCATCGCCTTTAGTGGTGGGCTCGATTCCACCGTCCTCCTGCACTTGCTCGCCCACCTGGCAAAAACCGAATCCCTGCCTGCGCTCAGCGCTATCCATGTCCATCACGGCCTTCAGGTCGCGGCTGATGCGTGGCCGGCACATTGCCAATCCGTCTGTAATGCCTTGAGTGTGCCGCTACACGTCGTTCATGTTCAGGTTCAATCCGGCGCCAGCCTCGAGCGTGCCGCCCGGGATGCGCGCTATGGCGCATTCGTTGAAGCCACTCAGGCCAATGAACTGCTGCTGACTGCTCAGCACCGTGACGATCAGGCGGAAACCCTGTTGTTTCGACTGTTGCGCGGGGCGGGGGTGAGAGGTCTGTCGGGGATGCCGAGCGCGCGTCCGTTGGGGCGGGGTTATCTGCTGCGACCCTTGCTGGATGTCAGTCGCGCCGAACTCGAAGCGTATGCAACGGAGCATCAACTGCACTGGATCGAAGACCCTTCGAACCAGGATCGGCAGTTTTCGCGCAACTATCTGCGGCATCAGGTGTTCCCGGTATTGACCGAGCGCTGGCCGCAAGCGATGGCGACCATGGCTCGCAGCGCCGCGCACTTGAGCGAAGCACAGGCATTGCTGGATGAGCTGGCGCAAATCGATCTGGCCGAAGCGACGACGGTCAATGATTTTGACTGGCTGGGCGTGCCCTCATTGGCGCTCGCTCCTCTTTTACGACTCTCCGCCGCTCGTCAACGCAATGCGCTAAGCCATTGGCTCGCAGCGCTGACTCGATTGCCGGACAGCGACCATTGGTCGGGTTGGGAAGATGTGCGCGACGCTACGGGTGATGCGCGTCCGGTCTGGCGGCTGGCGGATGGCGAGCTGCATCGGTCGGCCGGGCGTATCTGGTGGCTGTCGGGCTGTTGGCTGCGCAATCCGCCGCCTGCCGTGCATTGGACCGATCCTTCGAAGTCGCTGGCGTTGCCGGAAAATGGTCTGCTCACGCTCACCGGGCAAATCCCCGATGGCCCGCTGCAAATCCGCTATCGTGAGGGAGGTGAGGTCATGCATTTAGCTGATCGCGGCCACCGCGACCTCAAGCGTTTGCTCAATGAGCGTGGGGTTCCGGCCTTCGCCCGTGGCAGATTGCCGCTGCTCTGTCGCGACGAGCAATTGCTGGCAGTGGGCAGCGTACAGGGCTTGAATGGCAGTGGGCAGGACGGCTGGCTTTTGCATTGGCGGCCACCTGGCGAAGATCAAGGTTTGAGCTGAAAGGGGCTTTCCGGTAGACTACGCTCCCTTCTTGATACAACTTCTGTGGATTCGCCTGAATTGCAGGAGTTGCCGATTACCAAGCAGTCTTTGCTGGGCGATTCCAAAAAATGTGTAGCGAGCAACGCACCGGTGTTTTATCTGCCGGTCTGTCCCAACGCGGCGGTTTTTTTGAAAGGTGCACTGTGATTAATGCAGGTGATCGGGGGCTTCGGCCTTCCTTCGCTTTCCCCGGCGGCTCGGACCGCTTTAACGCAGACTTCTAGGGTTTTTCATGACGCGCTACATATTCGTCACGGGCGGTGTTGTTTCTTCATTGGGGAAAGGCATCGCATCGGCTTCATTGGCGGCCATCCTGGAGGCGCGGGGACTTAAGGTCACCATGCTGAAGCTGGACCCGTACATCAACGTTGACCCGGGCACCATGAGCCCGTTCCAGCACGGTGAAGTGTTCGTCACCCATGACGGCGCCGAGACCGACCTGGACCTGGGCCACTACGAGCGGTTCATCCGCACGACCATGACCCAGAACAACAACTTCACCACCGGCCGTGTCTACGAGCACGTGCTGCGCAAAGAGCGCCGTGGTGATTACCTGGGCGCAACCATCCAGGTGATCCCGCACATCACTGACGAAATCAAGCGCCGGATCATCAAGGGCGCCGGCGATGCCGACGTGGCGATGGTCGAGATCGGTGGCACCGTGGGTGACATCGAGTCGCAACCGTTCCTGGAAGCGATCCGCCAATTGCGTTTCGAAGTCGGCGCCAAGCGCGCAATGCTGATGCACCTGACACTGGTGCCGTACATCGCCACGGCCGGCGAAACCAAAACCAAGCCGACCCAGCATTCGGTCAAGGAACTGCGTTCCATTGGCCTGCAGCCGGATGTGCTGGTTTGCCGTTCCGATCACCCGATCGACATCTCTTCGCGCCGCAAGATCGCGCAGTTCACCAACGTTGAAGAGCGTGCAGTGATCGCGCTGGAAGACGCCGACACCATCTACAAGATCCCGGGCATCCTGCATTCCCAGGGCCTGGATGATTTCGTCGTCGAGCGTTTCGGCCTGCAATGCGGCAGCGCTGACCTCTCCGAGTGGGAAGCGGTGGTTGATGCCAAGCTGAACCCGGAACACGAAGTGACCATCGCGATGGTCGGCAAGTACATGGAACTGCTGGACGCCTACAAGTCGCTGATCGAAGCGATGAGTCACGCCGGCATCAGCAACCGCACCAAGGTCAACCTGCGCTACATCGATTCCGAAGACATCGAAAACCAGGGCACCGCGCTTCTGGAAGGTGTTGACGCGATCCTCGTACCTGGCGGCTTCGGTCTGCGTGGCGTGGAAGGCAAGATCACCGCCGTTCAATACGCTCGCGAAAACAAGGTTCCGTACCTCGGCATCTGCCTGGGCATGCAAGTGGCCGTGATCGAGTTCGCTCGTAACGTGCTGGGCTGGAAAGATGCCAACTCCACCGAGTTCGATCGTGCCAGCGGCCATCCGGTCGTGGGTCTGATCACCGAGTGGGAAGATGCTACCGGCGCGGTGGAAACCCGTACCGAATCGTCTGACCTGGGCGGCACCATGCGCCTCGGTGCTCAGGAGTGCCTGCTGGAGCCGGGTTCGCTGGTGCACGACTGCTACGCCAAAGACGTCATCGTCGAGCGTCACCGTCACCGCTACGAAGTGAACAACAACCTGCTGCCGCAGATTATGGAAGCCGGTCTGAAAATCACCGGTCGTTCCGGTGACGGCGCGCTGGTTGAAGTGGTCGAAGCCCCGGATCATCCATGGTTCGTTGCTTGCCAGTTCCACCCTGAGTTCACCTCGACGCCACGCGACGGTCACCCGTTGTTCAGCGGTTTCGTTAAAGCAGCATTGATTCAACACCAGAAGAAGGCATAAATCTGATGGCGCAGAAGATCATCCGCGTAGGCGATATCGAGATTGCCAACGACAAGCCAATGGTGCTTTTCGGTGGCATGAACGTGCTGGAAAGCCGCGACATGGCGATGCAGGTCTGCGAAGAGTATGTGAAGGTTACCGAGAAACTCGGCATCCCTTATGTGTTCAAGGCCAGCTTCGACAAGGCCAACCGTTCCTCCGTGACCTCTTACCGTGGCCCCGGCCTGGAAGAAGGCATGCGGATTTTCCAGGACATCAAGCAAGCCTTCGGCGTGCCGATCATCACCGACGTCCACGAGCCTGACCAGGCCGCGGTCGTCGCTGAAGTCTGCGACATCATTCAATTGCCGGCCTTCCTGTCGCGCCAGACCGACCTCGTGGTCGCGATGGCCAAGACAGGCGCGGTGATCAACATCAAGAAAGCCCAGTTCCTGGCACCGCACGAGATGAAACACATCCTGAGCAAGTGCGTGGAAGCGGGCAACGATCAGTTGATCCTCTGCGAACGCGGTTCGAGCTTCGGCTACAACAACCTGGTTGTCGACATGCTCGGCTTCGGCATCATGAAGCAGTTCGAATACCCGGTGTTCTTCGACGTGACCCACGCGTTGCAAATGCCCGGTGGTCGCTCCGATTCCGCCGGTGGTCGCCGTGCCCAGGTGACGGATCTGGCCAAGGCAGGCATGAGCCAGTCGCTGGCCGGCCTGTTCCTCGAAGCCCACCCGGACCCGGACAACGCCAAATGCGACGGCCCTTGCGCCTTGCGTCTGGACAAACTGGAGCCATTCCTGGCCCAGCTCAAAGCGTTGGACGAACTGGTGAAGAGTTTTCCGACGGTAGAAACCGCGTAAACCTCAATTCTCCGGTAAAGTACCGCACGATTTGTTGCTCAGGCCCTCGGGCCTGAGCCTTATCGTCCGCAAGTCTGCCCGCTGCACCTCACTTGCCGACGGTAAAAGATTTCCTCTAGCTGCGTCGTTTTCGTCAACTTTGGAGTGTTTACAACAATGGCAAAAATCGTCGACATCAAAGGTCGTGAAGTTCTCGACTCCCGTGGCAATCCCACCGTGGAAGCGGACGTGCTTCTCGATAACGGCATCATCGGCAGCGCCTGCGCGCCGTCCGGTGCTTCCACTGGCTCGCGTGAAGCACTCGAGCTGCGTGATGGCGACAAGAGCCGTTACCTGGGCAAAGGCGTTCTGAAGGCCGTGGCCAACATCAACGGTCCGATCCGTGACCTGTTGAAAGGCATGGACCCAAGCGACCAGAAAGCGCTGGATCACGCGATGATCAAGCTCGACGGTACCGAAAACAAAGGTTCCCTGGGCGCCAACGCGATCCTCGCCGTTTCCCTGGCTGCGGCCAAGGCAGCAGCACAGGACCAGGATCTGCCGCTGTACGCTCACATTGCCAACCTGAACGGCACCCCGGGTGTTTATTCGATGCCGGTACCGATGATGAACATCATCAACGGTGGCGAGCACGCCGATAACAACGTCGACATCCAGGAATTCATGGTTCAGCCGGTTGGCGCCAAGTCTTTCTCGGAAGGCCTGCGCATGGGCACCGAAATTTTCCATCACCTCAAAGCTGTGCTGAAGGCACGTGGCCTGAGCACTGCTGTCGGTGACGAAGGTGGTTTCGCACCGAACCTGGCTTCCAACGAAGACGCTTTGAAAGTGATCTCCGAAGCCGTGGCCAACGCCGGTTACAAGCTGGGCACCGACGTGACCCTGGCTCTGGACTGCGCGGCGAGCGAGTTCTACGAAGACGGTAAATACAACCTGTCCGGCGAAGGCCAGGTGTTCACCGCTGAAGGTTTCGCTGATTACCTCAAAGGCCTGACCGAGCGCTATCCGATCATCTCGATCGAAGACGGCCTGGACGAGTCCGACTGGGCTGGCTGGAAAATCCTCACCGACAAGATCGGCGAGAAGACCCAGCTGGTAGGCGACGACCTGTTCGTGACCAACACCAAGATCCTGAAAGAAGGCATCGATAAAAAGATCGCCAACTCGATCCTGATCAAGTTCAACCAGATCGGCACCCTGACCGAAACCCTGGAAGCCATCCAGATGGCCAAGGCCGCTGGTTACACCGCCGTGATCTCGCACCGCTCCGGCGAAACCGAAGATTCGACCATCGCCGACCTGGCTGTGGGCACCTCGGCTGGCCAGATCAAGACCGGTTCCCTGTGCCGTTCCGACCGCGTATCCAAGTACAACCAACTGCTGCGTATCGAAGAGCAGTTGAATGGCAAAGCCAAGTACAACGGTCGTGCCGAGTTCCGCGGTTGATAGAGTGCCGTGCCTCGCCAATACTGCGCCTTTTTGACGGTGCCTTTTGTCGTCATACTGCGTTGCCGCTCCTCGCCATAGCCAGCTATGACTCGTCGCGGCGCCTTGTCTGACAACAACAGTCACTCGTCAAAAAGGCGCGTATTGGTGAGGCACGGCACTGCATGGTAAAAAGACACCGGATTGTGTCGGAAAAATCGCTACAGCGACGTTTTTGCCACTAATCTGATGCCTTATAAGCACAAGCCTGGATTTTCCAGGCTTCGTGCTATCAGAAGCTTCAATGTTTTTGCATGGCTGTCTTTTTTCACTGGAAACCTGATATTCGATGCGCAGTCCCAATTGGTTGTTCCTTGTCTTGCTCTTGTTGCTGGCTGGCCTGCAATACCGCCTGTGGGTGGGTAATGGCAGTCTGGCGCAAGTGGCAGAGCTGACTCAGCAGATCAAGGATCAACAGGCTGAGAACGAAGGATTGCTGGAGCGCAATCGGGTCATGGACGCCGAAGTCGGTGAGTTGAAAAAAGGCATGGAGACCGTCGAAGAACGGGCTCGCCATGAGTTGGGCATGGTCAAGGACGGTGAAACCCTTTACCAGCTGGCTCGATGAATTCCCCATTACCGGCCTTCTGGGCCGTGATTCCTGCCGCGGGCGTCGGTGCCCGTATGGCCGCAGACCGTCCCAAGCAATACTTGCAACTGGGCGGGCGCACTATTCTCGAACACAGCCTCGGCTGTTTCCTTGATCACCCGTCTCTGAAGGGGTTGGTGGTCAGTCTTGCTGTTGATGATCCTTATTGGCCAAACCTGGCCTGTGCTGGCGACTCGCGAATTCAGCGGGTTGACGGCGGTGCCGAGCGTTCCGGGTCGGTGCTGAATGCGTTGCTGCATTTGCATGCGTTGGGTGCTGATGATGAAGACTGGGTGTTGGTGCACGATGCTGCGCGGCCGAATCTGAGTCGTGACGATCTGGACAAGTTGCTGGGTGAGCTGGCAAATGATCCGGTTGGCGGGTTGCTGGCGGTTCCGGCGCGCGACACCCTCAAGCGGGTCGACAAACATGGGCGTGTGGTTGAAACCGTGGATCGCAGCGTGATTTGGCAGGCTTATACGCCGCAGATGTTTCGCCTGGGTGCCTTGCATCGGGCGCTGGCTGACAGTCTGGTGGCGGATGCGGTAATCACTGATGAAGCGTCGGCGATGGAGTGGGCTGGTTTGGCGCCGCGTCTGATTGAAGGCCGGTCCGATAACCTCAAAGTTACGCGTCCTGAAGATCTCGAATGGCTTCGTCAGCGTTGGGCTAATCGCCGCTGAATTCTTCGCTGGCTGTTCAACCGCCATCGCGAGCAAGCTCGCGATAGGTCAGGCACAGGCAACAAATAACTTAGCTCCGATACTCCGGCCGCTCAGCCAACCCTTCCTTCAAATAATCCACCAACTTGCGCACCTTCGGCGACAGATGCCGCTGCTGCGGATAAAGCGCCCATACCGCCGTGTTAGGCGGTTGATGCGCATCCAGCAGTGAAATCAATTCGCCGCTTTTCAAATGTTCCAGCACGTAATAGTCCGGCAACTGACACAACCCCACGCCCTGTAGCGCCGCATCCAGCACCGCTTGCCCACTGTTGCAGCGCCAGTTTCCCTGGACCCGCTGCGAAAATTCCCGCCCGTTCTGTTCCAGTTGCCACATGTCCGAGCTGCCAATGAGGCAGTTGTGGCGGCTCAGTTCCGACAAGCTGTGCGGGCGGCCATAGCGTTCCAGATAGGAGGGCGATGCGCACAGGTACATGCGTCGTGGTGCCAGACGTGTAGCGACCAATCGCGAATCCTGTAGGCGTCCAAGACGAATCGCCAAATCCAGACCTTCGTGCACCAGATCGAGCGGGCGGTTGCTCAGTTCGATATCGACACGCAGCTGTGGGTAAAGCCCCATGAAGCGCGTCACCAGCGGCACGATGAAGCGCTCTCCGTACGCCACGGCACAGGTCATGCGCAGCATGCCTTTGGGTTCGCTGGTCAAGTCGCCCACTGCGCGCAGGGCTTCTTCGCGACCGTCTTGCAGGCGCTGGCAATGTTGCAGGAAGGTTTGCCCGGCTTCGGTCAGCGTGACCCGGCGCGTGCTGCGGTACAGCAAACGAGTTTGCAGGCGCTCTTCCAGGCGTACGATTTGTCGACTGATATGGGAGGAAGAAACCCCAAGACGTTCCGCTGCGGCCGTAAATTGGCTGCATTCAGCCACGGCGACGAACTCGTCGATCCCTTCCCAGCGGCTTTCGGCCATCGTTGATTATCCCTGCATGGCAATAATGTTTTGCTTTTGTCCTGATTATTCACCGTAAGGCCGTGTATTACACTTCCTGTCTCGTTTTTATTCGCTGGAGAATCCACATGATCAAGTCGCGCGCTGCCGTTGCCTTCGAGGCCAAGAAACCCCTCGAGATCGTCGAAGTCGATGTCGCCATGCCCAAGGCCGGCGAAGTTCTGTTGCGTGTGGTTGCCTCCGGCGTCTGCCATACCGATGCCTACACGCTGTCCGGCGCGGATCCGGAAGGTATCTTCCCGTCGATCCTCGGTCACGAAGGTGGCGCGGTGGTTGAAGCGATCGGCGAGGGCGTGACCTCGGTTGCGGTGGGCGATCATGTGATCCCGCTGTACACCCCGGAATGCCGCCAGTGCAAATTCTGTCTGTCGGGCAAAACCAACCTGTGTCAGGCGATTCGCGCGACCCAGGGCAAAGGCCTGATGCCGGATGGCACTTCGCGCTTTTCCTACAAGGGTCAGCCGATTTTCCACTACATGGGCACGTCGACGTTTTCTGAATACACCGTGTTGCCGGAAATCTCGGTCGCCAAGATTGCTAAAGAAGCGCCACTGGAAAAAGTCTGCCTGCTGGGTTGCGGTGTCACCACCGGCATCGGCGCGGTACTGAATACGGCCAAGGTGAAACCGGGTGATACCGTGGCCATTTTCGGCCTCGGCGGCATTGGTCTGTCGGCGGTGATTGGCGCGGTAAAAGCCAAGGCTGCACGCATCATCGCCATCGACATCAACCCGGCCAAATTCGAGATCGCCAAGCAGTTGGGTGCAACCGACTGCGTGAACCCGAAAGACTTCGACCGTCCGATCCAGGAAGTCATCGTCGACATGACTGATGGCGGCGTCGACTTCTCCTTCGAGTGCATCGGCAATGTGCAATTGATGCGCGCCGCCCTTGAGTGCTGCCATAAAGGCTGGGGCGAGTCGGTGATCATCGGTGTCGCCGGTGCCGGTCAGGAAATCTCCACCCGTCCATTTCAGCTGGTCACCGGTCGCGTCTGGCGCGGTTCTGCGTTCGGCGGCGTGCGCGGCCGTACCGAGTTGCCAAGCTACGTCGAAATGGCCGAGACCGGCGAAATCCCGCTGGACACGTTCATCACCCACACCATGGGCCTGGAAGATATCAACAAGGCGTTCGACCTGATGCATGAAGGCAAGAGCATCCGTTCCGTCATCCACTTCTGAGGTCGGTCATGAGCCTGGAAAATATCTCCTGCCAGAAAAGCTTCTGCGGCTGGCACAAACGTTACCGGCACCGGTCAGACGTGCTCGGCTGCGAGATGGTGTTTGCCGTATACCTGCCGCCTCAAGCGGAGCAGGGCGGCAAGCTTCCGGTGCTGTACTGGTTGTCCGGCCTGACCTGCACCGACGAAAACTTCATGCACAAGGCCGGCGCCCTGCGCATGGCTGCCGAGCTGGGGTTGATCATCGTCGCGCCGGACACCAGTCCGCGCGGTCCTGATGTGCCGGGTGATCCGGACGGCGCCTGGGACTTCGGCCTCGGTGCCGGTTTTTACCTGAATGCAACCCAAGAGCCGTGGTCGCGACACTATCGGATGCATGACTATGTCGTGCAGGAATTGCCGGCATTGGTCGAAGCTCATTTCCCGGCGTCGGACAAACGTGGCATCAGCGGTCACTCCATGGGCGGCCACGGTGCGCTGGTTTGTGCGTTGCGTAATACGGGGCGTTATCAGTCGGTGTCGGCGTTCTCGCCGATCAACAATCCGATGGACTGTCCGTGGGGTCAGAAGGCCTTCTCCCGTTATCTCGGCGAAGACCGTTCGAAGTGGCGCGAATGGGATGCGTGCACCCTGATCGCCGAGGCTGACGAGAAGCTGCCGCTGTTGGTCGATCAAGGTGATCGCGACGATTTCCTCGCCACCCAGCTCAAGCCTGAAGCCTTGCAACAGGCCGCCAAACTGGCCGGTCATCCGCTGACGTTGCGCCTGCAACCCGGCTATGACCATAGCTATTTCTTCATCGCCAGTTTCATCGACGACCACTTGCAACATCATGCGCGCGCTCTAGGCGCCTAATGTTCGACAAAGCAGGTAGAATCACGCCCTGACAAAAATCGGGGCGTTTTTTTATGCGTATTGGCCACGGCTATGATGTGCACCGTTTCGCTGAAGGCGATTTCATTACTCTGGGCGGCGTGCGCATTGCACACGGCTTCGGGCTGCTCGCTCACTCCGACGGTGACGTCCTGCTGCACGCCTTGAGCGATGCCTTGCTCGGCGCCGCTGCGCTGGGTGATATCGGCAAACATTTCCCGGACACTGACCCGACCTACAAGGGCGCCGACAGCCGTGTGCTGTTGCGTCACGTCGTCTCGCTGATCCACGCCAAGGGCTGGAAAGTCGGCAACGTCGATAACACCATCGTTGCCCAGGCGCCGAAAATGGCCCCGCATATCGAATCGATGCGCGCGCTGATTGCCGCGGATCTTCAAGTTGAGTTGGATCAAGTGAACGTGAAAGCTACCACCACCGAAAAGCTTGGCTTTGTCGGTCGCGAAGAAGGCATTGCCGTGCACGCCGTTGCCTTGTTGCTGCTCGCATGAACGAATCGCAATTGCTTGGCCCACGGGCCTATGGTGACGCTCTCGGCACCGCTGTTCTGAAAGCCACGGCAGACGATTTCCAGGTCGATGAAGTGCTCAACATCCCCCTCAGTGGTGATGGCGAGCATTTGTGGATCTGGGTGGAAAAGCGCGGGCTGAATACCGAAGAAGCGGCACGGCGAATCGCCAAGGCAGCGGGCGTGCCATTGCGCACCGTCAGTTATGCCGGGCTCAAGGACCGTCAGGCGCTGACGCGCCAATGGTTCAGCGTACAGCTGCCCGGCAAGGCTGATCCGGATTTGTCGGCAGCAGAAAACGACACGCTGAAAATCCTCAAGACCGGTCGGCACAAACGCAAGCTGCAACGTGGCGCTCACTCGGCCAATGGCTTCACGTTGCGCCTGACGCAATTCGCTGGCGACAAAGCCGCGATTGAAGAACGACTGCAGCTGATTGCCAAGCAAGGTATTCCCAATTATTTCGGCGCCCAGCGTTTCGGCTTTGACGGCGGCAACGTGGTCGATGCCCGTGCCTGGGCCGCGCGCAAGGCGTTGCCGGAGCAGCGCAACGTGCGTTCGCGCCTGCTCTCGACGGCGCGCAGTTTCCTGTTCAATCAGGTGTTGGCGGCGCGTGTTGCCGACGGTACCTGGCAGCAAGCCTTGGTCGGCGATCTGCTGGCCTTCACCGACAGCCGCAGCTTCTTTCCGGCCGGTGAAGCGGAGTGCAGCGACCCGCGACTGGCGATTCTCGACTTGCACCCGACCGGCCCGCAGTGGGGCGAAGGTGACTCGCCGGCGTCAGGCGTTGTCCATGAACTGGAGCAGGCAATCGCCGCGCGCGAAGCGGAGCTGCGCGATTGGTTGATTAACGCCGGAATGAGCCACGAACGTCGCATCCTGCGGCTGCCCATTGGCGGGTTGACGTGGCATTATCCCGAGCCTGACATTCTGCAACTGGAATTCGTCCTTCCGGCCGGATGCTTTGCCACCGTATTGGTGCGCGAGCTTGTTGATCTGGTGCCGGTGGGGCAGACGGACAGCCCATGCGTATTCTGATTTCTAACGACGATGGGGTAGCCGCACCCGGTCTCGCCGCGCTTTATGCTGCGCTGGCGGATTACACCGAATGCGTGGTTATCGCCCCGGACCAGGACAAAAGCGGCGCCAGCAGTTCGCTGACGCTCGACCGTCCGTTGCACCCGCAAACCCTGGCCAACGGCTTCATCAGCGTGAACGGCACCCCCACCGATTGCGTGCACCTGGGCCTTAACGGCCTGTTGGAGCAGCAACCGGACATGGTCGTTTCGGGGATCAACCTCGGCGCCAATCTGGGCGATGACGTGTTGTATTCCGGTACGGTGGCGGCGGCCCTTGAAGGGCGTTTTCTTGAGCGTCCTTCGTTTGCCTTTTCATTTGTCTCGCGACAAATAGAGAACCTTGCTACCGCCGCTTACTTTGCGCGCAAGTTGGTTGAAGCCCATGGCGATCTCGACCTGCCACCGCGCACGGTACTGAATGTGAACATTCCCAACCTGCCGCTGGACCATATCCGCGGTATTCAGCTGACCCGCCTCGGGCATCGCGCACGTGCTGCGGCGCCGATGAAAGTGGTCGATCCGCGGGGCAAGTCCGGTTACTGGATCGCCGCCGCCGGGGATGCTGAAGATGGCGGCCCAGGCACCGATTTCCATGCGGTGATGCAGGGCTATGTTTCGATCACCCCGCTGCAACTGGATCGCACCTTCAACGATGCCTTCAGAAGTCTCGATGGCTGGCTGGAGGGACTGCGCTAATGTCTCGTGAACAAGACGATATGCTGCGCCGCGGCATCGGCATGACTTCTCAGCGGACCCGCGAACGCCTTATCCAGCGCCTGTACGAAGAGGGCGTTTCCAACGCCAAAGTGTTGGAAGTCATTCGCCGCACACCCCGTCACCTGTTCGTCGACGAAGCGCTGGCCCACCGGGCTTACGAAGACACGGCGCTGCCGATCGGGCATAACCAGACCATCTCCCAGCCCTACATGGTGGCTCGCATGAGCGAGTTGCTGCTGGAGGCAGGTCCTTTGGACAAGGTGATGGAGATCGGTACCGGGTCGGGCTACCAAACGGCTGTCCTGTCGCAGCTGGTCGAGCGGGTGTTCTCCGTGGAGCGCATCAAGGTGTTGCAGGACCGGGCCAAGGAACGCCTGGTGGAGCTGAACCTGCGAAACGTGGTGTTTCGGTGGGGCGATGGTTGGGAGGGCTGGCCGGCACTGGCGCCTTACAACGGCATTATCGTCACGGCAGTGGCCACTGATGTGCCGCAGGCCTTGCTCGATCAGTTGGCACCGGGTGGGCGCCTGGTCATCCCTGTCGGCTCCGGCGAGGTGCAGCAATTGATGCTGATCATCCGCGAAGAAAACGGCTTTTCCCGACGTGTTCTGGGGGCAGTGCGATTCGTGCCATTGCTCAACGGGCCACTGGCCTGAGCATTTGTTTTGGCGCGCTGAATTCTCTTCGATTGGCCGTGTCTTACAGCGGCATCGATTGGTTAAACGGTATTTATCGTCAGTCAGCAAACGTGTGCGCGAAGCGAATTCGCTTCATTAAAGGTAAAGCCTGTCCGGCCCGTTATACTTGCGACATCTCGAGCCGGAACACGGCAATCCACAATTTCAGCCACCACAAAGGGAGCGGCGGGTGAGTCTCACAGTCATTGCGCAGCGTATGAGTACAACGAGCTTTCAGCGCCTGGTGACTGGCCTTGTCTTGAGCACCTTGCTGGTCGGTTGCTCCAGCACCAAATCGAGTAACGTCGGCGTCGTCGATCGCAACAACGCGGCCCCCCAACGTCCGGCAACGACGACGGGCCAGTATGTCGTTCGACCAAAAGACACCCTGTTCTCGATCGCTTTTCGCTACGGCTGGGACTACAAAGCCCTCGCAGCGCGGAACAATATTCCTACGCCCTATACGATCCATCCGGGTCAGATAATTCGCTTCGATGGTCGCACCGGATCAACGCCGACAGCGGTTGCCAGTACGAGCGATTCCGCGCCTTCGTCGTCGCTGAAAACCACGGTAATCCGGCGCCAGCCGAATGGCGCAACCACCAGTACTACGGTGGTTGCACCGTCCGTCGCCAACAAACCTGCACCCGCTCCATTGCCGCCAGCCGGCCCGGCCCCGACCGGCTGGGGATGGCCATCTAATGGCATTCTGATTGGTAAATTCTCCTCAAACGGTAGTTTGAATAAAGGAATTGATATCGCCGGAGATTTGGGACAGCCTGTTTTAGCTGCGTCTGATGGGACGGTGGTATACGCCGGGAGTGGCTTAAGGGGCTACGGCGAATTAGTCATCATCAAACACAGTGAAACCTACGTCAGTGCCTACGGACATAACCGCAGGCTGTTGGTACGGGAGGGGCAGCAGGTCAAAGTCGGACAGACAATTGCCGAAATGGGGTCAACGGGTACAGACCGGGTGAAACTGCATTTTGAGATTCGCCGCCAAGGTAAACCTGTAGATCCGCTGCAATTCCTGCCACGTCGTTGATTTGTTAGCCAGCCTGTTCCGTCACGTAGAGGGAACAGGCTCCAGCGTTGCCAAGGATAAAGGCGCCGCTTGAGCTTGAGGTCGAACTCACCAAAGGACTATAACAATGGCTCTCAGTAAAGAAGTGCCGGAGTTTGACATCGACGATGAGGTTCTCCTGATGGAGACCGGCATCGCCACGGATTCGATGTCGAATGATGAAGGGGCAGCTCCACCTTCCGTTCGTGCTAAATCCAAACACTCCGCTTCGTTAAAACAGCACAAGTACATTGATTACACGCGGGCACTTGATGCCACGCAGCTGTATCTCAATGAAATCGGCTTTTCCCCGTTGCTCTCCCCGGAAGAAGAAGTTCATTTTGCGCGCTTGTCGCAAAGTGGCGATCCGGCCGGGCGCAAGCGCATGATTGAAAGCAACCTGCGGCTGGTGGTTAAAATCGCCCGGCGTTACGTCAATCGTGGGCTGTCGCTACTGGACCTGATCGAAGAGGGCAACCTCGGCCTGATCCGGGCAGTGGAGAAGTTCGACCCCGAACGCGGCTTCCGTTTTTCGACCTACGCAACCTGGTGGATTCGTCAGACCATCGAGCGCGCGATCATGAATCAGACCCGGACTATCCGGTTGCCGATCCATGTGGTCAAAGAGCTGAACGTGTACCTGCGGGCCGCACGGGAGCTGACGCAAAAACTCGATCACGAACCCTCACCCGAAGAAATCGCCAACCTGCTGGAAAAACCAGTGGGCGAGGTCAAGCGCATGCTCGGCTTGAACGAGCGGGTTTCTTCGGTCGACGTCTCGCTGGGTCCGGATTCGGATAAAACCCTGCTGGACACCCTGACTGATGACCGTCCAACCGACCCTTGTGAGCTGCTGCAGGACGATGATCTGTCCCAAAGCATCGATCAATGGCTGTCGGAGCTGACCGACAAGCAACGCGAAGTGGTGGTACGTCGCTTCGGCTTGCGCGGTCACGAGAGCAGCACGCTTGAAGACGTAGGCCTGGAGATTGGCCTGACTCGGGAACGGGTCAGACAGATTCAGGTCGAGGGCCTGAAGCGCCTTCGGGAGATTCTCGAGAAAAACGGCCTGTCGAGCGAGTCGCTGTTCCAATAAGCGATCGGCTCAACCGGCCATAAAAGACCCCGACTGACTCGGGGTTTTTTATTGCCTGCAAGATGGGCGGGGATTGCCGCAGGTTTGTAGTCTTGCGCTGTAAGTCTTTGCTTACTCTTTCGTAAGTGTTCGTTATTTTTAAAAGGCAGTACTCGTCCATATTCCTAAGCACGCATTCCTATCTTTTTGATTTATATGGATATTTGTTTTTGTTAAGAGCATATGACAAACGTTTTTGACGATCCCGCTCAATTGCACCAGGCAGAGAACCCTCTAGTATCTGAACTGTGTCGACGGACAGACACGCCCTTCAAGGAAGAGGGGAACGGACATCGCAGGAAGCGGTTCATCAGGACGATGAAAAGGAATACAGGGAATAGGGAAAAATGTGGGCGGGTCAAACCGCCCCTTTTTTTGCCTGTAGAAAAGCAAAAAGGCCCGCTAGGGGCCTTTTCGGGAACGCGCGGGAATCAGCGTTCGAGGTCTTTGATCTTGCCTTTGACGCCATCCCACTCTTCAGCGTCGGGCATCGATTCTTTCTTCTCGGTGATGTTCGGCCAGATTTCGGCCAGCTCAACGTTCAACTGAATGAATTCCTGCATTTCTACTGGCACTTCATCTTCGGAGAAGATGGCCACGGCAGGGCATTCTGGTTCGCACAGTGCGCAGTCGATGCACTCATCCGGGTGAATCACCAGGAAGTTCGGGCCTTCGTAAAAGCAGTCCACCGGACACACTTCTACGCAGTCGGTGTACTTGCACTTGATGCAGTTGTCGGTGACGACGAAGGTCATTTCTAATTTTCTCCTCAGGCGGCGGCAGCGGAGCCCCTTCACGTTGGGGTCGCCAGGTTCGGGAGCGATAGTCTGCTGGCCAGGCTATTAGCCAGCAGCATCCCAAACCGCGCGAGATTCTAACAGCTTGCAGGCAAGTGCGTTAGATCCGGTTCTTTAGTGTATAGAGCATTTCGAGCGCACGGCGCGGCGTCATGTCATCCAGATTGAGCTTGGTCAATTCATCCAGCACCGGGTGCGGCAGGCTGGCGAACATGTCGCTTTGCTGCGGCGCGGCCGGTTTGCCCTTGGCAGGTGCAGGAATTTCATGGGGCAGGGCGGTGGCTTCCAGGCGACCCAAGTGCTCGCGAGCACGCACAATCACTTCGCTCGGCACGCCGGCCAGTTGCGCCACGGCCAGGCCGTAACTCTGGCTGGCAGGCCCGGGCAACACGTGGTGGAGGAACACGATGCGTTCGTTGTGCTCGGTGGCATTGAGGTGAACGTTGGCCACCAGCGGTTGCGCCTCCGGTAGCACCGTCAACTCAAAATAGTGGGTGGCAAACAGGGTGTAAGCGCGCAGATGGGCCAGTCGCTCGGCAGCCGCCCAAGCCAGGGACAAGCCGTCGAAGGTGCTGGTGCCGCGACCGACTTCGTCCATCAGCACCAGGCTACGTTCGGTGGCGTTGTGCAAAATGTTCGCGGTTTCGCTCATTTCAACCATGAAGGTCGAGCGGCCGCCCGCGAGGTCATCGCTGGAACCGATCCGGGTGAAAATCCGGTCCACCAAGGACAGTTCGCAACTGGCCGCCGGCACGAAGCTGCCGATGTGCGCGAGCAACACGATCAACGCGGTCTGACGCATGTAGGTGGATTTACCGCCCATGTTCGGACCGGTGATTACCAGCATACGCGTGTTGTCGTCGAGGCTCAGGTCGTTGGCCACGAACGGCGTGCTCAGCACTTGCTCGACCACTGGGTGACGACCCTGGGTGATGCGCATGCAGGGCTCGTCGACGAAACGCGGGCAGTTCAGGTCGAGGTTCAGCGCGCGTTCGGCGAGGTTGCTCAGCACGTCCAGTTCGGCCAGCGCAGCGGCGGTGTCCTGCAGTGGCGGCAACTGGGCGATCAGGTCTTCGAGCAGCGCTTCGTAAAGCATTTTCTCGCGGGCCAGGGCACGGCTCTTGGCCGACAGGGCCTTGTCCTCGAACGCCTTGAGTTCCGGGGTAATGAAACGCTCGGCACCTTTCAACGTCTGGCGGCGGATGTAGTCGGCCGGCGCGGACTCGGCCTGTTTGCTCGGCAACTCAATGAAGTAGCCGTGAATGCGGTTGTAACCGACTTTCAGGTGCGACAGACCGGTGCGGGCTTTCTCGCGTGCTTCCAGATCGATCAGGAACTGCCCGGCGTTTTCGCTGAGCGATTGCAGATCGTCGAGTTCGCTGTCGTAACCGGTCTTCAACACGCCACCGTCACGGATCACCGCTGGCGGGTTGTCGATAATGGCTTTTTCCAGCAGCGCCGCCAGTTCTGGATAGGTGCTGGTGGTCTTGGCCAGTTGAATGATGTGCGGCGCTTCCAGCTCGGTCATCGCCACTTGCAACTGGGGCAGCGCGCCCAGTGCATCGCGCAGACGAGCGAGGTCGCGAGGGCGGGCATTACGCAGGCCGATCCGTGCCAGAATCCGCTCGATGTCGCCGATTTCCTTGAGCTGTGGTTGCAGTTTCTCGAAGCGGTAGCCGTCGAGCAGGCACGTGATCGACGTCTGACGCGCCAGCAACACGGTCAGGTCCCGCAACGGACGGTTCAACCAACGGGTAAGCAAGCGGCTGCCCATGGCGGTCTGGCAGCGATCGACCACCGATTGCAGGGTGTTGTCGCGACCACCGGCCAGGTTGGTGTCCAGTTCCAGGTTGCGACGGCTCGCGCCGTCCAGCACCACGGTGTCATCCAGGCGTTCATGGCGCAGGCTGCGTAAATGCGGCAGAGCGGTGCGCTGGGTTTCCTTGGCGTAGCTGAGCAGGCAACCGGCAGCGCCGATGGCCAGGGTCAGGTTCTCGCAACCAAAACCTTTAAGGTCCTGAGTAGAGAATTGCTGGCACAGACTTTTCAGCGCCGAGTCGCGCTCGAAATCCCACGGCGCACGGCGACGAACCCCACGACGTTTTTCCGCCGGCAGGTCTTTTGGCCAATCGTCCGGGATCATCAGCTCGACCGGATTGACCCGCTCCAGCTCCGCCAGCAGGTTTTCCCAACCCTTGATTTCCAGCACCGTGAAATTGCCGCTGGTGATGTCCAGCACGGCCAGGCCGAACAGGCGCTCGTCACCCAGCACCGCCGCGATCAGGTTGTCCCGACGCTCATCCAGCAGCGCTTCATCACTGACCGTACCCGGCGTGATGATCCGCACCACCTGACGATCCACCGGCCCTTTGCTGGTCGCCGGATCACCGACCTGCTCGCAAATCACCACCGATTCGCCGAGCTTGACCAGTTTCGCCAGGTAACCTTCCGCGGCGTGGTAAGGAATCCCACACATTGGAATCGCCTGACCCGCCGACTGCCCACGGGCGGTCAGGGTGATGTCCAGCAACTTGGCGGCCTTCTTCGCGTCTTCGTAGAAGATCTCGTAGAAGTCGCCCATGCGGTAGAACATCAACTGGTCAGGGTGCTGGTTCTTCAGGCGCCAGTACTGCTGCATCATTGGCGTGTGGGAAGACAGATCGGAGATGGCTTTATTCATCGGAAATTCAGGAAAACTCGTTGAAAGGTGTAGGGCAAAAGGAGGGGCATTGGCCCGGCTTTTCCGCGATGGGCGCAAGATTACCATGGGCGGTCCGCCCGACGCAGGCATGAAAGCCCCACGGCACATTTACACTGAATATGCACGATTTATGCAAAACAGCATTTGTCTTCGGCGAAAAGAACAAGCACTATGCGCGTTATGCAAAAACGCAACGTTTCTACTGTCTTAAGAGCACTGCTCGATCAGCACGGGATCTCCCCCACGGAGCTGCACCGTCGCACCGGCGTGCCTCAATCCACACTCTCGCGGATTCTCAGCGGGAAGATCGTCGACCCTTCGGATAAACACATCTCGAAGATCGCCGAGTACTTCGCCGTGAGCACCGATCAGTTGCGTGGCCGCGCCGATGTCGCGCCCGCCGCCCATGCCGCGCGCAATGAAGTGCATTCCGAACTCAAGGACATAAGTCTGTGGGACGACGATACGCCCGTCGATGACGACGAGGTGTCGGTTCCCTTTCTTCGCGAGGTTGAATTGGCTGCTGGATCAGGAAGATTCGTCATCGAAGAGAGCGAGCGCTCTAGCCTGCGCTTCGGCAAACGCAGCTTGCGTCACAACGGGGTGCAGTTCGACCAGGCAAAATGCGTGACGGTGCGCGGCAACAGCATGTTGCCGGTGCTGCGCGATGGCGCCACCGTTGGCGTGAACGCCGGCAAGTGCGGGATTGGCGACATCGTTGATGGCGACCTTTATGCGATCAACCATAACGGCCAGTTGCGGGTAAAACAGCTGTATCGCCTGCCGACCGGCATTCGCCTGCGCAGCTTCAATCGTGATGAGCACCCGGACGAGGACTACACCTTCCAGGAAATCCAGGAAGAGCAGATTGTCATCCTCGGTCACGTCTTCTGGTGGGGCATGTACGCCCGTTAACCTCGTCACCTTCAGATAAAACCCGCCATTGAGCGGGTTTTTTTTCGCCTGTCGAAACCGGCTGAGCCTTTGTCCGTGGGGCTTCAATGCGGTGGTGCATTTTAAATACGCAAATAAATGCATTAGCGCATTGACTGTATATGCATCCATGCATATTCTTTGTCTCAAGCCGCTCAACAAAGCAGCTCGAAACGAAGTTCTTTAGTTCCACCACAAAGGCAGCGATGAACCGGCCTCAACGGTTCAGAGGGTTGGCAACTGACCCGGGTGTGCAGCGTAAAGCACCAGAAGCAGTTATCCGGCGGGCAGGGACCGCGGTCGGCGAAACAATATGAATGGACTCGTACCGCGTCAGTAGCGCCGAAAGGTCAATGCAGGACCGCATTACTGAAAAGCCCGGCAATCACCGGGCTTTTTGGAATGCCTACCTTCCATCAGGCACCTCAAGAAAACACTGTTTTAAAGAACCACTCATCAATCACTCCCGGAGGCGTGACATGACAAACGAGCAACTAGCGTTGCTGGACATGCCGATATGGCTCGTCATCGTCCTTGCCCTGGTGGGCGGGGTGTCCGGCGAAATGTGGCGCGCCGACAAGGACGGCGCTCGCGGCTGGTCACTGCTGCGACGCCTGGCCTTGCGGTCCGGGGCCTGCATGGTCTGTGGGGTCTCGGCCATCATGCTGCTGTACGCCGCCGGTGTGTCGATCTGGGCGGCCTGCGCCTTTGGCTGCCTGACAGCAATGGCTGGGGCCGACGTGTCCATCGGGCTTTATGAGCGTTGGGCTGCGAAGCGCATGGACGTGTGCGATGTGCCCCCGCGTGACACCCATCAGGATCGTTGAAACTCAAGACCAATGGATTGGCGAGCAGTGGTGCCGACCGGCATCCGGCCTGCAAGGACGCAGGTCTCCCACGGCCAGTGCCGTTCATTCAAACCCACCATAAACGGTTTATTGACCGAGGACCTTTTATGCCGCTAACCGATGGGCAACTGCTAAAAATCATGCCCAACGCCCGCGTCCAAGCGGGCGTTTTCATTTCTGCGCTCAATGCCGCCATGGCTCGTTTCAACATCAATACCCCGAAACGTATCGCCGTCTTTCTCGCTCAAGTCGGCCATGAGTCCGGGCAGTTGCAATACGTACGTGAACTCGGCAGTGAACAATATCTGAGCCAATACGACACCGGTGCCTTGGCTACTCGCTTGGGTAACACTCCTGCACAGGATGGTGATGGTCAAAAGTACTGCGGCCGAGGCTTGATCCAGATCACTGGCCGCGATAACTATCGCCAATGCAGTCTTGGATTGTTCGGTGATGATCGCTTGCTGTTTATTCCGCAACTGTTGGAAAAACCTCAATGGGCCGCTGAATCCGCGGCCTGGTACTGGGCGCAGAACGGCCTTAACGAACTCGCCGATCACGACCAGTTCAACAGCATTACTCGTCGCATCAATGGTGGGCTGAACGGCCTGGAGGATCGTCTGCAACTCTGGGCGCGGGCGAGGGCGGTGCTATGCCAGTCTTCGGTCTGATCTCTTGGCGGGTTATTGGCGGGACTTGACCCGGCGCATGCTCAACGATGGTCGCCATCACCGACACCGGGGACCGTGGACTGATTGCCTTGCAAGCTTGTCAGGCCTATATCAGAGCCCTTGCGCCCTCACATTTTGATTGATCCTGCGCCTTGCAAGCGCGATACGCTCGTGTACGGTAGTTCTCATTCCGCTTCCGTTCGCTCAGGAGATGACCGTGAAAGAAATCACCCAACTGGCCGCTGAACTGGGCAGGCGCTTGCAGGTGCTCAATGCCCATGTCACGGCCGCCGAATCTTGCACGGGCGGGGGGATCAGCGAGGCGATCACCCGTATTCCGGGAAGTTCGGCGTGGTTCGAGGCTGGCTATGTCACTTACTCCAATCGACAGAAAACCCAGCAATTGAACGTGCCGGTCGAGTTGTTTTCGACGGTGGGGGCGGTCAGTCGCGAGGTGGTCGAGGCAATGGTTCGCGGTGCCCAGGAAAAGAGCCGGGCGCATTTTGCCGTGGCAGTCAGCGGTGTGGCGGGGCCGGATGGCGGCTCTGCGAGCAAGCCGGTGGGCACGGTCTGGCTGGCCTGGGGCGTCGGTGAGCAGGTGTTCAGCGAGGTGCAGCACTTCCCTGGCAACCGCGACGAAGTCCGCCGACAAACGGTGAAGGCCGCGCTAGAGGGGCTGCTGCGCCATGCCGCCACAGAAATCTCAAATCAGGGGTAGGCGATCCTGAATCGCTGTGGAATAATACTGGCTACTTATACAGGTGTTGGCCGTCAGGCCTTATTGATTACGTGAGGACTTTAATGGACGACAACAAGAAGAAAGCCTTGGCTGCGGCCCTGGGTCAGATCGAACGTCAATTCGGCAAGGGTGCCGTAATGCGTATGGGCGATCAGGACCGTCAGGCGATCCCGGCTATCTCCACTGGCTCTCTGGGTCTGGACATCGCGCTCGGCATTGGCGGCCTGCCAAAAGGCCGTATCGTTGAAATCTACGGTCCTGAATCCTCCGGTAAAACCACACTGACACTGTCCGTGATCGCCCAGGCTCAAAAAGCCGGCGCGACCTGCGCATTCGTCGATGCCGAACACGCCCTTGATCCTGAGTACGCCGGCAAACTGGGCGTCAACGTTGACGACCTGCTGGTTTCGCAGCCGGACACCGGCGAGCAGGCCCTGGAAATCACCGACATGCTGGTGCGTTCCAACGCCGTTGACGTGATCATCGTCGACTCCGTGGCCGCTCTGGTGCCAAAGGCAGAAATCGAAGGCGAAATGGGCGACATGCACGTCGGCTTGCAAGCCCGACTGATGTCCCAGGCGCTGCGTAAAATCACCGGTAACATCAAGAACGCCAACTGCCTGGTGATCTTCATCAACCAGATCCGTATGAAAATCGGCGTGATGTTCGGCAGCCCGGAAACCACCACCGGTGGTAACGCGCTGAAGTTCTACGCGTCGGTTCGTCTGGACATCCGTCGTACTGGCGCGGTGAAAGAAGGTGATGAAGTCGTCGGTAGCGAAACCCGCGTCAAGGTCGTGAAGAACAAAGTGGCTTCGCCGTTCCGTCAGGCCGAGTTCCAGATTCTTTACGGCAAAGGCATCTACCTCAATGGCGAGATGATCGACCTGGGTGTTCTGCACGGTTTCGTTGAGAAGTCCGGCGCCTGGTATGCCTATGAAGGCACCAAGATCGGTCAGGGCAAGGCCAACTCGGCCAAGTTCCTGGCAGACAATCCGGAAATCGCCGCCAAGCTCGAGAAGCAACTGCGTGACAAGTTGCTGACCCCGGCGCCGGACGTCAAAGCATCGCCAGTCAAAGAGACGGCTGATGACCTGGCTGACGCTGATATCTGATTGATCCGATGACCGCCGTACTCGATACACTCGTCGCGGTGCGGCGAACCGCAATGGACCTGCTCGCTCGACGCGAGCACGGTCGAGTCGAGCTGACGCGTAAACTGCGTCAGCGAGGCGCCCTCCCTGAAATGATCGACACAGCACTCGACCGCTTGACGGAAGAGGGCCTGCTGTCCGAATCCCGTTACCTCGAAAGCTTTGTTTCTTACCGCGCCCGCTCCGGTTATGGCCCTTTGCGTATTCGCGAGGAGCTCGGCCAGCGCGGTCTGCAACGGGCCGATATCGAACTCGCGTTGCGCGAGAGCGGTATCAACTGGCAGGAGCAGTTGGAGGATACCTGGCGGCGTAAATTTTCCGGGCATCTGCCGATAGATGCTCGGGAGCGTGCCAAGCAAGGGCGCTTCCTGAGTTATCGGGGATACTCCATGGAGATGATCAGCCGCTTGTTCAGTGGCCGGGGAATGGATGATTGATAAAAAATGGCCCGCTATTTCGATAGCGGGCCATTTTTTTTGCCTCACATAACCTTGGAGGGCTCGCGCGTGCGCTGCTGCGTTTGGGGGGTAGATTGCGCCCAGTTTTGCGGCAGGTTGATGTAGTCCACCAGTTCACGCAGGCGACCATGATCACGCGCGTTAAAGTTGAAGGCCAGTCGCGCCAAGTGGCTGAACTGCGCTTCATCGTGCTCTTCGCCGCTGTAGGCGTGCTGATGGAAGCGATCGCTCAGGCACAGGTCGGCAAATGCTTCCTGCATGTGGTCAAGCGTTTGCTCACTGAGGGTGTGGTTCATGCGAATCACAAACTGATGCTTGAGCCAGCGGCTGGAGTGGAAGTTGCTGTAGAACTGGTTGATCTGTTCCACCGCTTCTTCAGCGCTGTAGACAAGGCTCACAAGCTTCATGTCGGTCGGCAGGATGTAGCGGTTTTCCTCCAGTTGATGGTGAATGAAGTCCAGCGCGCCTTGCCAGAACTTGCCGCCCGGTGCGTCCAGTAATACCACCGGCACCAATGGGCTTTTGCCGGTCTGAATCAGTGTCAGTACTTCCAGCGCCTCATCCAGGGTGCCGAAACCGCCTGGGCACAGGACCAGTGCATCCGCTTCCTTGACGAAGAACAGCTTGCGGGTGAAAAAGAAGTGGAAGGGCAGCAGGTTGGCGGTGCCTTGCACCGTGGGGTTGGCATGTTGTTCGAACGGCAGGGTGATGTTAAAGCCCAGGCTGTGCTCCCTGCCGGCCCCTTCGTGCGCCGCCGCCATGATGCCGCCGCCAGCGCCAGTGATGACCATCAGGTCCGAGCGCGCCAGCGCGGCGCCCAGTTCTCGGGCCAGACCATACAGTGGGTGTTCGATCGGTGTTCGGGCCGAGCCAAACACGGTGACTTTACGTCGGCTGCGGAACTGCTCGAGTACACGGAAGGCGTGCTCCAGTTCGCGCAGGGTTTGAAGGGTTATCTTGGCATTCCAGCGGTTGTGATCTTCCTGGGCCATGCGCAGCACTGTCAGGATCATGTCGCGGTAGATGGGGATGTTGGGGCTGTTGGGTGACACCAGGTTGAGTTGTTCTTCGACCTTGTTGGTGAGGTCGTGGCCGCTTTCTTCAAAATGACGGCTTAGCAGGTCATTCGGTTGGTAAGGCATCAATTTCTCCTTCCATACAGGCTGTGTTTTCCCTTGAAGCAGGAAACATTCGCACACTTGGCACAACAAGACGTGTCGCGGGCGGCCCCTTTCCAGCCCGGAAAAGTGAATGGGATCACTATGAATCTAGACCCTCGCAGAGATTTATGCTGGCTTGATCATTGCGCCGCAAAGTGTTTCCTGGCAACCGCTTATTGACGATTTGCAAGGTGATTTCACCGCTCGTCTGAACGCACGCCGAGTGTCGGGCGCTCTGATTTACTAAGCTACAGATGCGACACGACAACTTTGCGTCAAAGGCAGGGCGCGCGGTTCTAGAAGTTGAAGGAATTTTCGCTCAAGCAGGGCGAGGAGCAGGGAGGCGGGATGTTATGGCCAGAGTGATTCTGGAGATCGATACGCGACTGTATCGATTGCTCAAGTCATCAGCCGAGACCCATCACGTGAGTCTCGAGGAGGAGTGCTGCCGACGTCTGGAGGGAACTGAGCGACGGTCACATTACTTGCAGGCGTTGCTGGCAGAATTGCGCGCCGAGGATGAACAACGGCGCGCCAAATCCGGGTGATTACTTTTTCTTCTTGGCCGCCGGTTGCAGGCAATCCGACTCCTTGAAGCGCTCGCTGGCCACCGGACGGTTGGTTTTGACCTCGGTGAACTCGTAGCGCATGGTCGCGCCCTTTGCCATCAGCTTGCGAAAGCCCGGGTTGTTGCACACGGTAGAGCCCAGCTGGAAGTAAACAGCCTTGGGGTCGGCGCGCATCTTGTCAGCGTGGCTGCTCTGGACGCTGAGGTGGTTGATCAGCTCGGTGCCTTCAACGGTATAACCCTGATCGAGAATATCTTCGTTGATCGCCCGTGGCGTGCCGACGCTGCTTTGGGCGGCTACGTTTTGCAGCATTTTGTTCAGTTCCGTGTCTTTCAAGGACGCAGCCTGAGCGCTGAAGGACGACGCCAGCAGAATGGCAGCGGTGGGAACGATAAGGCGCAGCATGAAACTCTCCTGGTTCAGTGACTGGTGCTTCGACCCGTCACATGACTGTGCGTTCAGTGGCGGCGAATTATAGGGGACGCGCTCCGGACGGTACAGGCTTGCGCTGGCTGCTCTGATAAACTGGTGGCACTTTTTGCCCAGCCGAGTGCTTTTCGTGTCGATTTCCTCCTTCTGCCGGCGCTGCCTGCGATGAACCCTGCCATTCCGCCCTTTGCTGCCAACGCCGTGGCCCGCTTGCGCGATTCCCGAGAAGAAGAGGGGATCAAGCCGATTCAGGCCCGAGGCTGGAGGGCGCCGCGTTGCCGTTCCTGCCGGGTGATCGAGAGTCATTGTCTGTGCGCCTGGCGCCCGCAGGTCGAGGCGCGCTCCGGTGTGTGCCTGATCATGACCAACAAGGAAGTGTTCAAACCGAGCAACACCGGTTGGCTGATTGCCGATGTGGTACGCGACAACCATGCGTTTATCTGGTCTCGCACCGAGGTTGATGAACAATTGCTGGCGTTGCTGGCCGACCCGCAGTGGCAGCCCTATCTGGTGTTTCCGGGGGAATACGTTGAGCCCGAGCGTGTCACCAACACGGTGGACATGGACAGTTCGAAGCGTCCGCTGTTTATTCTGCTGGACGCCACCTGGACAGAAGCCCGGAAGATTTTCCGCAAAAGCCCTTACTTTGATCGCTTGCCGATCCTCAGCCTGTTGCCCGAGAAGCTGTCTCGATACCGATTGCGCAGGTCGACCCGCAGTGAGCATTTGTGCACCGCCGAAGTGGCTGCACTGTGCCTTGATCTGGCCGGGGATACCGCAGCGGCCTCGGCGCTGGACG
Organism: Pseudomonas sp. URMO17WK12:I12; assembly: GCF_000514395.1. Classification (NCBI taxonomy): domain Bacteria; kingdom Pseudomonadati; phylum Pseudomonadota; class Gammaproteobacteria; order Pseudomonadales; family Pseudomonadaceae; genus Pseudomonas; species Pseudomonas sp. URMO17WK12:I12. The sequence continues at coordinate 224,667 of NZ_AZVV01000014.1, forward strand.
CTTATTTCGACGTGTTCAGCCAGCATTACCTGGACGCGAAACGGCAACTGGACATGAACGTCGCCACGCCCGCTCATGCCGAGCTGATGCCCTTCGTGCAAAGCTCGGCCCCAGCCATCTGCTGATTGTCGCCCATACTGCAAAGAACTGTACCGCCCATGCACCTTGACCACCCAGTCTTGGCTGGGCATGCTTGGCGCCGATTGGGGCGCGGCCAGGTTTGATACGCCGTTTTCAGCTGTTATTGGCGTTGAACGTGCCCCATTGGTGCAGCTCCGTGGCTGTGCCTTGAGTCGTTTGAAAAACAGGATCATTTGAAAAATGGCCACATACGAAATCCTGATTGCCGATGATCACCCGCTGTTTCGAAGCGCGCTGCATCAGGCCGTGACTCTGGGCCTGGGCCCGGATGTTCGTCTGGTGGAAGTGGCGAGCATTGCCGAGCTGGAAGCCCGCCTGGATGAAAAGTCCGATTGGGATCTGGTGCTGCTGGACTTGAACATGCCCGGTGCCTACGGTTTTTCCGGGCTCGTGCTGTTGCGCGGTCAGTACCCGCAAATTCCGGTGGTGATGGTGTCCGCGCAGGAAGAAGCGTCGATCATGGTCAAGTCCCGTGAGTTCGGCGCCAGTGGGTTCATTCCAAAATCCAGCGACCTGAGCGTGATCCAGAAAGCCGTGCGTGCCGTACTGGACGGCGACGTATTCTGGCCGCCGCAGGCGTTTGAAGCGGTCAACGTTTCCGAGGAAGCCAAGGCCGCCAGCGAAGGCCTTGCCAGCCTGACACCCCAACAGTTCCGGGTGTTGACCATGGTCTGTGAAGGTTTGCTGAACAAACAGATTGCTTACGAGCTGAGTGTCTCGGAAGCAACGATCAAAGCCCATGTCACGGCGATCTTCCGCAAGCTGAATGTGCGGACCCGGACCCAGGCTGCACTACTCTTGCAACAACTTGAGTCAATTCCAAGCCACTAAACAGCTCCATGTTCACGCTATTTTGACTTTGCTTGATCTAGCGTTCCCATTCCTATCTGGTCAGTTGCCCACTCTATGTCACCTTTCAAAGGCCAAACCGGCCTCAAGCGTATCCTCAATGCCTCCGGCTATTCGCTGGATGGCCTGCGCGCAGCCTTCACCGGCGAAGCGGCCTTTCGCCAACTGGTGTTGCTCAACGTCATCCTGATTCCGCTGTCGTTCTTTTTGAACGTCAGCCGTGTCGAGCAGGCGCTGCTGATTGCCGTCTGCCTGTTGGCGCTGATCGTCGAGTTGCTGAACTCAGCGGTGGAAGCGGCCATCGATCGCATTTCCCTGGAATTGCACCCGCTGTCCAAGAACGCCAAGGACATGGGCAGCGCAGCTCAATTCGTGGCGCTGAGCATGATCGCGCTGGTCTGGGCGGTGATTCTGCTTTAAGCGATATTCGGCAGAACGATCTCGTCGCTGCGCTGAACCCCTGCGGTGAAAGCGCGGCACAGGTCGAGGAACTCGCGCATCGCCGATGTCTGATATTTCTGTTTGTGCCAGATGAAGTAGAACTGTCGCGCCAGGTCCAGGTCCGGTGTTTCCACGGGAACCAGGCTGCCACGACGGAACGCATCGCGCAGTGCCAGCCGTGAGATACACCCAATCCCCAATCCCGATTCCACTGCGCGCTTGATCGCTTCGGTGTGTTCCAGTTCGAGCCGGATATTCAGCGAGCTGCGATGGTGACGCATGGCCTGGTCGAAGGTCAGTCGTGTGCCAGAGCCTTGCTCACGCAATATCCATGCCTCGTGACTCAGCTCCTCCATGGTCGCGATACCGCGTTTGGCCAATGGATGCTGCGGTGCGCAGAACACCACCAGCTCATCCTCGACCCAGCTTTGCACTTCGATGTCCGGATGGCTGCAGTCGCCTTCAATTAGACCCAGATCAATTTCATAGTGGGCGACTTGTTGCACGATATTGGCAGTGTTCTGCACGTGCAGCTTCACCTGGCTTTCCGGATGACGCTGCATGAAGCTGCCGATCAGCAGGGTGGCCAGGTAGTTGCCGATGGTCAGGGTCGCACCGACCGCCAGCGAGCCGAAACCGGACTTGCCGTTGAGCAGGTCTTCGATTTCCTTGGACTGATCGAGCAGGGCCACGGCTTGGGGCAGCAGCTGTTTGCCGAGGGCATTGAGGCTCAGCCGTTTGCCGGCGCGGTCGAACAGCTGGCAGCTGGACTGGCGCTCCAGTTCGGTGATCGAGGTGCTCGCCGCCGATTGCGAGAGGTTGAGCAAGCCAGCAGCACGGGATACGCTTTCCTGCTGGGCGACGGCGACGAATACTTGAAGTTGACGGAGAGTAAATCGCATATCGATATAACCGATAACCCTTATCTTAATAATCCATTTAACAGATATTGTCTCTGCCTTTAGAATGCGATGCAATTGCGCACATCATCGGCGCAGGCAAAATCTCCAGGAGTCCCACGTACATGAGCAACATGAACCACGAGCGTGTCCTCAGTGTTCATCACTGGAACGACACTCTGTTCAGCTTCAAGTGCACCCGTGATCCGGGTCTGCGCTTCGAGAACGGTCAGTTCGTGATGATCGGCCTGCAACAGCCCAACGGCCGCCCGCTTATGCGCGCTTACTCGATTGCCAGCCCGAACTGGGAAGAGCATCTCGAGTTCTTCAGCATCAAAGTGCCTGATGGCCCGCTGACTTCCCAGTTGCAGCATCTGAAGGAAGGCGACGAGATCATCATCAGCAAGAAGCCTACCGGCACCCTGGTGCTGGATGACTTGAAGCCTGGCAAACATTTGTACCTGCTCAGCACCGGTACCGGTCTGGCGCCGTTCATGAGCGTCATCCAGGACCCGGAAACCTACGAGCGTTTCGAAAAAGTGATCCTGTGCCACGGCGTACGTTACGTCAACGAAGTCGCTTACCGCGAATTCATCACCGAGCACCTGCCGCAGAACGAATTTTTCGGCGAGGCCCTGCGTGACAAGTTGATCTACTACCCGACCGTGACCCGCGAGCCGTTCGAGAACGAAGGTCGCCTGACCGACCTGATGCGCAGCGGTAAGCTGTTCAGCGACATCGGCCTGCCACCGATCAACCCGCAGGACGACCGCGCCATGCTGTGCGGCAGCCCGAGCATGCTCGACGAGACCAGCGAAGTGCTGAACAGCTTCGGCCTGAAAGTGTCGCCGCGGATGCGCGAGCCGGGTGATTACCTGATCGAGCGAGCGTTCGTCGAGAAGTAAGCAACAGCGTTGTTTTACCTGTGGGAGCGAGCTTGCTCGCGATAGGGGAGTGTCAGTCGACATCAATATTGACTGACACACCGCCATCGCGAGCAAGCTCGCTCCCACAGTTGTTTCTGGTGTTTAGATTTTCGCGGGGATGACTTCCAGGACGCGGATAACCCCGGCCTCGGGATAATGCCAACGCACGTCCAGGTCCCAGAACTGCGCGCCATATTCCCGCTCGGGTGTAGGAATCTGGTACGCCGGACGTGGGTCTTGTGCCAGGCATTGCTCGATCAACGCCACCAAGGGCTCTTCAAGGCGCTGAGCATGGCCATGAGCCTGTTGCAGCGCGGCATCCGTCCACTGCACGGGAATCAGCTGCGGCGCGGCGCTGGCGATGCTGTTGGAGGCGCTGTCGATGATGTCGGCGTAAGGCACGTAAGGTTTGATGTCGAGAATCGGCGTGCCGTCCAGCAAGTCGATCCCGGATATCCACAGGCGATTGGCTTCGACCTTGTCCAGCTTGACCACGGATTGACCGATGCCGTTGGGCCGATGCGTAGCGCGGGTGGCGAATACGCCCATGGATTTGTTGCCGCCTAGACGAGGCGGGCGGACTTTCAAGCGCGGTTTTTCTTCCAGGGCCTGGTGGAACAGGAACAGCAACCAGACGTGACTGACCTGTTCCAGGCCTTGCACCGCATCGCCCTGATCGAACGGCGCGACCAACTCCAGTACACCGCGAGCGGCCGGGGCCAGTTGCGGTTGGCGCGGGATGGCGAACTTCTCCTTGAAGCAGGAGCGCACGAAGCCGATGGGGGAAACGCTGTAGGTCATGATCTGGGGTCGAGGCGGGGTCAGGACGGGCATGATAACCCGAGCGGCCACAGGATCGGTGGTGCCAGTCAGTCCGTCATCGCGGGCAAGCCTCGCTCCCACAGGGAAATGCATTCCAACGGTGGGCGCGTGGCTTGCCCGCGATGGCCGCACCGCCAATCTCAGAGACTGAACCCACCATCCAAAGGAATAATATTCCCGGTCATATACGCCCCCGCCGTACTCGCCAGACTGATCGCCAGCGCCGCCATCTCTTCCTCTCGGCCCCAACGCTTCATCGGAATCAGCGCCGTATCCTCGGCCAACGCCTGTTCATCATTGCCAATGTGCTGGGTCATCTTGCTCGGGAAACGCCCCGGCGCGATCACGTTGACGTTGATGTGCTGGCTCACCAGTTCCCGCGCCAGAATCCGCGACAATTGATGTAGGGCGGCTTTACTTGGCCCGTAGGCATACGCCTGCTCACCAAAGGACGAAATCCCGGCCACCGAGCCGATGTTGATGATCCGCGCCGGATTGGCTTCGGAGCCGGCTTTGCGCAGCAGCGGCAAAAACTGCTGAATGCAGTTGAACACCGACGTCACGTTGAGCTGCATGACCTTTTCCCAACCCTTGACCGGGTAGCTCTCCAGCGGAGCGCCCCACGTTGTGCCGGCGTTGTTCACCAGAATATCCAGATGAGTGATCTGCTCGCCCAGGCGCGTAGCCAGTTGAAGCACACCTTCTTCGGTGGCCAGGTTGGCCGCTACGCCATGGCAGCGCCCGAATGCGTTCAACTCGTCAGCCGTTTGCCGGCAAGCTTCAGCATCCCGGGCGCAGACGTACACGGTTGCGCCGGCTTCGACATAAGCCTTGGCGATCATTTTGCCGATACCACGGGTGCCACCGGTCACCAGTGCAGTGCGGCCTTGCAGGGAAAAGTACGGGTGCATGGCGAATCCTGAGCGTTGAGGGTCAGTACACCCTAGTCGTCAGTCGCCGTCAGCGGAGCCACTATTTTTGCGAGGAATGAGGGGCCATTCGGCCCAGTCTGAGTCCGCTTCTGTAGGAACACAGCTTGCTGGCGATGGCGTTTTGAAGATCGCTATCGCACAGCAAGCTGTGCTCCTACAGGGGACGAGGCGCTTACTGCGGCCGAACGCGCAGGGTCAGGCCTTTGAGGAAGTTGCGCAGCAACTGGTCGCCACAGGTGCGGTAGTTGGTGTGGCCGAACTTGCGGAACAGCGCGCTTAGCTCAGGCTTGGACACCGGAAACTCGGCAGCCTTGAGGATCGCGTGCATGTCGTCTTCTTTCAGTTCGAAGGCCACGCGCAGCTTTTTCAGGATGATGTTGTTGGTCACCGGGACTTCGATCGGCTGCGGTGGACGGCTTTCGTCCTTGCCGCGCTTGAAGATCACCAGGCCATCGAGGAAGTGCGCCATGACTTCATCCGGGCAGCGGACGAAGCCTTCTTCGTCTTCTTCTTTCTTGTCGAGGTAAGTCAGCAGGTCTTCCATGGACACGTCCATGCCGCCGAGCTTGATGATCTCGATGACCTTCTTGTCGCTGATGTCCAGCATGTAGCGAACGCTGCGCAATACGTCGTTATGAATCATGGTGTGCAATCCTGATATTCAGCAGTGGGCGCCGCAGCAAACAGCGGCGCCGGAATGTGTGGCGGCGGGAGAAGCCTTAGAACTTCTCTTTGCCGGACAGGTAGCGCCATTGGCCCAGCGGCACTTTGCCGATGGACACACCGCCGATGCGGATGCGGCGGATGGCGACGACCTTCAGGCCGACGGCCTGGCAAAACAGGGCGATCACGCCCGGTTGCGGGTTCTTCATCGCAAAGCGCAGGCGGTTTTCGTTCTGCCAGCTGGCCTTGACCGGCGGCAGTTCCTTGCCCTTGTACGTCAGGCCGTGGTTCAGGCGGTTAAGGCCGTGAGCCACCATGTCGCCTTCAACCTCGACCACATACTCTTGCTCGATCTTGCTGGCATCGGCAGTGAGTTTGCGCAGAATCTTCCAGTCCTGGGTGAACACCAGCAAACCGCTGGCGTTGGCCTGCAGGTCGGTGCTGGCGGTCAGGCGCAGGAAATGGCCCTTGAGCGGACGTTTGCTGAAGCGGTGTTCTTCGCTCAGCGTCTCGGCGCTCAGGGTGGCCATGGCGGTGTCCGCGTCCATGCCCACGGGCACGTTCAACAGGATAGTCACCGGTTCTGGTGCAGTGGCCTTGGCCTCGGGGTCGAGTTCGACTTTTTGCGTGCCGACCTTGAATTGCGGCTCGTCGATGACTTCACCGTCCACGGTCACCCAGCCGCCCTCGATGAACAGCTCAGCCTCCCGACGGGAACAGCCGACGAGTTCGATGAGGCGTTTGGAGAGACGAATCGGGTCAGTCATGACAGGGCCGTAACAAAAAAGGGGTGGGCATTGTACCTGCGTGGCGCCGGTTAATCGCGGGTCCATTTTGCAAGGTGAGACTTTTAGCCGCGTTGAGCGCGCTGATCTGCCTGCTTCATGCGCATATGCAACAGCGGATAAGGCTGGCCCATGCCGTCAAACTCGGAACGGCCGATCACTTCGAAGCCTTGTTTGAAGTAGAACCCCAAGGCTTGCGGGTTCTGTTCGTTGACGTCCAGTTCGTCGGCATTCAGGTGTTCCATGGCATAGCGTAGCAACTGTTTGCCCAGGCCCTGGCCGCGGTGGGCGGGATCGATGAAGAGCATTTCGATCTTGCCGGCGGCGACCCCGGCGAACCCGGTGATGCGTTGGCGCGGGTCCCGGGTGCAAATCAGCATCACGGCATCGAGGTAGCGGGTCAGCACCAGATCTTTCAACAACAGGATGTAACTGTCTGGCAGAAAGTCATGGGTGGCGCGCACCGAGGCCTCCCAGACCCGGGTGAGTTCTTCGTAGTCACTGTGTTTCGGGGTGTGGATGACCGAATGATGGCGCATGGCCGGATGTCCTGTGTGCAGTGGGGTGTGCGAGTCCTTTCTCCCACAAAACGATAGACGTAAAAAAGCCCCGCATCTCGTCAAGAGAGCAGGGCTTTTCGTATTTTTTGCGTTTAGATCTGTTCAGCCCACAGGTCGTATTCGTCGGCGTCGGTCACTTTGCACCAGACTTTGTCGCCCGGCTTCAAGTTGCTGCCGTTGTCGATGAACACGTTGCCGTCGATTTCCGGGGCGTCGAAGAAGCAACGCCCAACCGCGCCTTGCTCGTCGACTTCGTCCACCAACACTTCGATTTCACGGCCGATGCGCAGTTGCAGGCGCGCCGAGCTGATCGCTTGCTGGTGCGCCATGAAGCGGTCCCAGCGGTCTTGCTTGACGTCGTCCGGCACGATGGCCGCGTCCAGCAGGTTGGCCGGGGCGCCTTCGACGGGCGAGTACTGGAAGCAGCCGACGCGGTCGAGCTGGGCTTCGGTCAGCCAGTCCAGCAGGTACTGGAAATCTTCTTCGGTTTCGCCAGGGAAGCCGACGATGAAGGTCGAACGGATGATCAGGTCCGGGCAGATCTCGCGCCAGTTCTTGATGCGCGCCAGGGTCTTGTCTTCGAAGGCCGGGCGTTTCATGGCTTTCAGGACTTTCGGGCTGGCGTGCTGGAACGGGATGTCCAGGTACGGCAGGATCTTGCCGGCGGCCATCAACGGGATCAGCTCGTCGACGTGCGGGTACGGGTAAACGTAGTGCAGGCGAACCCAGACGCCGAGGGAGCTCAGGGCTTCGCAGAGTTCGGTCATGCGGGTTTTCACCGGCGCGCCGTTCCAGAAACCGGTGCGGTATTTCACATCAACGCCGTAAGCGCTGGTGTCTTGGGAAATTACCAGCAGCTCTTTGACGCCGGCCTTGACCAGGCGCTGAGCCTCGTCGAGCACGTCACCGACCGGACGGCTGACCAGTTTGCCGCGCATCGACGGGATGATGCAGAAGCTGCAGCTGTGGTTGCAGCCTTCGGAAATCTTCAGGTAGGCGTAGTGGCGCGGGGTCAGCTTGATGCCTTGCGGCGGCACCAGGTCGATCAGCGGGTTGTGATCCTGACGCGGCGGCACGGCGTCGTGCACGGCGTTGACCACTTGCTCGTACTGCTGCGGACCGGTCACGGCCAGCACGCTTGGGTGCACCTTGCGAATGTTGCCTTCTTCGACGCCCATGCAGCCGGTCACGATAACCTTGCCGTTTTCCTTGATGGCTTCGCCGATCACTTCCAGCGATTCAGCCTTGGCCGAGTCGATGAAGCCGCAGGTGTTGACCACCACGACATCGGCGTCCTCGTAAGTGGACACGACGTCATAGCCTTCCATGCGCAGCTGGGTAAGGATGCGCTCGGAGTCGACCAGTGCTTTTGGGCAACCCAGGGATACGAAGCCAACCTTTGGATTGGCCGGCGCAGGAGTGGTGGACATGTCTAACCTCGGTATTTGTGACGCCTCCAGCCGAGTCGGCAAGGCGACAAACGGGCGCTTTTCTGCGCCTCTGATCAAAAAGTGCGCAATTCTAGCGATCAGTCGTTCACTTGACCAGCTTTATGCAGGGAAATACGACGAGTGCTGCGCTATGCTTCGCGCCGTTAGGCTTTACCAAATATTTACAGTCAACATATCGTCTGTAACCTGAAGTAAAACAGCGCATGCTGCGTGGCAATGCATAGTGCTTCTTCCAAAGAAGTCCGTTCTGGGTAGTAGGAGTGGTGGATGGGTCAGGCAAGTAGTCAGGCAGCGAGCGCCGGGCATTCGGCGGCGAAGCCGATCGGCATGCTGGTCGCGGCGGTCGGGGTGGTTTACGGCGATATCGGCACAAGCCCGCTGTACACCCTCAAAGAAGTGTTTTCCGGTGGCTACGGCGTGCCGGTCAACCATGACGGCGTGCTGGGAATACTGGCGCTGATCTTCTGGTCGCTGATCTGGGTCGTCTCGATCAAGTACATGATGTTCGTGCTGCGCGCCGACAACCAGGGCGAGGGCGGGATCATGGCCCTGACGGCGCTGGCCAGACGGGCGGCGTCGGGGTATCCCAGGTTGCGAGGGTTGCTGGTGGTCTGCGGGCTGATCGGTGCGGCGCTGTTCTACGGCGACAGCATGATCACCCCGGCAATTTCCGTCCTCTCGGCGATTGAAGGTCTTGGCTTGGCGTTCGATGGCATCGACCATTGGGTGGTCCCGCTGTCGTTGGTCGTGCTGGTGGCGCTGTTCCTGATCCAGAGCCACGGCACCGCGCGAATCGGCATTCTGTTCGGGCCGATCATGGTCACCTGGTTTGTGGTGCTGGGGGCGCTGGGCGTCTACGGGATCATGCAGCACCCGGAGGTGTTGCAAGCGCTGAACCCGGTCTGGGGCGTGCGTTTCTTCACCCAGCACCCGGGCATGGGCGTGGCGATCCTCGGCGCGGTCGTGCTGGCGTTGACCGGCGCCGAAGCGCTGTACGCCGACATGGGCCACTTCGGTCGCAAGCCGATTGCCCGCGCCTGGTTCATCCTCGTGTTGCCGGCGCTGGTGCTGAACTACTTCGGCCAAGGCGCGCTGTTGCTGGGGGATCCGGAAGCCGCTCGTAACCCGTTCTATCTGTTGGCGCCAAGCTGGGCGTTGATCCCGCTGGTGGGCCTGTCGACCCTGGCCACGGTGATCGCCTCGCAAGCGGTGATTTCCGGTGCGTTCTCCCTGACCCGTCAGGCGATCCAGCTCGGCTACATTCCGCGCATGCACATCCGCCACACCTCCAGCGCCGAACAAGGCCAGATTTACATCGGTGCGGTGAACTGGGCGCTGATGGTCGGCGTGATCCTGCTGGTGCTGGGCTTCGAATCCTCCGGCGCCCTGGCCTCGGCGTACGGCGTGGCGGTGACCGGCACCATGCTGATGACCACCATCCTGGTGTCGGCGGTGATGTTGCTGCTGTGGAAATGGCCTCCGGTCCTCGCGGTGCCGGTGTTGATCGGCTTCCTGCTGGTGGACGGCCTGTACTTCGCCGCCAACGTGCCGAAAATCGTCCAGGGCGGCGCCTTCCCGGTGATCGCCGGTATCGCGTTGTTCGTGCTGATGACCACCTGGAAACGCGGCAAGCAATTGCTGGTCGAACGCATGGACGAAGGTGGGCTGCCCCTGCCGATTTTCATCAGCAGTATCCGTGTGCAACCGCCGCATCGCGTGCAGGGCACCGCCGTGTTCCTGACCGCACGCCCGGATGCGGTGCCTCATGCGCTGTTGCACAACCTGCTGCATAACCAAGTGCTGCACGAGCAAGTGGTGCTGCTGACGGTGGTCTACGAAGACATCCCACGGGTACCGCCGAGCCGACGCTTCGAAGTTGATTCCTACGGCGAAGGGTTCTTTCGGGTGATCCTGCACTTCGGTTTCGTCGACGAACCGGACGTGCCACAGGCGCTGAAACTGTGTCACCTCGATGACCTGGACTTCAGTCCGATGCGCACCACCTACTTCCTCAGCCGCGAGACGGTGATTGCCTCCAAGCTGGAAGGCATGGCCCGTTGGCGAGAGGGGTTGTTTGCGTTCATGTTGAAAAACGCCAATGGCAATTTGCGCTTCTTTAATCTGCCGTTGAACCGGGTGATTGAGCTGGGGACTCAGGTAGAAATGTAAGCCTCAACAAAAAGCCCCCGTTGCCGTGAAGGTGGCGGGGGCTTTTTTGTGTCTGGCATTTGATCCCGACCCAATGAAAATCCCTGTGGGAGCGGGCTTGCCCGCGATAGCGGTATGTCTGTCAAATCAATGCTGGATCTGCCGCCGTCATCGCGGGCAAGCCCGCTCCCACAAGGGAATTGCGGTGTTACTAGCTTACGGGACGCTCTTCTTCGGATTCGGTTTTTGTCCGGGCAGGTCGTGGGGTTAGGACCTTCAAGACATCATCAATAACAGCCTTACCCATTGCTGTCAGGTAATGCGCGGCCCATGCGTGGCGGTCGGTGTCTCTTGCGTAGGCAGCATCCTCGGCGAATGATTTGCCGAGGAAGAGGAGGTCGGAGGCTTGGGCTAAAGCTTCGACGATGGGGACGCCGGCGCGGACGTTGAATAGCGCTTGATCCGAGCAGTAGATGAGGGGGGTGAAGCCGATGGTTTTTAAATCTGAAATCGCGGACGGATCTATTTTGCTCATTGTTTCGCTCCTTAAAACGAGGAGCTGCCACATTCGTTACCACACGAATGGGTGGCAGCTGTACGCAGGGTGGTAAACCGGAAGAGCAAAGGAACCGGCAGACCCGAAGGTCTCCCACGCACAGCCGCCATAACACTGGATGACAGGCGAAAACGCATGAAATCGTGTTGGGAGCGCTGTTGCACTTTGCTTTGCCGGGTTACCACACCCGATCACTGCATCTGCAGCGACGTCCGGAGACTATCCCGTCAAAGAAAAGCGCAACAAGGCGGCAAAGTGCCCAAACGCGAGATTCGGAGTTTGCCTACAAGGTCTGCGGGCGTCATCTGATATTGCGACACCAGAAGTAAACGAAACTAAACACGGCGGGAGCGTTTACACGTCCTTCGGCTCACTTTTTCTCAGGGTGAAAAACGCTGGATGAGAAACTCGCGTTTTTTGCAGCTTGCTGTATGTCTAATTCAACGCAATACTCTGCGTAGAACTGTGTGTTCAAATTTGCATGATTGTGTAGAGAGGTGAGTATGACGGCATTACTGGAGCGTGCTGACCAAGCAATTTCGGTGACTGCAATGGTCAGGGGGTTCAGTGCGAGGCTAAAGGAGATTTCCAGCCGAGCCACCGAACGACTGGTCATTTTCAAAGACAACCAACCCGCAGCGGTCATTATCAATGTCGATGCGTATCAGGAAATGCTCGACGAGCTCGAGGACCTTCGGGTTGAAGCGGCGGCTCGAGAGCGACTGATCGGTTTTGATCAGGCCAAGGCTGTCAGCCACGACGATATGCGGGCGCGGTACGCCAAGAAAGACTAAAGGAGCTGTGGATGGTTTGGGGCGTTATCTATCATCCGGAGGTTCAGAAGGATCTGGATCTGCTGGGAGCTGTGGCGGCGAACCGCATTCTTGATGTGATCGAAGAGCGGATTATCAATGGTGAGCCAGATAAGAGCAGCAAGCCCCTAAGAGCCAGTCTTGCAGGTTGCAGACGGATCCGGACAGGCGACACACGAATTGTTTATCGAGTCGATGGCAAGGCCATTCAGGTACTGATCGTCGCAGTCGGAGCCCGACGTGATGAAGAGGTCTATGACGCCGCAGAGCGTCGCCTATAAGTAGACGCCTCCGTTGCCGTGAAGGTAGCGGGGGCTTTTTTGTGTCCGAACACATAACTTGAAGACGACGGAGACTCAATGTGGGAGCGGTGTTACTTGCTCTGGGGCAGTTTTTCTTCTGATTCGGTCTTTGTTTGGTTCGGTCGAGAGGTCAGAATCTATTGAACTGTGTTGACGGCTCGATTTTTCCAATAACAAAAGTGTCCACGTTTTATGGAGTGTGGACACTTGGACTTTCTAGCTTGATGAAGAGTCAAGACATTTAGGAGAATGGAGTCGAGGTCGAGTTCGACATACCGTCTACTAGCTGAAAGCACTTCACGTCCGCACATGTAAAAAAGCCCCCGCAACCAAACAGCTGCGGGGGCTTTTTCGTGGCGACGCTCAGATCACTCTTGCGCCGTCGCGTCTTCCTTGGCCTGTCGCTTGACGATGATGTCCACAAGGCGCTGGGCCAGTGCCGGGTAGTTCTCGTCGAAGTGGTGGCCGCCAGGCAGTTTCATCGTTTCGCCCACGGCGGTCTTGTCGGTGCAGCCGCTTTCGTCGACTTCTTCTTCGCCGTAGATGCACACCACTTTTTCCGGTGGCAGCTTGGCCATTTCCGGGCCGGTGGCGGCTTCTTTGCCGGCGTTGCCGAGCCAGCCTTCGACTTCGATTTCGAAGCTGCCGGTACGGGCGAAGGCCAGGAGGATGATGGCGTCGACGCGCTGTTGTTCCGATTCGGCCAGGCGGTTGTAGATCGCTGGCAGTACGTCAGCGCCGAACGAGTAACCGGTCAGGATGAAGCGCTTGGTGCCCCATTTCTGCCGGTAGTGCTGCATCAGTTCGGCGAGGTCCAGGGCGCTTTGCTCCGGGCTCTTGTGCTGCCAGTAGTAGCGCAGGGTGTCGATGCCGACCACTGGGTAACCGATCTTGGCCATTTCGCCCGCTACGTCACGGTCAAGGTCACGCCAGCCGCCGTCACCGGACAGGAACAGGGTCACAGTGTCCTTGGCCTGGCCGGCGGGTACTTCAACAACCGGGATCTGCAGGCCGCCGGCGGCTTTGTCGCCACCGACGAGGATCTTGCGCAGTTCGTTGTTCAGCACTTGCGGCAGGTTGATGTCGTAGTCGCTGATACTGGTTTCGGCGTTGGGTTGATCGCGCACGAAACCGGCACTGGTGTCGTCCGGGTTGTCGTTCCATGCCACCAGCCAGTGGCCGTGGGCGGCGCTTTTCGGCAGCAGGTGGGTGCAACCCGGTTTTTCCAGGGCCAGGTCAACGGAAACGGCCTGAGCCTTGTCGTTCTTTTGTTCGGACAACCAGCGCCACGCCAGCACGGCGCCAGGGCCGATGCCGCTGACCAGGGTCGCCGGGCCTTTGAGTTCTCTCAGGCCCGATTGCAGGGCCCGGCTTTGCAGCAGGCAGTCTTTGGGCAGGATCACCTGGACAATCTGCGCCGAGCTGGAGCGGCTCAGGGTCATCAACTGCTGATCGCTGAGCTTCTGGTCTTCATTGACCGCCACCAGTACCTGGGCTTTCGGTGTGGTCCCGGGAATCACACGGGTCATCGCCGCGCCATCAGCCGGTGTCAGCAGTTCGAGCGTCGGAGCCGGTGCCGGACGTTTCAGGTACCAGTAACCGCCACCGAGAATCAGGGCCAGCACTACCAGTGTGGCCAGTACGTACCGCAAGGAGCGTTGAATCATCAGCGTTTCACCAATCCGGTCAAGCCGCCCGCAATCAGGGCAGCAGTGTCGGCCAGGGCTACCAGCGGATCGAGTCCGGCGGGCACGGCCATATAACGGGGTTCCCAGTCAGGCTGGAACTTGTCTTTGAAGCGGCGCAAGCCTTGGAAGTTGTAGAGCTGCTCACCACGGCGGAAAACCATCGAGCCCAGGCGCTGGGTCAGTGGTGCACCACGACGGGGTTGCAACCCCGACAACGGCACCATGCCCAGGCTGAAGCGCGCGTATCCATGATTTTTATAATGTTGAATCAGGCCGACCATCATGAACTCCATGGTCAGTTTTGGCGCGTCCGGGTGCGCACGCATCAGGTCGAGGCTGGCCAGGTCATGGCCATAAGTCTCGAGCAAATTGGCGAACGCTACCGGGCGACCTTCGAAGCGGATCACCGCAATGCGGAAATGCTTGAGGTAATCATCGCTGAAACGGCCCAGCGAGAAGCCTTTCTCGCGCACGTTCTTGCCGGTCAGCCAGGCATCGGAAATCACCTTGAGCTCATCCATTGGCGCATGACCCGGCTCAAAGATCTCCAGCGATAACCCGTCGCGGGTACCGCGGTTCCAGGTGTAGCGCAGGTCTTTCATCTCTTTGCCCTTGGCTTCGAGATCAAATCGATGCAGATCGACTCGGGCTTCTTCGCCCAATTTGATCGCGGTCAGGCCGATGTCCATGTAGTACGGCAGGTTCTCGGCGCGCACCTGATAGAACACAGGACGGGCGTGGTGGACGTCGCAAAGGTCGCGGAACTGCCAGATCATTTCCGCCCGTTGCTGGGTCGGGCCGATCGGGTCGTACAACGCCACCAGGCTGCGCCCGCGGCGGGCGTACATCAGAAACGCCTCGTCGTCAGGGTGGAACAGCAGCGCCTTGTCACCGGTCAGGGCGAGGCCGCCATCCGGTTGGGCTGAAGCCATGAGGATCTTGGACGCGCGCTCCAGTTCATCCGGCGTCGGCAAATGGATGACCGGGCGGGCGGTGCGCAGCAGCCAGGTCAGGGACACCACGACCAGCAGCACGGCGGCGCCCAGCAGCGAGCGCAAGCCACGCGGCGCATCAGCATCGAGGGTGAACTGCCACCAGAGTTGATGGCTGTACGGAACGTCCTGATACGCAAACAACAGCAGCCAGATCGAGGCCCCCAGCACGCACAGGCTCGACACCAGATACAACGGCGAGAACGGCAGTTCGGTGAGGCGGCTCGGGCGATAGAACGAGCGACGGAAAACCCCCAGCAAGCTGGCGATGAGGGTCATCAGGCAGGCTTCTTCCCAGTCAAAACCCTTGAGCAGGGAGAGCAGGGCGCCGACCAGCAGCAAAATAGTGGTCAGCATCCAGGCGGCCGACAAACGTCGGCGCAGGCCTTGAGCCAGCAACAGGCACAGCACGCCGATCAGGCTGGCGCCGAAGTGCGAGGCGTCGACCAGACGATGCGGGATCAGGAAACCGATGTGTTCCAGGCGGGTATCGATTTCCGGGGTCACGCCGGAAAATAGCAGCACCACGCCGGACAGGAACACCAGCACCGCCAGAATCGGAGCAGCGAGACCGGACGCCGCGCGCAGGGACTGACGCGACTGAAACAGGCGCTGGCCTTCATTAATCAGCAGAAAGATGCAGGCCACCAGCAAAGGCAACACCACATAAATCAGTCGATACAGCAGCAGGGCGGCGGCCAGTGGTGCTGCGCCGAGTGAATCGGCGAAGGCGGCCAGCAGGATCGCTTCGAATACGCCGACCCCGCCCGGCACGTGGCTGAGCACACCCGCGGCCAATGCCAGCAAGTACACCAACAAAAAGGCGCCGAAGGGGGGCGCTTCCGGCAGCAACAGATAGAGCACGGTCGCGGCGGCGGCCACGTCCAGGGCAGTGATGATCAGTTGCAGGAAGGTCAGGCGGCGGCCGGGCAGGCGCAAGGTGCGGCGACCGACTTTGACCAACAGGTTATCCGGTGAAGGCTGTTCCGGCAGGCGACGGCGGTAGATGCCGATGGCCAGCACACTAAAGAGCAGCAGGACAGCTGCGGCAATCACGCCGAGCAAGGTCTCGGACAGACCCAGGGCGGTAGAGGCGGCCGGCAGGTCACTAAGGGTTGCCAGCGCGGCCAGCGGTGGCAGGGCGCAACCGAGCGACAGGCTGGCAAACAACGTCATGTGAGCGACGTCTCCAGCCCCCAGGCCATGACGCGCATATAAACGGTAGCGAACCGAGCCCCCCGAGAGCATGGAAAGGCCAATGGCGTTGCCGATGGCGAAGGCCGTGAAGCCACCAAGTGCAAGGATTCTCGGCGGCAGCATTACACCCGCATAGCGGCTGGCCGACCATTCGTAACCCAACAGAATGATGAAGCCGACGATGGTCGCACCCAGTGCGCCGAGCAGGGCCGGTTTCGGGACTTCCAGGATCGAGTCATGCAAAGCGTACAGGTCGAGTTCGCTCAACAGATGACGACAGGCAATCAGCGCGATCGCGAACAACAGCAGCGTGACCGCCAGGCCAATGGGCTGACGGTATTTGCTGATCAGATCGAGCAGGTGCAAACGCCCGGCCTTGATCGGTTGTGTCGCTGTGACGGTGTCTTGTGGATCAGACGAGTTGGCGCGCATCAATCACCTCTTGGATTGTGCGCGACAGGATGGAGGTATCGAGCCAAGTTACCAATCCCTGTAGAAAAAAATAATCACGAATATTAACGCCTCTCACCGGTTTGCGGCGATGGACTGTCATGAGTCGTAGAGGGGGCTGCCTGAGTTGCAGCATAGTCTGAACTCGGCTGCCTGATGATCCCTGACGCTTCACGACACTGTGACAGATCATTGTTGCGAAAGGACTTTTTCTGCAGATACAAAAAAGGCCACTCTTTCGAGTAGCCTTTTTTGATGTTTGGTTGCGGGAGCCGGATTTGAACCGACGACCTTCGGGTTATGAGCCCGACGAGCTACCAGACTGCTCCATCCCGCGTCTGTGTGGCGGCATTCTACAGGCGAACGGCGGGGTGTCAACCGTTAATCCCGATATAGGTCAAATAAGCGCAAATGAGCGGGCGAACGGTTGCAGGGGAGACCTAAGTTTCGGAATCAGAACGATTTCTCATTTCTGGGCACGATCATCTAAAGGCGCCATTTCTTCGCTCACACCTACAAAACAGGCGCGCACAAAAAAGGCCACTCTT